>NZ_JAKFWS010000013.1 GCF_021731785.1 Methylocystis sp.
CGACTCGTTCGGTCACCGAAGCGTCCGCTTTTCTGCGTGAACAGTTGCTCACCGTCATTCGCCGTCACACGCCGGAGATCGAGGCGGTGGTGCGCGACTCCAAGGCGGGCGCGGGTCTCGAGCCGCGCCAGATGGCGCGCGCGCTTCAGGCGCAGGGCATCCTGTTTCAGCTCGTCTCCATCGCCGAACAGGCCTACGCCATGCGCCGGCGCCGGCGGATCGAGCGCGAGAAAGGCCACGACAAGCTGCTCGGCACGTTCGACTACGTCTTGTCGAGCGCCGCGGCTTCGGGAGTCGCCGCCGATGAGATTCGCGCGCAATTGCAGACGCTGCGCATCCGCCCCGTCATCACCGCCCATCCGACCGAGGCGAAGCGCGTTTCGATCCTTGAAAAGTATCGCCGCATCTATCTGCTGATGCGCGAACTTGAATCGACCCGCTGGACCGACCGCGAGCGCGAAGCGCTGGTCAAGTCGATCTATGATCAGATCGAACTTCTGTGGCTCACTGGCGAATTGCACCTCGAGAAACCCACTGTCGATCAGGAAGTCGCCTGGGGTCAGCACTTCTTTCACGAGAGCCTTTTCGATCTCGCGCCGGAGCTTCTGTCGTCCTGCGAACGTGCGCTGAAACGTCACTATCCAAACGAGACGTTCGAAGTCGCGCCCTTCTTCCAGTTCGGTTCCTGGATTGGCGGCGACCGCGACGGCAATCCGTTCGTGACGAACGACGTTACGCGCCGCACGATGCGCGAAAACGCCTCCGCGAGCCTCCACTACTATCGAACGCGCTTCGTCGATCTCGCGCGCATGCTGTCGATCAGTCAGCGCGCCGCTGATATACCTGCGTCGTTCCGCGAGGAATTGGCTGAACGTCTCGCCGCGCTGCCGGACGGTCCCGTCATCGAAGCGCGCAATCAGAACGAGCCTTACCGGCAGTTCGTTTCGACGATCCTGCGCAAGCTCGATCAGACGCTGCGCGCCGTTAACGCCGAGCCGACGACTGGTCCGCGCTATGCGAGCGCCGACGAACTCATCGCCGACGTGCTGGCGCTCGAAAAGGCGCTCAATGAAGCCAAGAGCGACGCGCTTGCGACGGATCTCGTACGCCCGCTGCGCCGCGCGGTGGAAACCTTCCGCTTCAGCACGGTGCGCCTCGACATCCGCCAGAACACCACCCGCACCACGCAGGCGCTCGAGGAGCTGTGGCGCATAAAGACTGGCGGCGCGACGCCGCCAGACCTCGATGCTCCCGAATGGCGCCAGTGGCTTCTCGCCGAGCTTGCAAAGCCGCGTACGACGCCTGTTCCGCGCGACAAGCTCTCAGCTGATACGCGCGACGTCATCGAGATGTTCGAAGTGGTCGCCGAGATGCGGGCGCAGCTCGACCGCGAAGCCTTCGGCGGATTCATTTTGTCGATGACGCGTTCGGCGGTCGACGTGCTCGGCGTCTATCTGCTCGCCAAGGAGGCGGGGCTGTTCCTTGACGAACCCGGCGTCGAGATACTGACGTTGCCGATCGTGCCGCTCTTCGAGACGATCGGCGATCTGCGCGCCGCGCCGGCGATCATGCGCGATCTCCTGCAGGTTCCCGTCGTGCGCCGCTCGACGCGCTGGCAGGGCAATCTGCAAGAGGTGATGATCGGCTATTCCGACTCCAACAAGGACGGCGGCTTTTTGTCGTCGAACTGGGAGCTGTTCAAGGCGCAGGCGCGCCTCTCTCAGGTTGGACGGGAGCAGGGCGTCGCGATCGCTTTCTTCCATGGACGCGGCGGCTCGGTGTCGCGCGGCGGCGCGCCGACCGGCCACGCCATCGCGGCGCAGCCGGCGGGCTCGATTCGCGGGCGGTTCCGAGTCACCGAGCAGGGCGAGGTCGTCTCGTTCAAATACGCCAATCGCGGCACGGCGGCCTACCAGATGGAACTCTTGGCGTCGTCTGTGTTCCAGCACGCGCTAAAGTCCGAACGCGAGGAAGCGCTGGCGCCGCATGCTGAATTCGACGAGGCGCTTGAGGAGATTTCCGGCGCTTCCTTTGCCGCTTACGCGAAATTTATCGGCGATCCCGACCTTGTCGCCTATTTCCAGGCCGCGAGCCCGCTCGAAGAGATTTCGCTTCTCAACATCGGGTCGCGGCCGGCGCGGCGCTTCGGCGCCAAAAGCCTCGCGGATTTGCGCGCGATCCCCTGGGTTTTCGCCTGGGCGCAGAACCGCCATTCGATCACCGGCTGGTACGGGGTCGGCTCGGGGTTGAAGAACTTCATTGACGTGCGCGGCGACCGCGGTTTCGAGCTCTTGCGCCGCATGTTCGAAGATTCGCGGATGTTCCGGCTCATTATCGACGAGGTCGAGAAGACGCTCGCGCTCGTCGATCTCTCGATCGCCAGGCAATATGCCGGACTTGTCGCGGACGAAGCCGTTCGAACCAAAATCTTCAAGGCGATCGAAGAGGAATTTGGCTTGACGCGCGAGATGGCGCTGCGCGTCACCGGCGGCGTCGAACTGGCGGATCGTTTCAAGGAATATCAGGCGCGGCTGTCGCATCGCCTGCAGACCATCAACGAGGTCAATCGCGAGCAGGTGGCCCTGCTTCGCCGGTTCCGCGAGGCAAAGGACGAAGCGGAGAAGGAGGCCGTCAAAGTGCCTCTGCTGCTTTCGATCAGCTGCGTCGCCGCCGGCCTCGGGGCCACAGGCTAATTCAACAGGAAGGGGTAATGATATGAGCTTCACTTTGATTGAGCAGGCGACGCCGCGTCTCCACCGCTCTGAGCTTGCCGTGCCGGGATCGGCGCCGGGCATGTTTGAAAAAGCCGCGCAGTCGAAAGCCGATCAGATCTTCCTTGATCTTGAGGACGCCGTCGCGCCCGACGACAAGGAACAGGCGCGCAAGAACATCATCCAGGGCCTCAACGACATCGACTGGGGCAAGAAGGTGATGACTCTGCGCATCAACGGTCTCGACACGCAGTACTGCTATCGCGACGTCGTCGACGTTCTCGAAAACTGCCCGCGTCTCGACATCGTGCTGATCCCGAAGGTCGGGGTTCCGGCCGACGTCTACGCGATCGACATGATGATCACGCAGATCGAGCAGTACAAAAAGCGCACCAAGAAGATCGGCATCGAAATCCTCATCGAGACCGCGCTCGGCATGGCCAATGTGGAAGCCATCGCGCAGTCGTCCAAGCGCCTTGAGGCGATGTCCTTCGGCGTCGCCGACTATGCGGCGTCGACCCGCGCCCGCACCACCGTCATCGGCGGCGTCAACCCGGATTACGGCGTGCTCACCGACAAGGACGCGAGCGGCAATCGCGAATATTACTGGGCCGATCAGTGGCACGCGGCGCAGACGCGGATGATGGTCGCTTGCCGCGCCTATGGCCTGCGCCCGATCGACGGCCCGTTCGGCGACTTCGGCGATCCGGACGGCTATATCGCCGCCGCCAAGCGCGCCGCGGTGCTCGGTTATGAAGGCAAATGGGCGATCCATCCGTCGCAGATCGAGCTCGCCAATCAGGTCTTCACGCCGTCCGAGGCGGAAGTGACCAAGGCGCGCCGCATTCTCGACGCGATGGCGCAGGCCGCCAAGGAAGGCAAGGGCGCTGTCTCTCTCGACGGCCGCCTGATCGACATCGCCTCGATCCGCATGGCCGAGGCGCTGATCGAAAAAGCCAACGCGATGGCGGCGTAAGAACGCGAAACGCTGGGCGCGACCTTCTCCCGCAAGCGGGAGAAGGGAACAACAGCGAATTGTGAACGGACTTCGAAGCCCATGTCCCAAGAACACCGCCAGCTTCTGCGCGCAATGTTTGACGCCGCCGTCGGCGCTGCATCGCCGGCGATCTGCCTGCCGCCCCATCTTGCGAAGATCGCGCTGCCGAAGGGCCGCACCGTCGTCGTTGGGGCCGGCAAGGCCGCGGCGTCCATGGCGGCTGCGGTCGAAGCGCATTGGAACGGTCCGCTCGAAGGTCTGGTCGTCACGCGCTACGAGCATGGCGCGCCGACAAAACACATCGAAGTTATCGAAGCGTCGCATCCGGTTCCCGACGCCGCAGGCCGCGAGGCCGCGAAGCGCATTTTGCAAAAAGTGCAGGGGCTTTCCGAAGGCGATCTCGTCCTCGCGCTGATTTCCGGCGGCGGCTCGGCGCTGATGGCGCTGCCGGCCGAGGGCGTGACGCTCGAGGAAAAGCAGGCGGTCAACAAGGCGCTGTTAAAGAGCGGCGCGAATATTTCCGAGATGAATTGCGTGCGCAAGCACCTCTCGGCGATCAAGGGCGGGCGTCTCGCCCGCGCCGCGGCGCCGGCGCGCGTCGTGGCGCTGATGATTTCCGACGTGCCCAATGACGATCTCTCGGTCATCGCCTCCGGCCCGACCGTTCCCGATCCGACGACGCGCCAAGACGCGCTCGCCGTCATCGCGAAATATAAGATCGACGCGCCGGCGGCGGTGCTGGCGCATCTGCAAGAGAGCGCATGTGAAACGCCCAAGCCCGGCGACGCCATTTTTGAAAAAGTGCAGAACATTCTCATCGCTACGCCGCAAGGCTCGCTCGACGCGGCCGCTGCCGTAGCTAAGGCGGCGGGGTTCACGCCCTGCATCCTCGGCGATCTTGAAGGCGAGTCGCGCGACGTGGCGCTGGTGCACGCCGGCATCGCAAAGCAGATCGCGCTTCATGGCCAGCCTTTCGCGCCGCCGGTCGCGATCATTTCCGGGGGCGAAACGACGGTCACGGTGCGCGGCAAGGGGCGGGGCGGACGCGACGCCGAATTTCTGCTGGGGCTGACGCTCGCGCTCGAAGGCTTTGGCGGCATATCGGCGATCGCCTGCGACACCGACGGCATCGACGGCAGCGAAGACAACGCCGGGGCGATCATGACCGCGGATTCCTTCGAGCGCGCGAAAAAGTCAGGCGTCGATCTGAAGGCGCTCTTCGCGAATAATGACGCTTATACCGCGTTCGAGAAGCTTGGCGACCTCATCGTGACCAAGCCCACGCGCACAAACGTCAACGACTTCCGCGCGATACTGGTGCCTAAACCGGTCTGAAGTCTTCCAACCCGAAGTGTTGGACCGTTGCGCCCGGCTTGCTAAACTGAGGCAAGAGCGCTGTGACAAGCTTGGCTTGCCGCGCATCCTTTTACAATTGGAAGCTCATGAACAAGCCTTTAAGCCTGCAACCCTTCGATCCTCGCGGCGCGGCGGCGATGTTTGAGCGCTATCGTCGCGACGACTCGCCAAAGCCGACGCAGTGGAACGACACGCTCGACCTTATTCTTGCGCATCGTTCGCATCGAAATTTCCTGCGCGAGCCGCTGCCCGAAGGCGCGCTGGAGATCATTGTGGCCGCCGCGCAGTCGGCGTCGACATCGTCGAATCTGCAAGTCTGGAGCGTCGTCGCCGTAGAGGATCAGGCCCGCAAAACCCGTCTTGCGGACCTCGCCGGCGGTCAGAAACATATCCACAATGCGCCGCTGTTTCTCGTTTGGCTTTGCGATCTCGCGCGATTGGAGAATCTCGGGCGCGATAGGGGCCGCGATGCGGCCGGACTGTCATACTTTGAAATGTTCCTGACCGGCGTCGTCGACGCCGCGCTTGCCGCGCAGAATGCCGTCTCTGCGCTTGAATCGATCGGCCTCGGCTGCTGCTATATCGGCGCGATGCGCAACAAGCCGGAAGACGTGGCGAAGGAACTGAACCTGCCGCCGAACGTCTTCGCCGTCTTCGGCATGGCCGTCGGCGTTCCCGATCCGGCGGCCAACGCCGCGGTCAAACCGCGCCTCGGTCAGGGAGCGGTGCTTCATCGCGAGCAATATCATTGGGGCGATGCGCAGCGCGAGGCGATCGAGACGCTCGATGAAAAGTTCAAGGAGTTCCAGAAGGAGCAGGGCCTGCCGGATCAGGGCTGGATTCGACAGGCGTTGTCGCGGGTGCGCGGGCCGGAGGCGTTGAGCGGACGCGAACGAATCCGCGAGGCTTTGAATGCGCTGGGCTTCGCTCTTAAGTAAAGCGACGACGAAGGGGCTGGCTCTATGGACGCTCGTGTGACCAACGCCTATTCAGGCGAGATTTTCGATCTTTGGGACACCTATAAGAAGGTCGTCGTCAAGGATTTCATGTTTCACGCTGCGCTCAGCGAGGAGGTCGAACGCGCCTTGCGCGCGCGTTTCCGGGGCGGCGACTTTTCCCTGCTCGATCTCGGTTGCGGCGATGCGCATGTTTTCGCGCCGATTTTGAGCCGCGTCCCGCCGGCGAGCTACAAGGGGGTCGATCTTTCCGACACTGCGCTGGCGCTTGCCGCCGAGAATCTCAAATCCCTGCCATGTCCGGTGCGGCTTGCGCATAGCGACATGCTGTCGGCGCTCGCTGACGGCGTGACCTACGACGTCATACACAGCAGTTTCGTTCTTCATCATCTTGCGACCGAGGACAAAGCGGAGTTTTTCCACCGCGCGGCGCGCGCGCTCGCGCCCGGCGGCGTGCTGTTGCTCGTCGACACGATGCGCGAGGAAAACGAAACCCGCGAAGACTATTTGAAGCATTACTTCGATTGGATCGAGAAGGATTGGACCGGGCTTTCGCGCGCCGAAAAGGACGCGATCTACGAGCATGTCTCGACCAGCGACTACCCGGAGCCATTGTCGCTTTTGGAGCGGCAGGCGCAGGCGGCGGGTCTCGAACGCCTGGCCGGCGACATCCCGCATCGCTGGCATCATCTCATGCGCTTTGAGCGAGCCTAGCCATGTCAGAAGCGGCGCTTGCAGCCGCACGAAAGCCGCAAGCGCCGCGCGAGGTCGTCGACGCCGATCGCGTCGTCGCGAAGGCGGCGCGGCGACTGGTCCCCTTTCTCGTCACGGCCTTTATCGTCGCTTATCTCGACCGCGTGAACATCGGCTTCGCGGCGCTGACGATGAATGGCGAACTCGGCTTCACCCCGGAATTCTTCGGCTGGGGCGCCGGCGTCTTCTTTATCGGCTATTGCCTGTTCGAAGCGCCGAGCAATTACATCATGCACCGCGTCGGCGCGCGCATGTGGATTGCGCGGATCATGGTCAGCTGGGGCCTCGTTTCGGCGCTCACCGCCTTCATTTGGAACGAGGCGAGCTTCGTGGTTCTGCGGCTGCTGCTCGGCGTGATGGAAGCCGGTTTTGCGCCCGGCGTCATTCTCTATCTCACCTATTGGATTCCCGCCGCACAGCGCGCGCGCGTTCTCGCCGGCTTTCTCATCGCGGTGCCTGTGTCGAGCGCGATCGGATCGCCGATCTCCGGGCTCATCCTGGCGACGATGGATGGTGTCGGGGGGATCAGCGGCTGGCGCTGGCTGTTCCTGATGGAGGCGCTGCCGTCGGTCATTCTCGGGATTGTCTGCTTCTTTTATTTGCCTGACGGACCTCAGTCGGCGAAATGGCTCACTCCCGGCGAAAAAGCCTCGTTGCGCGCCGTGCTCGAGCGCGAATCCGGCAAGGATCATGGCGACCATTGGCGCACGCTGAAGGATATGCGCGTTCTCATTCTCGGCGTCGCCTATTTCGGCATCGTCATCGCCCTTTACGGCTTGAGCTTCTGGCTTCCACAAATCATCAAGGCGTTCGGCTTTGGCGTCGTCTCCACAAGTTTGCTGGCGTCGATTCCCTACATCTGCGCCGCGCTCGCGATGTGGGCGTGGAGCCGCAGCTCCGACCGCCGGCGCGAGACCATTGGCCACACGGCGCTTGCCAGCGTCATTGGCGCAATCGGACTCGCCTGCGCCGCCTATGCGCCGACGCCATTGCTGTCGATGATCGCGCTGTCCGTCGCCGCCATCGGCGCGATCGCGGCGCTGCCGACCTTTTGGAGCTTCGCTACCCTGGCGCTCGGTTCGGGAGACGGCGTCGTCGGCGTCGCGGTGATCAATTCCATCGGCAATATTTCGGGCTTCGCCGGGCCTTATCTCGTCGGCCTCATCAAAGGCGCGACCGGCGAATTTTCTGACGCGCTGCTGGCGCTCGCCTTGGGACCGCTCGTCACCGCGCTCCTGCTTTTGCGGGCGCGGCGTTGAGCGAATAACAAATATCGAGCGCGCGGCGTTTGAGCTCGTCCACAGTGATCTCTTCCTTGCGCGTCGATAACACCCACACATGGCCGAAAGGATCGCGAACTGTTCCGCTGCGATCGCCGTAGAACATATTTTGCAGCCCGCAGACTTTGGTCGCGCCGGCTTCGATCGCTTTGACGAAGCTCGAATCAACGTCGGGCACATAGACATTTAGGCTTATCGAAGAACCGCCGAGCGCTCTCGGCGGCGTCAATCCACCCTCTTCATAAACATCGGCGAGCATAACAATCGAATCGCCGATCATGATCTCTGCATGGGCGATCAGACCATTGGGGAGTTGAACGCGCACGCGCTCCTTGGCGCCAAAAGCGCCTTTATAAAAGTCGAGCGCCTTAGCTGCGCCTGCGATGCAGAGATAGGGCGTCACTGTGCCATAAGGCGCCGGAGCCGATTTGTCGGTCATGTTTCCCTCCCGCTCTGCTGTACTAAGATAACGCGCTCAGGCTTAAGGCAAGAGCCGCCGTTTACCCCTCTATCTCTTCGCGCTTAATCTCCAGCTCCAGCCATTCCTCTTCGGCAGTGGAGAGATCGGCTTCAGCGGCGGCGAAAGCCTCGCTCGCTTTGGCGAATCCGGCCGGATCGCGCGCATAGAGTTGCGGGTCGTCCAGCACTCGATGCAGCTTGGCGCATTTCTCCCGCAACGAGTCGATCCTGCCAGGCAGAGTTGAGAGCGCGTGCTGCTCCTTGAAAGAAAGCTTCGGTTTCGCCGCCGCCTTTTCGCGCGGCGCCGGCTTCTCTTTCGAGTCCCGCGTCGAGGCCGACGCGCCGAGCGTCTCGACGCCCTTGCCGCGCTGCGCGACCATGTCGCTATAGCCGCCGGCATATTCGATCCAACGCCCGTCGCCTTCGCTCATCAGCACGCTTGTCGCGACGCGATCGAGAAAATCGCGATCGTGGCTGACGACGATGAGCGTGCCGGGATAATCGGCGAGCATTTCTTCTAGGAGATCGAGCGTTTCGAGATCGAGGTCGTTGGTCGGTTCGTCGAGCACGAGAAGATTGGACGGCTTGGCTAGCGCGCGCGCAAGCAACAGGCGTCCACGTTCGCCGCCCGAGAGCCTGCCGATCGGCGTGCGCGCCTGTTCGGGCTTGAACAGGAAATCTTTCATATAGCCGACGACGTGACGCCGTTCGCCATTGATCTCGATCGTGTCGGACCCGCCGCCAGTCAGCGCGTCCTGCAATGTCGTTGCCGGATCGAGGCTTGCCCGGCTTTGCTCGAGAGTCGCCATCTCGATATTGGCCCCGTGGCGAATCTTGCCGCCGTCAGGCGCAAGCGCGCCGGTCAGGAGACTGACGAGCGTGGTCTTGCCGGCGCCGTTCGCCCCGACGATTCCGAGGCGATCGCCGCGCTGAATGCGCGTCGTGAAATTGTCGACGATGACGCGTTCGCCGTAGGATTTGCCGATCTTTATCGCCTCAATGACGAGCTTGCCGGAAAGCTGCGCTTCGCTGGCTTCAAGCTTCACGTCGCCCGTCGGCATGACGCGGTTGCGGCGCTCGGCGCGGAGATGATGCAGGCCGGCAAGCCGCTTCATATTGCGCTTGCGCCGACCCGAGACGCCGTGGCGCAGCCAATGTTCCTCGGCGACGATTCTACGCGCCAATTTGTGCTGCTGCTTGTCTTCTTCCTCCAGTTCGCGGTCGCGCCACGCTTCGAACTCCTTGAAGCCGCGCGCCAGATGGCGCGTTTGGCCGCGATCGATCCACAGCGTTTCTCGGGTCAGGTCCTGAAGAAAGCGGCGGTCGTGGCTGATGAGGACGAGCGCCGAGCGAAGCGCGGCAAGCTTTGCTTCAAGCCAGAGGATCGTCGGCAGATCGAGATGGTTCGTCGGCTCGTCGAGCAGCAGAATGTCGGGCTCGGGCGCCAGAACGCGGGCGAGCGCCGCGCGCCGCGCCTCGCCGCCAGAGAGGTGCGCCGGGTGTTCATCGCCTTGGAGCCCGAGATCGTTGAGCAGCGTCCTGGCGACGTGAGGATCGTCCAGCGGGCCAAGCCCTGCTTCGACATAGGCGAGGGCGGTGGGGAAGCCTGAAAAGTCCGGCTCCTGCGGAAGATAGCGTAAGCTCGCGCCGGGCTGCAGAAAGCGTGTCCCGCCGTCGGGCTCGATTTCGCCCGCCGCGATCTTGAGCAGCGTAGATTTGCCGGAGCCGTTGCGGCCGACGACGCACAGCCGCGCGCCGGGCGCGACGGAGAGATCGGCGCCGTCGAGCAGCGGCTTTCCGCCGAGAGTCAGCGTCACGCCTTGCAGAGCGAGGAGGGGCGGCGGGGACATTCGAAGCTTAGCAGCGTCTTGTGGACATGAGATAAGCTTCTTCCACGCCGCCGCGCCCCTTGTCACCCCCGGCGTTGGCCTTAGACCTCGACGCAAATGCTCGCAGTCCGTTACCGCGAAAGTGAAGGACTCATACGAAATCCGTTTCGACGGCTCGGGGGTCATTCCCGACGCGCGCAAGGCGCGAGATCCGGAATCCAGAGCAAAACCAGCATTCTTGGAGTGGCCTTGGATTCCCGGTCAGGCCTTCGGCCTGCCGGGAATGACAGTCGCAACGAACGGATCAACCGAAATGCGTATCAGGCGCCCAGCCCCAACGCCGTTCGCACCCGCGCCGAATAGCCATAGAGATCAGGGCGCAGCACGATTCGCCCGCCTTCGTCGACATAGGCGGTGAAATATTCGATGTGGATCGGCAGCGGTTTCGAAAGATTGATGTAGCGTTCCGAACCGCCGATCAGCCGGCGCACGCGGCTCTCCGACCAGCCGCCGCCGGGGCCGAGCACGGCTTCGGCGAGCGCGAAGGGCGCATCGACGCGCATGCAGCCATGGCTGAAGGCGCGATGCGACGCGGCGAACAGATTGCGCGACGGCGTGTCGTGCAGATAGACCGAGAAGTCGTTCGGGAACATGAATTTGATGCGGCCAAGCGCATTGCGTTCGCCCGGCGGCTGGCGCACCACGAGCTTGCCGCGGCGATAGGACACGTCGAAGCCGCTCGCCGCGATGGCGGCGACGTCGCCATTGGCCTTCGGCAGCATCTCCTTGTTCAGGATCGACGGCGGCACGTTCCAATAGGGATTGACGATGATGTATTGCAGCGCGTTCGAGAAAATAGGCGTCGGCGTCGTCTCCTTGCCGACGATGATTCGCGTGCGATGCGTCACCTCGCCGTTGCGCACGACGGCGAGCTCAAAGTCAGGGATGTTGACTTCGACCCGCTCGTCGCCGAGGTCGCGTGGCAGCCAGCGCCAGCGCTCCATATTGGCGATGATTTCAGCCTCGACGCGCGCGGTCGAAGCGTTGGCGGGCGCGGCTGCGCGCCGCCGTTTGGACTTGCTTGTCGGCGGCAGCGCGTCGCTCTGCGAGACGCCGTCAGCGGCTGCGTAACGTCGATCGGCAACCGGCGCGGCGGCGCGCTGCGCCCTCAGCTCGATCAGTTTTTCGCGCAGCTGCTGATAACCGTAATGCGCGGGATTATAGGCCTGCAGCGCATCGCCTGCGGTTTCGCCGGCGCCGGCGATGTCCACGACGGCGCGCGCCGGATCGGGCAGGGTGGTCTTCGCGCCGATGAGGCGAGAGATGCGCTCGGGGTCGACCCTAGCGCCGCGCGCCTGCAGCGCATAAGCGGCGACCGCTTCCGAGAGGGCAAAATCGTCCGCCGCCGCAGGCGCGACCTTCTCCGAGTCCGGCGTGGCGTATGCATGGAGATCGAGACCGTCGTCGGCGGCGCGCGCGAGCCGCGCCAGCGCCGCCCGCGCCGAAGCGCGCCATTCGCCATTCTCGATCCACAAGGGCGCGAAATTTTTGGCGGCGTAAGCGGCGGCCAATGCCGCGCGCAGGCGGCGGCGATCCGGCGCTGCGGCGGCCTCGCCAGCCCAGGCGTCGAGCGCCAAGGCGAGTTCGCGGTTCTCTGCGGGCTGCAGGCTCCAGGCGAGGTCGAGCGGGTCCGGCTGAGCTGGCGCGGCGCGCGGCGCGGCGTCAAGCAACGCTGCCGCGGGCGCGGCGTCTGTGAAGGCGAAATCGGGATTATCCAGCGGCGCCCGCGTCGGGACGTGCGCCGCGCCAAACAGCGCGACGAGCGGCGGCGGGTCGAAGACTTCGGCGCGGCGCGGCGGATATTGATGCGCTAGCGCAGGCGCCGCGAACGCCGAAACGATCGCGGATGCAACAGCGATATAGAAAATTCGCCCGGCCTTTTCGCCAGCAGTCATGGCTCATCCTCGCGCGAACCTCGTCGCGGCGAGGTCTGGGCGTCTTTTGCGTGAAAATCTGTGCGATGGCGCAAACGCGCGGCGCTTCGCCAGTGCTTCGACGTAAACAGTAATGCGCGACGTCGGGCTTGTGAATCGGCAAGGACCCGCAGTCGCCGCTCGGACGCCGAAAAAGCCGGACTGTGGCGGCGACGCTACAGTGGCGCCGGGCTTGGAATCTAGCTTAGCGAGGCGTCATCTCATCGCGTCTCTCACCGCGTCATGGCCGCGCTTGTCGCGGCCATCCACGCGACAGTCGACGGATCAAGCAGCCTGACGCAACGGATGATGCTCAATGAGCGCGACCATGTAGCGCGCAATGTCTTCCGCGATTTCGGGATCGCGCTTCAACTCGGTCAATGCGCGTGGCGGCGGAACATCGTCGCCGTGCTCTTTCGCAACATCGATCCACAGAGCGAGCGCCTCGGCGGCATTCAGCATCGCCGCGTCCAATGAGTCGCCAGCGGAGACGCAACCGGGCAAGTCTGGAAACCAGACGCCGACCGCCTTGCCTTCTTCCTCTTCGACAATGGCGACGTAATGCGTCATGCGTCTCAGTCCTTCGGCCACCCCGCAGCCTTATAGATTTTCCAGACCAGGCCAGGGCAAGGTCTTTTTTCGGATGGGGCAAGGGGATTATGGCGCCAGTTTTGGGATTGCGAAAGACGTGGTGCGATCCGGTTATGCGCTCAAGCACCCAGCCGTCCTTTTCAAGGCGGCGCTTGATGTCGCGGCTGTTGGTGCGCATCGCGTTTCCTCGTCTCTTCAAGATGCGAGGAATTTACCATCGGCTTTGACGCGTCAATTGAGCGGTCCATTTTTTGGGGACTTGGGAGCGCTACAACGAAGGAGCGCCGCAACGAAAATTGCTCTTTTAAGATATCTCAACGGCAGCATATTATACTCACCCCGCCTCGACAAAACTCTCCAGCACCATCTTCCTGCCGGCCTTGTCGAAATCGACGGTGAGCTTGTTGCCGTCGACCGCCGCCACGGAGCCCGGCCCGAACTTCAAGTGAAACACCCGCGCGCCGACCGAAAAACGCGATCCGCCGGATGACCGCGCGATCACTTCGCCGTCGATCGTCATCGGCTGCTTGCCGCGCGCGCCGCGCGACTCGCGCGCCGTGTCGCTGCGCGCGTTGTCGCCCCGCGCCGCCTGCGCCCGCTTCCAGCCCGGCGTCGCATAGTCTGAACCATAAACGTCGAGATTGGCGAAGCGCGAGACGCCATAAGAGCCATATTGCGAGCCGCTCGGCGCTTCGACCACTTCGACATTGTCGGATGGCAGATTGTCGATGAAGCGCGAGGGCACGGTCGGCTGCCACAGACCGTGAATGCGCCGGTTGCTGGCAAAATAAATTTTGGCGCGCCGCTTGGCGCGCGTCAGCCCGACATAGGCGAGCCGGCG
Source organism: Methylocystis sp. (assembly GCF_021731785.1). Taxonomy (GTDB): domain Bacteria; phylum Pseudomonadota; class Alphaproteobacteria; order Rhizobiales; family Beijerinckiaceae; genus Methylocystis. The sequence continues at coordinate 13,747 of NZ_JAKFWS010000013.1, forward strand.
CTCCTCTTCGAGGCCGGCGCGTCCCTGTTCGTCGAGCGTGCGCTGGCTTGGAAAGAGGCCCTCCTCCCAGCCGGGCAGATAGACGGTCTCGAATTCGAGGCCCTTTGCGCCATGCAGCGTCATGATCGACACGCGCTCCTGATCAACGGCGCTGTCGGTCTCCATGACGAGCGACACATGTTCGAGAAACGCGGCGAGATCGGGAAAAGCCTCCATCGCCCGAACAAGCTCTTTCAAATTGTCGAGTCGCCCGGCGGCCTCGGGCGTCTTGTCGGCGCGCCACATCTCCGTATAGCCGGATTCATCGAGGACCTGCTCGGCAAGCTCATGCTGCGGCTTGGAATCGATCAGCGTGCGCCAGCGATCGAAATCGCCGATAAGGCTGCGCAGCGCGCCGCGGGGCTTGGGTTTAAGCTCCTCGCTCTCGGTCAAAAAACGCGCCGCCTGCATCAGCGGCACGCGTTCGCGCCGCGCATATTCATGCAGCATTTGCAGCGTCGCGTCGCCCAACCCGCGTTTGGGCGTATTGACGATGCGCTCAAAAGCGAGATCGTCGGCCGGCTGGGCGACGCAGCGGAGGTACGCGAGCGCGTCGCGGATTTCGAGCCTCTCATAGAAGCGCGGACCGCCGATGACGCGATAGGGCAGGCCGATCTCGACGAAGCGCTCTTCGAATTCGCGCATCTGAAACGAGGCGCGCACCAGAATCGCAATCTCTTCAAGCGAATCGCCTTTGCGGCTCAACTGCTCGATGTCCTCGCCGACGACCCGCGCCTCTTCCTGGCTGTCCCAAACGCCGGTCAGCGTCGGCTTTTCGCCCTCATCGCCATCGGTGAACAGCGTTTTGCCGAACCTTCCTTCATTGTGCGAGATGAGATGCGAGGCGGCGGCGAGAATATGCCCGGTGGAGCGGTAATTGCGCTCCAGGCGGATTACTTTCGCGCCAGGAAAATCCTGATCGAAACGCAGGATGTTTTCGACCTCGGCGCCGCGCCAGCCATAGACGCTTTGATCGTCGTCGCCGACGCAGCAGAGATTTTGTTGCCCCGGCGCGCGCGCCTGCGAGATCAGCCGCAGCCACAGATATTGCGCGATATTGGTGTCCTGATATTCGTCGACGAGAATATATTTGAACCGGCGCTGATAATCGGCGAGCACGTCCGGATTGTCGCGAAACAGCCGCAGGCTCTCCATCAGGAGATCGCCGAAATCGACGGCGTTCAGAACCTTGAGCCGCTCCTGATAGAGCGCGTAAAGCGCCGCGCCCTTGCCGTTGGCGAAGCTCTCGGCCTCGCCGGCGGGAAGCTGCGCCGGGGTCAGTCCGCGATTCTTCCAGCCGTCGATGCGCATGGCGAGCGCGCGCGCCGGCCAGCGCTTGTCGTCGATATTCTCGGCCTGCAGCACCTGCTTCAACAGGCGAATCTGGTCGTCGACATCGAGAATGGTGAAGTTTGGCTTTAAGCCGACGAGTTCGGCGTGGCGGCGCAGGATCTTGGCGCTGATCGCGTGAAACGTACCGAGCCATTGCATGGCTTGCGCACCTTCGCCGACCAGCGCCTCGACGCGCTCGCGCATTTCGCGCGCCGCCTTGTTGGTGAAGGTGACGGCGAGGATTTCAAAGGCGCGCGCCTTGCCGAGCGCCAGAATATGGGCGATGCGCGTCGTCAGCGCCCGAGTCTTGCCGGTGCCGGCGCCGGCGAGCACCAGCACCGGACCGTCGAGCGTCTCGACCGCGGCGCGCTGCTCGGGATTGAGCGCATCGAGATAGCGCGGCCTTCCGGTCGCCGCCGCGCGCGCGGCGAGCCCGCCCGTCTGCGGCGTATAATCGTCGGGCTGGGACGATAGGCTGCTTTTCATGATTCTCCCATCATATAGGAGAACGGATGGGGAATCACGAGATTGGGCGGCCAAGACCGTGGCCGCGGGCGCTCCGTCCCACCTAGGGACCGGATTTTGAAAAAACACTCTTCCAATCATTCTTCATGCTGACGACAATCCATCCACGCGCCTGCGCCTCGTCGAGACTGCGGTTCAGGCGCCCGACGGAAGAGTTGCGGTCATAGGCGGCCTCCCTCTGCGCGTCGTCGTGGTGAATAATGAGGCCGAAGCGCGCGCCTTTGCCGGCGGTCGTCCATTGCAGCATTTCGAAATCGCCGTCGGAATTGCCGAAGGCGGCGATGGGACGTCGACCAAGATATTCATTGATCCCGACGGGCTTTCCAGCCTTGTCGTCGATGAAGTTGATTTTGGGTTCTCGCAAGAGCATGGGCGCGCCGTCTTTGACGACGAATTTCGTAACGATCGTCGAGCCAATAATCATATCCGGCGGCACGCCATAGACACGTTCGGCGAAAGCTCTGATGAATTCGGAGCCGTCCCCCGAAACGATATAGGTCTTGAAACCATTGGCGCGCAGGTAGGCGAGCAACTCAAGCATAGGCTGATAAACGAGATCATCGTATCGTCGCTTGAAATGAGGGTGGAGCGCCGTTGCAAGCCATTGCGCGACGATCGCCTGGAATTCCTCCGGCGTATTGCCCGCATGCGTTGCGGTGACGAGACGCAATGCATTTTTCTCGCCCCCAGAGGCGAGAGTCTTGAAATCATTTTCCAGCGCCGCCTTGAAGGGCTGCTTCTTGCGCCATTCGGGATGTTTGGGCGCAAGCGCCTTCACCCGATCGAGCGCGAAGAAGAGTTGCGAATAGGCGGGCCACTCGGTCCAGAGCGTTCCGTCATTGTCGAAAACGGCGATGCGATCCTCAGGCTTTACAAATTCGAGCCCGCCATCGGCTGTCGTCCGAGCGACAAAGGCGATGATCGCCTGCTTGGCGGCACCGTCGTTCCAAGACGGAAGAGCGTCCAGAGCCAGCGCCGGGCGCAAGAAAAAAACCGCTAATGTGAATGCGACGAAGCCGAACACCCGCACTATTTTCATTCCGTTTGCTCGATCGGCAAGCCTGCAATTGGCGTTGCGATTGGCGTTCAAACGCGGCGCTTGCAGGCTCGGTTTAGCCTTGTAGAAGCCAAGGAGGGGGCTATCTGTGGGAAAATATAGGCAATCGATCACAAGAGAGGGAGGGCGTTCATGCGACTAGTTGCGGTCTTAACGCTCGCGGGCGCGTTGGCTAGCCCGCTCGCTGCTGCGCAAGCCCAGACGACAAAAAAACCACATATCGTGGTGATTTGGGGCGACGATATCGGACAGTCGAACATTAGCGCCTATACCAACGGACTGATGGGCTATCGTACGCCCAATATCGACTCCATCGCCCAGCAAGGCATGATCTTTACGGATTATTATGGCGAACAGAGCTGCACCGCGGGACGCGCCTCTTTCATTACGGGGCAGAGCGGATTGCGCACCGGCCTAACCAAAGTCGGTCTGCCGGGCGCGGACCTCGGATTGCGCAAGGAAGACCCGACGATCGCCGAGCTTCTCAAGGCGCAAGGCTATGCGACAGGCCAATTCGGCAAGAACCATCTTGGCGACAAGGATGAGTTTCTGCCTACGGCGCATGGCTTCGACGAATTCTATGGAAACCTTTATCACCTGAATGCTGAGGAAGAGCCCGAACTGCCGGATTATCCGAAAGCCAACGACCCGGAATTCCCCAATTTTCGCAAGGATTTCGGCCCGCGCGGCGTCATCCACAGCTTCGCGACGGCGAATGGCGGTCAGAAAGTCGAAGACACAGGGCCGCTGACCCGGGAGCGAATGGAAACCATCGATGACGACGTAGCCGCTAGAGTCGTTGATTTCCTCGAAAAGCAGGTGAAAGCCGATAAGCCAGTTTTTCTGTGGCTGAACTTCACCCACATGCATTTTCGCACGCATGCAAAACCCAGAAGCGTCGGCCAATCGGGGCGCTGGAACGGGCCATATGCGGATGTGATGATCGATCACGATAAGAACGTCGGGACCGTTCTTCAAAAGATCAAAGATCTCGGGATTGAGGATCAGACGATCGTCTTCTATTCGACCGACAACGGGCCCCATATGAATTCTTGGCCGGATGCGGCGATGACGCCCTTCCGCAACGAGAAGAACTCCAACTGGGAAGGCGCCTATCGCGTGCCGGCGATGGTTCGCTGGCCTGGCAAGATCAAGCCAGGTTCCGTGTCCAACGAGATCATTTCGCATCTCGACTGGATGCCGACGCTTCTCGCAGCCGCAGGCGTGCCGGACATAAAGGAAAAATTGCTGAAGGGTTACAAGATCGGAAAATCCAACTACAAAGTCCATCTGGATGGTTACAATCTACTACCCTATCTGACAGGCGAGGAAGATAAGGGCCCGCGCAGAGAGTTCTTTTACATATCCGATGATGGCGATCTGACGGGACTTCGGTTTGACAATTGGAAGTTCGTTTTTTCAGAACAAAGAGCGCCGGGCACGTTGCGCGTTTGGGCCGAGCCGCTGACCAATCTTCGCGTGCCGCTGATTTTCAACCTCCGCATGGACCCCTATGAGCGCGCGAACATAACGTCAAACACCTATTACGACTGGCTGCTCGATCATGCGTTCATGCTGATCCCCGCACAGACCTATGTCGGACGATATCTGGCGACGTTCAAAGACTATCCGCCTCGTCAGAAGGCCGCGACTTTCTCGATCGATCAGGTCATGGAAAAGCTGAAACGACCGCTGCATCGCGATTGAATGACAACCATTCGGCGGGCGCCAACGATATGAACGCTCGCAAGCGTAAGGCGCACGCATGCCCTTCAAAATGTCGACCTTTGTCTTTTGGTCTGGTGTTTACAACGCCGTCTTGGCCTCATTTTTGACGTTCCCGCCGCTTTATCGGGCGATTGGACTGAATATCTGTTCGCCCGTGTGGGGATGGCTTATTGCAGGATTTTTAGCTTACACCTGCGTTGTGCTGATTTTCGCCTCGCGGAATCTGATCCAGCGCGGCGCATTGGTCTATTGGGAGTCGTTACTCCGTTATGTCGCGGCGATCGTGCTCATTCCGGCTGGCGTGTTCGGCGATGTTGGTTTGATTGCCGCTCTGCTGGGCTTGGGCGACCTCGTCATCGGCCTCATTTATGCGTTCGGCCTGCCGAGAGAACTTGCCGTGTCACACCGCGCCTTGCTTTTTGCAGAGTCGGTTGAAGTAGAAAACGAGCCGGCGTAACCAGAGCGGGAGAGCGACTGCTCTCGGCGAAATTGCGACCTCGCTAGCGACTTTGGCCAGCGGACTCGGAGGGGTTCAAGAACGCCCCAGCGCCCGTTCCAGCACGAACACCCGCAACGCCGAGGATAAATTTGCTTCGCCTCTCCCAGCGTCCACCCGCGCGATCAGCGCCGCAAGCGAGATGCCTTCCTGTGTCGCAATGTCCTTCAGCGCCCGCCAGAAGGCGTCCTCAAGCGACACGCTGGTTCGGTGGCCGGCGATAACGACCGAATGTTTGACGACCCGGCGGGAGTTGGCGTCTTGAGGCGTAAAAGCCTCGCTCACGCTTGATCGTCCGCTTCCCGATCGCGCTTATGCGCGTCGAGCCTCGCCGTCTCTAAACGAGCCTGCGCGGCGCTAATTTCGCGTTCGGATTTCAAACGCCCATGCGCGGCGCGGTTCGCCTGCGCCTGATCGTCCTTCGCGCGCCTATCGCGCTGTTTGCGGGCGCGGCGCAGATTGACGATCTCGCCCATCAGGGCTTTTTGCGGAAGGCGTCGATCGAGACGATCTTGTCGTCGCCTTCCTCTTTCGTTTCGACGGTCCGGAGCTTTCTTAGCTTCTCGCCGGCCGGCGCCTTGGCCGGCTCTGACTTAGACTCGACCTTTGCGGGCTCGACCTTGGCGGGCTCGGTTTTGACCGGCTTGAGCTCCCTGACCGGCTCCGGCTTCTTGAGAAGGCTCGGACCTGCCGAAGGCGACTCCTCTTCCGTCTCCTCATCCGCATCATCTTCTGCATCCTCGAAGCTCAAGCCGAATTTGACCGCGGGATCGAAGAAGCCGGTGACGGCCGCGAAGGGCACGTAAAGATGCTCGGGGATCGAGCGGAAGGACAAAGTGACGCCGAAGCCTTCGTCGTCGACTTCGAGATTCGAATATTGATGCTGCAGGATGATCGTCAGTTCGCGCGGCCATTGCTCGGCGAGGCGACGCGAAATCGTCACGCCCGGCGCGTCGGTGCGGAAGCTGATGGTGAAGTGATGATCGCCCGGCAGATAGCCGTTTTCCGCGGCGTCGTTCAGCACTTTGCGCATGACGCCGCGCATGGCGTCCTGGACGAGAAGATCGTAACGAATAATGTCTTTGGCCATTGCTTCGCGCCAAACCGCCATCTGCATGGTCGTCCGGCTGCCGCTTCCGACCATCATGTTGCCGCGCTTTGCGCCACCGCGGCGCGGCGCGAAAAGAATTAAGTGGAGGCTTCTGTTGCCAGGCGCCTCCTGACCCCGCCTAGAAGTGCAAACCCCTAGGGCTTAATTCCCAGTTTGGGCGCTGCATTACGCAGCGACGGCCACCGGAGCATAGTTGTCGTTGGCAACTATAAGGTTTGACCCGATAACGGCGGTATCATGCCGAGCGAAAAATCACCCTTTACGCCCTCGTCGATCCTATTTCGCCCCCGCCGAAACCCGCCGCAGGCGACGGGCTTAGGTGGAGGCGCCGGGTACCGCCCCCGGGTCCGAATGGTTTATTACGGTGTCCGTTTATCGCCATAGCCGCCGCAAGCGACGGCAAATTGAATATAGGCGGTTGCGGGATTTTGTGAAAGGGCCGGCTGTGCGCAAGTCTCTCGAAGCCTTTGCGCGCGCGGCGGCTCGCTGAACCGTTTCGCTCGCGCCGGATCCGCCGAAGCCGCGACTATGCCTCGCCCACGCGTTTCAGCGTCCCGAAGCCCTTCGCGTCCATCGCGAGATGCAGCCTGTTCTGTACCCCGGCGTCGTCGCCCTTGATGAGGAGCGCGGCGTTTTCGGCGATCGCCTCGCAGAGCGCAGCCACCCAGGGCTCCTCGCTCTTGGCGAAATCGCTCAGCACATAGGAATGCACCAGCGCCTTATCGCCGGGATGGCCGATGCCGAGCCGCAACCGCTTATAGTCGTTGCCGATATGGGCTGTGATCGAGCGCAGCCCGTTATGGCCTGCGACGCCGCCGCCCGTCTTGATCCGGCATTTTCCCGGCGCGAGATCGAGTTCGTCGTGAAGGACCACGATCTCATCGAGGCCGATCTTGTGAAAACGCGCCGCTTCGCCGACCGAGCGGCCGCTCTCGTTCATAAAGGTTTGCGGCGCGAGCAGCATGACGCGTTCGCCGCCAATCGTTCCCTCGCTGATGAGGCCTTGGAAGCGCGCCCGCGCCTTTGGGAAGGCATGGCGCCTGGCGATCGCTTCGAGCGCCATGAAGCCGATATTGTGCCGGTTCCTGGCGTAAGCGCGTCCGGGATTGCCGAGTCCGACGAGGAGCAGCATGTGAGCCTCTGACAAAAAAATGGCCGGGCGAACCCGGCCATTATCACGGCAAGCTTTGCAGCGCTTACTTCTTCTTTTCGTCCTTGGCGGGAGCGGCTGCAGGCGCCGCTGCGGTCGGAGCTTCTTCCTCGGCGGCGCCGCCCGCTGGCGGCGACAGGCTCGCCACGGTGAAATCCTTGTCCGGATTTGTCGGCCTACATCCTTCCGGGAGCGGAATCGCCGAAATATGCAGCGAATCGTTGAAGTCCATGCCCGTCAAATCGGCGGTGACGGCTTCCGGAATATTGTCGGCCGGCACCCACATCTCCACCGTGTGGTAGACGATGTTGAGCGCGCCGCCGCGTTTGATGCCGGGCGCCGCCTCCTGGTTGATGAAATGCACCGGCACGTTGACCCGCAGCCGCGAGCCTGGCTTCAGGCGCAGAAAATCGACATGGATCGGCGTATCCTTGACGACATCGAGCTGATAGTCGCGCGGGATCGCGCGCTCTTTCTTGCCGTCGATGTCGAGCTCGAAAATCGTCGTGAGGAAGTGACCGGAAAAGATCAGGTGGGTCACGTTCTTCTTGTCGAGCGAGAGCGGCTGCGGCGCTTCGCCGCCACCATACAGAACTGCTGGAATGCGGCCCTCACGGCGAACGCTGCGGGCGGCCCCCTTGCCTGTCCCGCTGCGCACCGTGGCCGCGAGCTTTTTGGTCTCGGCCATGTCGGTGTCCTTTAAGTCAAAAGAAAAGGCGCTGCTTCGCCTCCAGGGGTGTCGGAAACGCAAGCGCCGCGGCGCTTATAGGCGAGCGCGCTCAGGTAGGCAAGCGAAGCGCAAAACAATTGCGAGCGACCCTTTCCGATCGCGGATTGCGCTTCATATGGCCGCAGATCGCCCATCCTTTGGGCGGCATGGCGCAGCCGCGGCTTGGTTGCGGTCGCCACTGCAAGAGAAAGGGCTCGAACATGCGTATTCTGGCGACTTGCATCGCGCTTCTCGGACTGGTCGGATTGGCGGCGACTCCAGCTCAGGCCGACCGTCGGCTCACCGATCAGGAGAAGTCAAGCATCCGATCGGCGATGAAAGACATGGGATGTTCCGGCGGCAAAATGGAATTCGACGACGGAAAATTCGAGGTCGATGACGCCAATTGTCAGGACGGAAAACGGTATGATCTCAAGTTCGATCGCAATTTCAAGATGACCAGCAAGGAGCTTGAAGACAAGAATGGCCGTCGCGAATACTATGGGAGCGGGCGGCACAACAAGCGCGACAACAGGCACGATACGTATTAACGCCGGCTCTGAGCAGTCAGAGGATTTGCCGTCCGCGCATATGTGCGACGCTGCGCCGGAAGATCGAGGTTGGCCGGTGCAGCGGCGCGATGGGGGCGACAGGGTCAGGTCCCCACCCGATGTCCAACGTTGAGGAACCAGGAAAGCTTCCAGCCCGGTCGACATAGGGTGGGGTCTTTTCCAACTGAATCGCCGGCGCAACCCGCGTTAGCAGGCCGATCGGCGAGTCCTGGTCGACCAGGTAACGATTGAGATCGTCCTGGCCGATTGGAACTGGCGCTTCCGCGTTGGCGGCGAAACCTATGCCGAGCATCGCCGTCCCGGCGAGCGATATACGAACGATCCAGCGGCCGCCTTCCTCAGCGCGGCGCAGTAGTGCGGCGAGAACGCCGAGAGCGCCGAGACAACCTGAACCGTAATCATTGAAATAGGCTGGAATGAGCGCAGGTTCGCCGAGTTTCGCGCTGTGCGTCGCGGCGAGGCCAGTCGCGGCCTGAGCGAGCTGCTCCCAGCCGCGCCGCTCGGCCCAGGGGCCTTGGAAGCCGTAGGCGTTGACCTCGACGTAGATCAGGCGCGGGTTGATCCGCCATAACTCCTGCGGACTAAATCCACGGTTGGCCAGCGATCCCCATCGAAATCCCTGCACGAACACGTCGCAGTCGGAAACGAGATCCAGAGTGCGGGCGCGATCAGCGTCGGCGCGCAGGTCGATATAGGCGGCCTTCTTCCCGAAAGACGTGTCGATGTCGAAGCCGAGGATGTGGTCGAGATAGGGGTTGCGGCAGTGAATGACGTCGGCGCCGTGCTCCGCGAGCAGCTTGCCGATCGTCGGTCCGGCGACGACGTGCGTAAGATCGAGAACGCGGAGCCGCTCGAGCGGCCGCGCGTTCGCGGTTGGAAGCGCAACAGGCGGGGCGTCGCCATGCCGCAAGAGCTCGATCGGCGGCGCATCGGCGATCGCGCGGCCTTGCGGATGCGTCCGCCATTCTTCGGGGGTTCGCAGGATCGCGGCGCAAAGACCGAGCGCCGAAAGATCGTCTTCGATCGGCTGCGCATCGAAACGCGCGACGCTCTTGGCGATCGCCTCGGGTTCGTTTGGACAGTCGAGATAGCGCAATATGCCGTCGCGCAGATGCTGATAGGCGCCATTGAAGAATATGTGCCGCCCGTCGCGGGTGCGATAGAAATTATTCACCGCCGTATGCACGGCGCTAATGTCGAATTGCCAGCCGCTTTGAAAGAAATAGGCGATCTCGTTGAACAGCAGGCCAGCGTGTCGTCGATCGACCGTCACACGCTGGGCGCCGAGACCGCGGCGCTCGCCGATAAAGGCGACCGTTGCCCCGATCGTCCCCATGAGCGCGACCGCGAAGTCGTGAACCTCGATTGGCGAATCGATGTATCCCGGAGTCTGGTCGACATGAACAGGGGACGAATATTGAGGCAGGCTCAGTCCCTGCGTGATCGCCGCGAGAATCTCTTTCTGCCGCTGGCTGAACACGTCTTCAACTCCGCAACGCGCGCCTCGGCGACGACGGCTTACGCTTTGGCCTCCGGCAGATTCAGCCTGATGTGCAATTCGCGCAGATGCTTCATCGTCGGTTCCGACGGCGCGCCCATCAGCAAGTCTTCGGCGCGCTGATTCATCGGGAACAGCGTCACCTCGCGCAGGTTTTCCTCTTCCGCGAGCAGCATGACGATGCGGTCGACGCCGGGCGCAATACCGCCATGCGGCGGCGCGCCATATTGAAAGGCGCGATACATGCCGCCGAATTTCTCGATCAGCACGTCTTCGCCATAGCCGGCGATTTCAAACGCCTTCTTCATGATGTCGGGACGATGGTTACGGATCGCGCCGGACGACAGCTCCACGCCATTGCAAACGATATCATATTGGTAGGCGAGGATGGTGAGCGGATCCTGGCTTTCCAGAGCCTCCATCCCGCCCTGCGGCATGGAAAAAGGATTGTGCGAGAAGTCGACCTTCTTGTCGTCCTCGTTCCATTCATACATCGGGAAATCGACGATCCAGCAGAATTCGAAGACATCCTTCGTCGTTAGACCGAGCTCGTCGCCAATGCGCAGCCGCGCCATGCCGGCGAGTTTTGCGGCGGGAGTTTCTTGTCCGGCCGAAAAGAACACAGCGTCGCCGGGGTTGACGCCCGCCTTGGCGGCGATCGCGGCCTGCACGTCCGCGGGAATGAACTTCGCGATCGGACCCTTGCCGGCGAGCGCGCCGCCTTCGTCATCGAAGATCACATAGCCCAAGCCCGGCGCGCCTTCGCTTCGGGCCCAATCGTTCAATTTGTCGAAGAAGCTCCTCGGCTGAGCGGCGGCGCCTGGCGCGGGGATGGCGCGCACGGTCTTGCCTTTGAAGGCTTTGAAGCTCACGTCCTCGCGGACGAATTCCTCGGACACGTCGGCGATGATCAGCGGATTGCGCAAATCCGGCTTGTCCGTGCCATATTTAAGCATCGCCTCGCGGAAAGAAATGCGCGGAAATTTCTGCGTGACGGTTTTTCCGTTGGCGAACTCCTCGAAGAGTCCGCGCAGCACCGGCTCGATTGCGTTGAACACGTCGTCCTGGGTGACGAAGCTCATTTCGACGTCGAGCTGGTAGAACTCTCCCGGCGAACGGTCGGCGCGCGCGTCTTCGTCGCGAAAGCAGGGCGCGATCTGAAAATAGCGATCGAAGCCGGCGACCATGATGAGCTGCTTGAACTGCTGAGGCGCCTGCGGCAGCGCATAGAATTTCCCCGGATGCAGGCGCGAGGGCACGAGAAAGTCGCGCGCGCCTTCGGGCGAGGAAGCGGTCAGGATCGGCGTCTGGAATTCGAAGAAGCCCGCCTGTTTCATGCGCATGCGGATCGAATCGACGATGCGGCCGCGCAGCATGATGTTGCGGTGCAGCTTCTCGCGACGCAGATCCAAAAACCGATATTTGAGCCGCGTGTCTTCGGGATAAGGATGATCGCCAAAGACCGGCAGGGGCAATTCGGCGGCCGACCCTAAAACCTCGATCTCGTCGACGTAAATCTCGACCTGTCCTGTCGGCATGTCGCAATTTTCGGTGCCGGCGGGGCGCTTACGCACCGCGCCATCAAGCCGCACGACCCATTCCGAGCGCAACTTCTCGGCTTGCGCGAAGGCTGGAGAATCGGGGTCGACGACGCATTGCGTCAGGCCGTAATGGTCGCGCAGATCGATAAACAGCACGCCGCCATGGTCGCGAATGCGATGGCACCAGCCGGAGAGGCGGATCTTTTCGCCGACGAGCGCTTCGTTTGGTTCTCCACAATTATGCGAACGGTAGCGGTGCAAGGGCCAACTCATGGGGTGGAATTGTAAAGGACGCGAACCCCGTAAGGATCGGGCGTTTCGCGCGCAGAAAGGGCATGGGCCGTCCTGCGCTGTCAAGCCGAGCTCAGCCGGGCGACTGGGCTATTTCTTGAAAAACGCGTCGGCGGCGGCGCTCGCCGCCTGTTTCGCCGCGCGGGCGGCCTCGAGCCGGGCGATCTCTTGCCGCAGCCTCTCGATGCGTTCGTCGAGTTCGGCGATGGAGAGAAGATCGAGCGGCTGGCCGATCTCGAAAGCCGCCGGGCGGGGCGGCGCATCGTCTGCTTCGCTTTTCATCACGCGCGACCTTCGCTGGAATTTTTCGACCGCTGACCAAAATAGCGCCCGAGGTGCAATGCGCCAACTTGTCGGCGCGCGTCATTTGAGCGTAATTTCCCGCGGGCTTGATGGTCCGCGCAGGCGGGGCGTCGGCGGCCGTTCAAAACGCCGGCTGGAAGCGCTCATGACCGCTCAAGGCGCGGCGCGGCCACGCCTGCCTCTCTCGCCGGACGAACATACGCATGACCAAGTGGGTTTACAGTTTCAGCGCCGGTCGGTCCGAAGGGTCGGCGTCGATGAAGGAGCTTTTGGGCGGCAAGGGCGCCAATCTCGCGGAAATGGCGTCGCTCGGGCTGCCAGTGCCGCCGGGCTTCACCATCACCACCGAGGTTTGCGCCTATTTTTACGCCAACGGCAAGACCTTTCCCGCCGATCTCGCCGGGCAGGTCGATGACGCGCTCGCCGAAGTCGGCCGCGTCGCCGGGCACGCTTTCGATGACCCTCAATCGCCGCTGCTCGTCTCGGTGCGGTCGGGGGCCCGCGCCTCGATGCCGGGGATGATGGATACGGTGCTCAATCTCGGCCTCAACGACCAGACCGTCGAAGCGCTCGCGCGCAATTCCGGCGACGAACGCTTCGCCTGGGACTGCTACCGGCGCTTCATCGAAATGTATTCGAGCGTCGTGCTCGGCGTCGAACATCACGAGTTCGAGGACGCACTTGAGCGATTAAAGGAGAGCAGGGGGTTCGCGCTCGACACGCAGCTTACCGCTGACGACTGGCGTAACGTCGCGGCGCGATACAAGACAATCGTCGAAAAATTCGCGGGCAAGAGCTTTCCGCAGAACCCGCGCGAACAATTGTGGGGCGCGATCAAGGCGGTGTTTTCCTCCTGGATGAACAATCGCGCCATCGTCTATCGCAACCTGCACAACATTCCCGAAAGCTGGGGCACCGCGGTCAACATCCAGGCGATGGTCTTTGGCAATATGGGCCCGCAATCGGCGACCGGCGTCGCCTTTACCCGCAATCCGTCCACCGGCGTGCGCGAGCTTTATGGCGAATATCTCATCAATGCGCAGGGCGAAGACGTCGTCGCCGGCATACGCACGCCGCAACCCATCGCTCAGTCCGCAAGCCACGCGTCGGGCTTCGAGAAGATTTCGCTCGAAGCGGCGATGCCGGCGATCTTCGCCGAGTTCAAGGGATACGCCGACAAGCTCGAACGCCATTTCCGCGACATGCAGGACATGGAGTTCACCGTCGAGCGCGGCAAATTATGGATGCTGCAGACTCGCGCCGGCAAGCGCACGGCGCGCGCGGCGCTGAAACTCGCGGTCGACATGGCGCGCGAAGGCCTCATCGGCAAGGATGAGGCGATCACCCGGGTCGAGCCGCAGTCGCTCGAACAATTGTTGCATCCGACGATCGATCCCGCAGCGAAGCGCAGCATCCTCGCGACGGGTTTGCCCGCTTCGCCGGGCGCGGCGGTCGGCGAAATCGTCTTCGATCCGGAAGAGGCGGCGAAGCTCGCCTCCAATGGGCGCAAGATCATTCTGGTGCGCATCGAGACCAGTCCCGAAGACATCGGCGGCATGCATGGGGCGGAAGGCATTCTGACCGCGCGCGGCGGCATGACCTCGCACGCCGCCGTCGTGGCGCGCGGCATGGGCAAGCCCTGCGTCACTGGCGCCGGCGCGCTGCGCATCGATTATGAGGACCAGAGTTTCACCGTCGCCGGCAAGCGCTTCGGCAAGGGCGAGCGCATCACCATCGACGGCTCTGCCGGCCAGGTCATCGCCGGCGAGGTGAAAATGCAGCGGCCGGAGCTCACCGGCGAATTCGCCGTGCTGATGTCCTGGGCCGACCAGAAGCGGCGCTTGAAAATCCGCGCCAACGCCGAGACGCCCGCGGACGCCCGCGCCGCCCGCCGCTTCGGCGCCGAAGGCATCGGCCTCGCGCGCACCGAGCACATGTTTTTCGAAGGCGAGCGCATCGTCGCGGTGCGCGAAATGATTCTCGCCGACGACGCGGAGGGCCGCCGCCTCGCGCTGGCGAAACTGCTGCCGATGCAGCGCGAGGACTTCAAGCAGCTGTTCGAAATCATGTCGGGCCTGCCGGTGACGATCCGCCTGCTCGATCCGCCGCTGCACGAATTCCTGCCCCATTCCGATTCCGAAATCGCCGCGGTGGCGCGGGCGATGGGCGCCGACCCCGTAAAGCTGCGCCGCCGCGCCGCGCAGCTTTCCGAGTTCAATCCGATGCTCGGCTTTCGCGGCGTGCGGCTCGCGGTGATTTTCCCCGAGATCGTCGATATGCAGGCGCGGGCGATTTTCGAGGCGGCGATCGAAGCCAGTCTGTCGACGGGCGAACCCGTCGACATCGAGATCATGGCGCCGCTCGTCTTCACCTGCGCCGAGCTCGATCTCGTCAAGGCGCGCGTCGCCGAGATGGCCAAGCTCGTGGAGGATGAGACGGGGATCAGGCCGAACTATCATGTCGGCACGATGATCGAACTGCCGCGCGCGGCGCTGCGCGCCGGCGACATCGCGCCATCGGCGGATTTTTTCTCCTTCGGCACCAATGATCTGACGCAAACGACGCTCGGCATTTCGCGCGACGATTCGGGCTCCTTCCTCAACGCCTATGTCGAAAAGGGGCTGTTGCCGGCCGACCCCTTCGTGACCATCGATCAGGAAGGCGTCGGCGAGCTTGTGGCGATCGGCTGCAAGCGCGCCCGCGCCGCGAATCCGACGATCACGCTCGGCGTCTGCGGCGAGCATGGCGGCGATCCGGTTTCCGTCGCCTTCTTCGACAAGATCGGCTTCGACTATGTGTCCTGCTCGCCGTTCCGCGTGCCGATCGCGCGGCTTGCGGCGGCTCAGGCGGCGCTCGGCGAAAAGGCCGTGAGCACGGCCTAGGCGCGCCATAACGAAGGGCGCCGCGGATGGGCGGCGCCTTTCGCTTCTTCCTACTTGATCATTTTCACGGTGCGGCCGACTTCGGACGCGCCCTGTTCGCCTTGCGGCGCGAACCAGTCGGGAACCCAGGTCAGCGCAACCACCACGAAGAACGCAAAGGCCGCGACCCACATGATGATCTTGCCGATTTCCGCTCCACTGTGCACTGCGAGCGCCATCTCAGACCCTCCTCGATGCTGAAAGGCCCCGCCGCAACCGGCGTTAGCGCCGTCTTTCGCATGCGGCGGGCGATGGCCCGGATGTGGAGCCGTCCGGCCTCAAATCAAGCGGTCAAGTTCAAAAAATGTCAGCTAAACCATTGGTTTAGGCGCTAAGCCGCAGATTCAGCTTTAGTAGTTTGGCGAGGGCGTCTTCGGTCGAAACATCCTCCGGCCAGTCGTAAGCGGCCGCCACTGCGCGATCGAGCCAGGGCGATGGCGATGAGTTGATGGTCGGCGCAAACCTGATTTGCAAGCACTCAGACATTCGGTGCTTTGCTACGGCGGCCGTCACGATGCAACGCGTCGTCTCGCCGCCGTCATGGCCGGGCTTGTCCCGGTCATCCACGCGCTTGTGCGCGCCGGACTTGCGTGGGTGCCCGCGGCACGCGCGGGCATCACGCGCTGAGAGAGACCAGAACCCTCCCACATGGCCGGTCGCGGCTCGACATGGCGCATGATTGGCGTGGGCTCGGCCCTGCCTCACGCGCTCTCCAGCTCTTCGTCGCGATGGTTCGTCTCGAAGCGGCGCACGATCAGCCGCACGAGATAAAGGCCAAACTCGGGGTTTTGAAAATAGAGCTGCTCGAATTGCTCATAGGTGATGACCAGCAGACTTACGTTGCTCAAGCAGCGCGCCGTCGCAGTGCGCTTTCCGAGTTTGGTGAAAAGCGCCATTTCGCCGAAAATGTCGCCGGGCGACAAGACGGCGCCGCGTTCGACGATCTCGATTCGTCCTTCGACGACGACGAAGGCTTCGTCGGCGTCATCGCCTTTCCAGAAGATTTTCTCGCCGGCCCGCAGCATGCGCGGATGCATGAAGGGCTTCAGCCATTCGATTTTCAGGTCGTTGCCGTTGGCTTCGCGCACGCTGGCGATCAGCCGGCGCATTTCCCGCATGCGGGTGAAGTTCAGCGGCAAATTGATCGCATGTTTGGCGATCGTCGGCGGACTGGCGATGATGAGCCCCAAGGTCACGCCGAGCACATTGCCGAGCATCGCGGTGATGCGCAGCGGGATCATGCGTTTCATGTAAGCGGCGCCGACGACCGTCGACGCCTCCGCCCAGGCGAGCGCCGTCAGCGCCGCCGCGCCGACCGTTTTCCCCGTGTCGGAGGCGGCCCAGTTCGTCAGCGTATCGATCAGTTGAGACATGAAGCTTCCATCTCCTGCGGCGCTTAACCTGCGCGGGCGATCAACACAAGCGCGTCGGGCTGGACTTTCCCATGCGCTTTCGCACATTCGTCCTATGCGACAAACGAGCCGAATGCTGCGGATCGACTCTTCGGGACGCGGATTTTATGAAATCACCGAGAACATTCGCGACTTTGCGCGCGACGCCGGCATGACGCAGGGACTGTTGACGGTTTTCTGCCGACACACCTCCGCCTCGCTGCTCATTCAGGAAAACGCCGATCCGACCGTGCTGCGCGATCTCGAAGCCGTCTTCGCGCGGCTTGCGCCGGAAGAGGGGGATTACGCGCATGATACGGAAGGCCCCGACGACATGCCGGCGCATATCCGCGCCGCGCTCACCCAGACGCAGCTCTCGATTCCGCTCATCGGCGGCGCACTGGCGCTCGGAACCTGGCAGGGCGTTTTCCTTTTCGAACACCGCCACAGAGCGCATCGGCGCGAGATCGCCCTTCATCTCATCGGCGCATAGCGGTTAGTTGCGTCATTATGGCACGTTGTCGCCAAGCGGCCGGCAACGGTTCCGCAAGCCTAATGACCGATAAGATTTGCCAAAGATCGCATCCGGGGCGGCGCGAATCGCGGCGCCTTGCGAGACGCGTCGTCGCAGGTGAGCCAGTCTATGCGTCGTCAGTCGAGAGCGCGTTCCGCACGCAGAGGGGCGGCGCCCTGGGTCCTCAGCGTAACGGCGCCATGGGCGCTCGGCGTCGGCATGCTGGTGTCTTTCACGGCGGCCGCCGGCCAGGATCCGACAACCGACTGGAAGGTTTCGCCGCTCGCGGCGCGCGCCCCAGGGGCGCTGACGATCGGCTTCAGCGAGGCGGCGAGTGGCGATTACGGCTTTTATGGCGAGACGCGCGCCAAAATTCAGGAGGCGCGTCTCATCGTCGGCGGGCGCGACGAGACTGGGGCGACGATTCCCGACGAGCGCGAGCCGCATGTCGATCTTAAGCCCGACGTGAAGAATTTTCCCCAGGTCGATCGGCGGCACAAGGGCGATCCGGTAGTCGCCATGCGGCCGGGTTTCGAGACGCGCCGGCGCGAGCCTGCGAGTTTGGGACTGAACGAGTCGCCGCCGCTGTCCTTCGGCATCGAGGGCAAGTCGACGCGGCCGACGCCGACGCCGCTTGCGCCCCGCGGCAAAACGCCCGGCGACGAAGCGCTTGAAGAGGTCGATGCGGGGGCCGCTCCGGAGCCGGCGACGACGCAAAAGTCGACGGCCGCCGCCTCGCCGGCGCAAAGTTCGTCGATCTCGACGCCCCCCGCCACCGACCTCCCGCGCGACGCCGGGCGAGAAGCGCTGACCGAGCGCGCGCTGCACGGCGCTACCGCTCAGACGCCGCGCGCCGTCGCGCTGGGGTCGTCGACGCCGGCGCAGCCGGACGCCGTGCCGATCGAAGTGTCGTCTTTCCAGGGCGCGACGCTGGCGCTGTCGGCTCCCGGCAAGGACCAGAGCGCGTCGCGGCCCGATTATGTCGCCTCGATTGATCCGGAGAAGCTTGGCCGCGAGACCCGCTGCCTGGCTGAGGCGGTCTATTTCGAGGCGCGCAGTGAACCCGATGCGGGGCAGGCCGCCGTCGCTCAAGTCGTGCTCAATCGCGTCCAGAGCGGCCTATACCCCGCAAGCGTCTGCGGCGTCGTCTATCAGAACCGCCATCGCTATCGCGGCTGCCAGTTCTCCTTCGCCTGCGAGGGCAGGTCGCTGCGCATCACCGAAGGCGACGCCTGGGAGCAGGCCGTGCGCGTCGCCAAGGAAGTCATGGTCGGTCGAACCTATATCTCCGACGTCGGCCGTTCGACGCATTATCACGCCAACTACGTGCATCCGCGTTGGGCGCGCGCGCTCAGGAAGATGGATGTGATCGGACGGCACATCTTCTATCGCCTGAAGCCGGGGCAGACTTAGGCCGGGCGTGAGTCGACGAGTCGCGCGCGGATGAGGCCGCGCACCGAATTGCCGAGAAAAAACTCGGACTTTGAAATGTCTTCGAGCCGCAGGATCGCCTCGTGGGCTTGCCCTTGCGCGATCAGCGCAGCGCGCAGCGTTCCGGGTAGGAGGCCGCTGGAGAGCGGCGGGGTCAGCAAGATTTCTCCTTGTGGAACGAAGAGGTTGCAGCGCGCCGCTTCGCAAAGCTCGTCGCGCTCGTTTTGAAAGAGAACTTCATCGGCGCCGCAGCGCTGCGCCGCATCAGTGAGCGCGTCTTCATAGAGCGCGCGCCGCGTCGTCTTGTGGCGCAACAGAGGATCGGCGGAAGAAAAGCGCCGCTTCGCGATGGCGACGCGCCAGATAGTATCGCGCGGAATCGGTTCGATCGGCGTGACGCTGGTTTCGATCGCCCCGTCGCGCGCAAGGACCAGCCGCACGCGAAGGCGATCGCTTGGGGCGCGCGCCACGGCGTCGTTCAGCGCGTCAAGGACGCGCGCTTCGTCGTAAGAGAAGCCGAGCGCGGCGCTTGAGGCGGCGAGCCGCGCGAAATGTTCGGGCAGCAAAGAGAAGCCTTCGCCGCGCGTCCACAGCAGCGTCTCGATCAGGCCGAAGTCGCTCTCGCGCCTGTCAGAAAGCGCGCCTTGATCAGACATTCCTCATACTCTTCGCGCGCGCGAGAATCGGCGACGATGGCGGAGCCCACATTGCAGACGAGGTCGCCACGGGGAAAGATCGTCAGCGTGCGGATCGCGACATTAAAGCGAATGTCGCCATTGGGCGCGATCACGCCGAGCGACCCGCAATAGACGCCGCGCGCGGCGGATTCGAGATCGCGAATGATTTCCATCGCCCGAATCTTCGGCGCGCCGGTCACCGAGCCGCAGGGAAAAAGCCCGGTGAACACATCCCGTAACGTCACCTCGTCGCGCAACTGCGCCTCGATGCCCGACGTCATCTGATGCAGCGTCGGATAGGTCTGGATGGTGAAGAGATCGGTCACCTTCACCGTGCCGACGACGGCAAGACGAGAAAGATCGTTCCTGAGCAGATCGACGATCATCAGATTTTCGGCGCGCGACTTTTCGTCTTCGACGAGATATTGCGCGCGCGCCATGTCTTCGGTGGGCAATGCGCCGCGCTGCGCCGTGCCCTTCATCGGGCGCGCACGGATTTCGCGACCCTTCGCCTCGAAGAACACTTCCGGCGACAGCGAGACGACGGTTTCAGCCTCCAGCGCAACGACGCCGCCATAGGCGACCGGCTGGCGTTTCCGCAGGCCGCGATAGAGCGACAGCGGATCGCCGTCATAGCGCCCGTAAAGCGGGAAGGTGAGATTGATCTGATAGACGTCGCCGGCGAAAATATACTCGCGGCACCTGTTGAATCGTTCGGCGTATTCTTCCTGAGACCAAGCCGGGGAAAGCGTTATGTCCGGCGGGGCGCCCTCGGCAGGCGGCAGCGACCAGGGCCGAGGCGCCCGGAATACGCCGAACAGGAGCAGCGGCGTGCGCGCCGTCGGCGTCGCTTGCGCGGCGAATTTCGGCTCCAGCGCATAGCCAAGCTCGTAGCCGGCGTAACCCGCAAGATAGAGGCCGCGTCGGGTGGCCGACTCCATGCGCGCAAAGGCCGGCGCGACGTCTTCCGGCGCGCGCGCGACGATGATTTCCTCCGGCTCATCGAACAGCAGCGCCTGTCCGCCGCTGCGGCCGTCTTCGAAAACGACGTAAGGCCGCGTCGGCGCGCCTCTTTGCGTCAGGACGGCGGGACGTTCGGCGGCGTCTTGCATGTTTGGCGGAGCTTTCAATGGAAAGGGATGTTACATCAGGCCGTCCCAGTTATGAAACGCCGCATCGTCGCGCAACCTTGGCTCTCGCTTTGCCCTCGCTGCGCGCGCAGGCTATGACGGCCTATGTCGACATCCGCGCCGCTCCGGCTTCTGTTCATCGGCGACGTGCTGGGCCGTTCGGGCCGGGAGGCTTTGTCTCGCTTCGTCCCGCGGCTGCGCGAAAAATGGGCGCTCGACTTCGTCGTCGTCAATGGCGAGAACGCCGCCGGCGGTTTCGGTATCACCGAGGCGATCTGCGACGAAATGCTGGGCCTGGGAGTCGATTGCGTCACCCTCGGCAATCACGCCTTCGACCAGCGCGAGGCGCTCGTCTTCATCGAGCGCCAGCCGCGGTTGCTGCGTCCGATCAATTACCCGCCGGGAACGCCGGGGCGCGGCGCCGGGCTCTATACGACGGCGCGCGGGCAGCAGGCGCTCGTCGTCAATCCGATTGGTCGCGTGTTCATGGAAGCGCTTGACGACCCTTTCGCGGCGATCGAGCGCGAACTCGGCGCCTGTCCGCTCGGCGTCGGCTGCGACGCGATTCTCATCGACATGCATGCCGAGGCGTCGAGCGAGAAAATGGCGATGGCGCATTTTGTCGACGGCCGCGCGTCTCTGGTGGTCGGCTCGCATACGCATACGCCGACCGCCGACGCGCAGATTCTGCCCGGCGGCACCGGCTATCAGACCGACGCCGGCATGACCGGCGATTACGACTCTGTCGTTGGGATGGACAAGGAAGAGCCGCTGCGCCGCTTCCTGCGCAAGACGCCCGGCGCGCGCTATGAGCCCGCGAACGGCGAGGCGACGCTGTGCGGCGTGGCCGCCGAGATCGGCGCCAATGGGCTCGCGGCCATGATCGCGCCGGTGCGGCTCGGCGGCCGGCTGCGCGAAGAGTGGCCGGAGGCGTGGGGCGCACCCTGAGCCGCGTTTCGCTGGAATTTCTAGCGAGACACTGCGCGATCGACGAAGGACGCCGCAAAATGCTGGATGAGGTTATAGAGGATAACCGGCAGCATCACTTGCGGATGCTCGGCAAGGGCCGTGGAGGCAAGCACCAGCGCCGTGCCGTTGTTATTCATCCCCAGACCGAACATCATCGAAGCCGTGTCCGCCCGAGTGGCGTCCAAGGCCCGGGCGAGACCGTAGCCAGCCGCGAACATTACGAGGCATAAGCCGCCGACGATCGCCAGAATCGCCGCCAAAAAATCCAAGTCGGGGTGAGCGACGACGTTTGGCAAGGACAACGCGGCGTTCGAATAATTGAGCAGCGCCAGCACGATCATATTAGCGATCTTCAGGTAGGGGCTCGCCACTCCGACCCCGGCTTGCCCCACGATCCGATTGACCGCGAGTCCTAAAACCGTCGGCAGGATCACCCATGCGCCGAGAAAGGCGAATGCGCCGCCGGAGGCGAGTTCGTGCAGGTCCTCCGAATAGTCCCCGATCGTTACATAGCCGACCGCATGAAGAACGAACGGAGTCAGGATCGGGCTCAGCAGGGTCGTCATAAGCACGAGGGCGAGGCTCAGCGCCAGATTGCCATTCGCATTTTGTGACCAGGCAGTCGAAGCGCCCGCGATGGGCATGGAGGCGATCAGCGCCAGCCCAACGAGGATCTGCTGAACCTCTTGGGGGTTGTGCCAAAACGCCAGCGTACGACTCATCGCTGCGACGAATGCGAGCGGAACGAGAATGTTGGCGGCCAGCCCGGACGCCAAAAGCTTCGGACGATCCAGAAGATTTCTTATGTCGGCGGTTCTCGCGGCGAAGCCGGCGTTGAAGAGTAAGAGCGCCAGCATCGTCGTGGGAAGCGAAACGTTCAGTTGCGCGGTAAGAATATCGCGCTGGCTGAATTCGACGTTGTGAATCCTCAGGCCGAACTCTGGCCAAAGCGCGGCCGCCACATAGGACAGGCCGATGATATAGATGAAATAATGATGAATAAGCCGAACGAATGTTTGTATTTTACTCGAATTTTTTCGCATATTCATCGCGGTAATCCGCCGGATAGAAGGCGCTCGATAGGATGTCCTTGCATGAGTTTTTTGCAGGACCAGCGTTTGGGGAGGGAGCCCCGCGCCATCGCAGGCTTCGTCTACTCTACCCAGAACCGGCAAGCTCGCTTAAATAGCAGTCAGCAGCGCCCCAGGGCGCCGGTCGGAGCGCGCCAAGATGAAATGGGAAGATCTCCAGTCGTCCGAGAATATCGAGGATCGCCGCGGCCGAGGGCCGATGACGGGCGGCGGCCCCCGCATGGGCGCGGGCGGCATCGGCCTTGGCACGATGGTGGTTCTCGGACTGATCGGATGGGCGCTCGGCATCAACCCTGCGCTGCTTATCGGCGGCGCGCAGGTGATCAATAATATGCGCCAGGAGCGCGAAGTGGCTTTGCCCCGCCAGGAGGCTCCGCGGGAAAGCGCGCCAACCGATCAATTGGGGCGTTTCGTCGCCAAAGTGGTCGGCTCTAATGAGCAGGTCTGGTCGCAGGTGCTTCCGCAGCAAAAGGGAATGCGTTTCCAACCGCCGCGGCTCGTTCTCTTCAATGGCTACACCCAGTCGCGCTGCGGCACGGCGCAGTCGGCGATGGGACCGTTCTATTGTCCGCTCGACCAGCGCATCTATCTCGACACCTCCTTCTTCCGCGACATGGAGCGGCGCTTCGGCGGCGGCGGCGATTTCGCCTACGCCTATGTGATCTCTCACGAGATGGGCCATCACATCCAGAATCTGATGGGCATTCTGCCGAAGATCCAGCGCGCGCAGCAAATGGCAGGCAGCCGTTCGGAAGCCAATGCGCTTTCGGTGCGGGCGGAGCTGATGGCGGATTGCCTCGCCGGCGTTTGGGCCAACAACGCCAACAAGCAGAAGCCGATTCTCGAGGAAGGCGACATCGAGCAGGCGGTCGCTTCGGCGCAGGCGATTGGCGACGATCGCATGCAAAGAGCCACGCGCGGCTATGTGGTGCCGGACAGCTTCACGCATGGCTCGGCGGCGCAACGCACCCAGTGGCTGCTGAAAGGCTTGCGCACGGGGAGCGTTGACGCCTGCAACACGTTCGCGAACTGAATCTATGAGACGCGACGAGCGCGGGTCGTCAGATCCGCGCCGCGCAGTTTGCGCGCCAATCGGCCAAAATCCGCACTTTGCGCCGCAGCGAGCGCATGTTTTGTCGCAATGAGGCCGACCGGCTGCGCCAGACCAGGCGCAAGGCGGGTGATCAAGGAATTCGGCGCCACACGAAGCGTTCTGGGCCGGGTGCTATCGCCATAGGCGAAAACATCGCGCGCCTCTTCAGCGAAGCCGCGCTCCACCGCAAATCCGGCGAGGAGAAGGAAGATTTGGTCGCGCCGCGCCGCCTTCAGGGCTTGCGCAACGCCGTCGGCGCGCGGCGCTTCGATGAGCCTGCAGCCGGCTTCATCGGCGATTCCTTCCAGATCTCGCGTTGGCTCGGCGACGATTATGGCGTCGGCGACGAGCCCTTCCACGCATGACTCGATAAGCGAACCGAGGCTGCGCGCCACAGCCTCGCGGCGCAGCGGCGCCCTGGGAGAGTCGAATGCGATCAAAACAGCGCTCAGCATCTGGCTGACATAGCGGAAAGGCGCGCGTGGCGAAATGCGGCGCCGCATTAACGGGCGTTGCGTTTATCATTTGGGCGGCGCCCATTGCGCGGGTGACGCCCTTCGGTCACCATCGCGCCATGCCCTCTGCTCTCCCGCTCGAAATCCTCACGACGGATCAAATGGCCCGCGCCGATCGCCTGACGATCGAGAGCGGCGTGCCCGCCATGAGTCTGATGGAAAGCGCCGCGGCGGCGATCGCGCGGACGACGAGCCAGATCCTGCAACGCACCAGTGGGCGGCGCGTGTTGGTGCTTTGTGGTCCCGGCAACAATGGCGGCGATGGTTTTGTCGCGGCGCGGCTGCTCCGCGCCCTGCGCTACAAGGTTCGCGTCGCCTCGCTGACGCCGCTCGACCAATTGCGCGGCGACGCAGCGCGGGCCGCCGCGGCATGGCCCTGTCCGGTCACGTCCGCGCTCGCGTGCAGCTTCGACGGAGTCGATCTCGTCGTCGACGCGCTGTTCGGCACGGGCCTCGCGCGCGACTTGGATCCCAACGCCTGCGACCTGGTGCGCCGCCTCAACCGCTGGCGTCGCGAGAGCGGGCAGAACGTCCTGGCCGTCGATATTCCAAGCGGCGTCGACGGAACCACGGGAGCAGTGCGCGGCGCGGCTGTGGAGGCAGACGCGACCGTCACCTTCTTCCGCGTGAAGACCGGCCATCTGCTGCTGCCCGGACGTCTGCATTGCGGCCAGCTAACCTGCGCGCATATTGGCATTCGGTCTTCCGCGCTCGAGCCAATCGGCGTGACGACATTCGTTAATATGCCTCAGCTTTGGCGCGCCGAATTGCCTCTGCCGCAGATCGACGGCCACAAATATACGCGCGGCCACGTATTGGTTGTCTCCGGCGGCGCCTCGTTCACAGGCGCGGCCCGACTTTCGGCGGCTGCGGCGCTGCGCGCCGGCGCCGGACTCGTCACGCTCGCGAGCCCCGCCGATGCGCTCGCGGTCAACGCCAGCGCGCTGACGTCGGTCATGGTTCGGCCATCCGACGGCGCAAAAGGCCTCGCCAGGGTTCTCGCTGACGAGCGCAAGAACGCCGTCGCGATCGGTCCGGGGCTGGGCGTGAGCGACGAAAGCTGCGCGCAAGTCGAAACCGCCCTTGCGCCGCAGGCCTATCGCCGCGCCGCCGTGCTTGATGCGGATGCGCTTTCGAGCTTCGCCGGCGACCCTGAGCGATTGTGGCGCGCGACGCGCGCGGCTCCCGGCCCAGTGGTGATGACGCCGCACGCCGGCGAATTCGCGCGCCTTTTCGCCGCCTGCGAGGCCAATTGCGTCTGCCGCTCGAAACTCGACAAGGCGCGCGCCGCCGCGAAGGCGAGCGGCGCGGTCGTGCTGTTCAAAGGGGCGGACACGGTCGTCGCCGCGCCGGACGGACGCGCTTCGATTCTCCCCTATGCGACGCCCTGGCTCGCCACCGCAGGTTCGGGCGACGTCTTGACGGGAATCATCGCCGGGTTACTGGCCCAGCGCATGGATGGATTTCTCGCCGCGTCCTGCGCCGCGTGGATGCATGCCCGCGCCGCCGAGTTTTTTGGTCCGGGGCTGATCGCCGACGACATCATCGCCGCCTTGCCGCAAGTGTGGCGGGAGCTGTGCGCCGTCTAGCCGAGGCAACCGGCTGAAGCGATTTGGCTTTCAGCGCGCCCGCCGCCAGCGTGGCGCCATTCAAATGTAAGCCGGCGGACTTGTCGCGACGGTCGGAGCTTCGTAGAGTCAGGCGTGCTTGAGCGAGGGCGCCTCTCAACGCTCGTGAAAAGCGTTTTGGTTCGCGCTCCCGGTCCAGGCGGCTTGCGTCGCTGTCATATTGCTGTCGCAGCCGCAACGCTTCTCATCGCGGCGGCTGAGAAACCATCGGGCCTTGGATGAAAGCCTTCGAAAAATTGCTACTCGAGAACAAGGCCTGGGCCGAAGAGGTTCGGGAGCGCGATCCCGGCTACTTCGATCGCCTGTCGGCCGATCAGAAGCCGGAATTTCTGTGGATCGGCTGTTCCGACAGCCGCGTTCCCGCCGACATAATCGTCAATGCGCGTCCCGGGGCGATATTTGCGCATCGCAACATCGCCAATCAGGTGATCGCCACGGACTTCAATTGTCTCAGCGTCATTCAATATGCGGTGCAGGTGCTCAAGGTTCCGCATGTCATCGTCTGCGGTCATTATAATTGCGGCGGCGTTCGCGCCGCCCTCGACCGGCAGCGTCCCGATCTGACGCTGCTCAACAAATGGCTGATGCACATTAAAGACACCTATCGGATGCATAGAGATGAGATCGATGCGCTCAACTCTCAGACAGAACGCGCGAACCGACTTGTCGAACTCAATGTGATCGAGCAGGTGCTGCGTCTGTCGCAATTCTCCATTGTGCAGACTGCCTGGAAAGAGGACCAGCGGCCGATGCTGCACGGATGGGTGTTCGGGCTCGATGACGGAATATTGCATCAGCTCATTACATTGCCGCCGGGCAGCGACGTCGACGTCATTTATCAGCAACACGGCGGCGAGGATTTCTGATCCGCCGCTTCGGCGCGAAGCCGCTAGTAGGAGAAAATGGGCGTGTTCAGGAGGCATTTCGACTACTACTACCGCTATCTCGATCACGACATTCCGGCAGGAGTCGTGGTGTTCCTCGTCGCGGTGCCGTTGTGCCTTGGCATTGCCGTCGCTTCCGGCGCGCCGCCGTTCTCCGGAATCATCGCGGGGATCGTCGGCGGTCTCATCGTCTCGATTCTGAGCGGCTCCCAGTTGAGCGTCTCGGGCCCCGCTGCAGGCCTTACCGTCATCGTCGCGAACGCGGTCGAAAAGCTTGGCTTCGACGCCATGTTGCTCGCCGTGGCGCTGGCGGGTCTGCTGCAAGTGGCGATGGGCTTTCTGCGGGCCGGCGTCATCGGCGCATTTTTTCCGTCCGCGGTCATCAAGGGCATGCTTGCGGCGATCGGTCTGATCCTGATCATGAAGCAGTTGCCGCACGCCGTCGGCTATGACGCCGACGCTGAGACCGATCTGTCCTTTCTCGAGGACGACAGCCACACGCGTCTGTCCTTTCTCTGGGACGCCTTTGGTTCCTTTTCGACAGGAGCGGTGATCGTCAGCCTCGTTTCCGTGGCGATCATGCTTCTTTGGGACACGCCGCACATCAAAAAACACCGTTACCTGTCGCTGGCGCCTGGCCCGCTGGTCGCGGTGCTATTTGGAGTCGGCTACAATATCGTCGCTCAGACGTTGTTACCCTCCCTGGCGATCGCTCCGCAGCATCTCGTCAACGTTCCGGCGATCTTCGGACCGATAGATTTTGCGCGCGAATTCAGCTTTCCGGATTATACCCGGCTGGTGGACGTTCATATCTATGTGACGGCTGCGACTTTGGCGCTGGTCGGCAGTCTTGAAACCCTGCTCAGCCTCGAGGCTGTCGATAAGCTCGATCCGCTCAAGCGCGTCGCGCCGACCAATCAGGAGCTCAAGGCGCAAGGAGTTGGCAATTTCGTGAGCGGAATGTTGGGCGGCCTGCCGATCACTGCGGTAATCGTGCGCAGCTCCGCCAGCATCGATGCAGGCGCGCACACCAAGGCGGCGTCGTTTTTTCATGGCCTCCTGCTGTTGCTCAGCGCAATGTTCCTGTCGAGCGTGCTCAATTTGATCCCGCTCGCCTGTCTGGCGGCGGTTCTGATCTTGACCGGCTATAAGCTCGCAAAGCCAAAGCTGTTCATTCAGCAATATGAAAAGGGCTTCAACCAATTTGCGCCCTTCGCAGTGACGGTCGGCGCAATTCTTTTGACGGATCTTCTCAAAGGCATGGCCATCGGCATGGCCGTGGGACTCTTCTTCGTGTTGCGCGCCAATTATCACTCGGCGTTCACGCTTACCCGCGACGGCCGAAACTATCTTCTGCGCCTGCAAAAGGACGTGTCCTTCCTCAATAAGGCGCAGCTGCGCAGCTTGCTCGAGGACATCGAAGAGAACAGCTTTCTCATGATCGACGGCACGCGCGCCGGGTTTATCGATCAGGACATCATGGAAACGATTCAGGACTTCATAAAGGCCGCGAGCGACTACAACATTCGCGTCGAACTAAAGGAAATGCGCGGGCTCGAACCGGTCAACGGAATGGTTCCCGCGGAATAGCTGGGAGTCACGACATCGTCTCTCGGGAGAGGGTCAGAAGGCCAGCGCTCTGCCGACTTTTTTTTAGGGCGCAAAACCTTCGAAGACGATCTGGTCGGCCCATTCTCGCGCCCGCGCCGCCATCTCCGGCGAACGCACGGTCCAGGCCGTTACCGGAATTCTGACCGCGTCGCGCAGCAGCAGCGGAATCGCATGCGGCAGATCGCGCACGCGCCAGGACAGGAAATCCGGCAGCGTGCGCTTGTAGTGCAGGAAATGCGTGAGCTCAGCGCGCTGTGCGGTGGACAGCTGCGGCCAATCCTCCTGGCTGTAATGCGCCTCGCCGACGATGCCGAGCGGGCGATGCGCGATCCCCAGCGCGGCGGCGCGCGCGCGCAGAAAAGCGATCTGATCGGGATCGAAGCTTTCGACGGCGACAGGCCCGTCGTAACGCGCCAGCGCCTCGGCCGTGCGCTGTGCGGCCGTCGTATCGCCATTAAACGCGCTCTTGATTTCGACGACGATCGGGGTTCGCCCACCGATTGCGCCGAGAAACTCGGAAAAGCTCGGAATAGCGTCAGTTCCGCCGCGCAGCTTGAGACGTCTCATCTCACCGGCGCTGTGTTTCGCGACAGCGCCGGCGCCGTCAGTCAGGCGCTCAAGCGTCTCGTCGTGAAAAACGACAAGTTCGCTATCGGCTGTAAGCTGCACGTCGCATTCGACGCCAAATCCGGCGGCGATCGCCGCACGGGCGGCCGATATCGAATTCTCAATCACGCCCTGCGACGCATCATGCCGGCCGCGGTGGGCGATCGGCCGCGCCGTCAGCCATGAAAGATTGGGCCTGGTCACGGCAGAATCTCGAAAATCCCCTCGACTTCAACGGCGGCGTCGAGCGGCAATTGCGCGACGCCGACGGCGAAGCGCGCATGTTTGCCGTTTTCGCCGAGAACTGTAGCGATCAGATCGGAAGCGCCGTTGACCACTTGCGGCAGCGCGGCGAAATCCGGCGCGCTGTTGACATAGCCTCCAAGCCGGACCGCGCGCAGCCTGGAAAGATCGCCGACGGCGGCATCGGCTTGGGCGAGGAGGTTGAGCGCCGCCTGACGCGCCGCAGACTGTCCGTCCTGGAGCGAAACGCCGGCGCCGAGTTTGCCTCGATGCGCCGGGTCGACGCCATTTGCCCCGAGCGGCAGCTGTCCCGATATGAACAGCAAAGCGCCCGCGCGCACGAAGGGAACATAATTGGCGACGGGCGCGGCCGCATTGGGGAGCGTCAGTCCCAGCTCTTTCAGCCGCCCAAGCGGGGTGTCGGACGATGCGGTCATGGCGCCTCTTTAAAGAGAAAGTCGTTGCTCCCGATGAGGCGCGACCCTAGTTTCCTACTCCGCGCGACGCAATGGCGTCGACTCGCCGCCACCGAAAGAGGTCCGATGATTTGGTTACGCGCGCTTGCCGCCGCAATCTGCGTGGGAACGCCGCTCGGCGAGGCGTTAGCGGAGCGCGCCCTTGCGCTCGCCAACCATCGCGCGGTTTATGACCTGAGCCTCTTGAAATCGAGCGGCGCCAAGGCGCCGGCCCAGGCGCGCGGCCGCATCGCCTTTGATTTCTCCGGATCGGCCTGCGAGGGCTATGTTCAGAATTTTCGCCAGATTACGGAGCTGCAGCCTTCGGAGGGGGCGGCAAAGCTCTCCGACATGCGCTCGGCGACTTTTGAGGGCGGTGACGGGGCCGATTTCCGGTTCAAGGTGGAAACCAAGGTCGACAATTCGCGGGGCGAAGAAGTCGACGGCAAAGCCAAAAAATCCAGCGACGCCCGGCTTTCCATCGACCTTTCCAAGCCCAAACGCGCGCGTGTGGAGCTCGCCGGTCCTATGTTGTTTCCGACCGAACATTTGCGCAAAATCGTCGAGACGGCCATGACCGGTGAACATCTGCTCGAAGCACGGGTCTTCGACGGCACGGGAGACGGCGAAAAGGCGTTCGACACCTTGACGGTGATCGGCAAGCCGGCGACCGAGCCGCCACAGGAAAAGGCGGCGCGCGTCAACGAGCTCAAGAACTTGCGCCGCTGGCCGGTGGCCATTTCCTACTTCGACCTCGGCAAGAAGGACGGCCAGCCGATTTACGTGCTGTCTTTCGACCTTTATGAAAACGGCGTCTCGCGCGCTCTGAAACTCGACTATGGCGACTTCGTCTTGCGCGGCGACATGACCGATCTCGTCCTGCAGCCGACGCCTGCCTGCAAAAAATGAAGTGGCGCCCGGCGGCGCAGGAGCGCCGCGATTCGTTCTGCAACAGATCGCGGACGCCAGAAAATCACGGCATGGATATCGAGGGTCTGGTCCAAGAAAGGCGCTGTCGGCGGAATAGCGAGGACCGTCGCATCCTCGAGAGCGCGTCTTAGCGCCGCTTCATCGTCAGGCATTTCGATGACGACGCCACGGTCAGTGGCGATCGTGCCGGACACGTAATGCAGCAGCATGAGATTGGCGACGATTTCCTGCATTTTCGAGCGTGGATTCTTGCGGCGGGCGCATCGTGGCGCGCGAATGAGATATTCTCCGCTCGTATCATCCGAATGCAGCATTAACGCCGCGAGGCGGCCGTTTCCGGGCCAATGGCATTCGCTCTGTCGCTTCAGGCGGATGAACGCGCCTTCAAAAACCTTGGACTCAATGTGATGCAACTCGCACGCGCCGCGCCGCTGCGCACGCGTCGCGTCGACGTAGGCGAAGCGGATCTCCGCGTCATGCGCCGCGGGGACTCGGGCGTCGCCCAATTTGCTTAGCACCGCAGCGGCCGTCGCTGCCGAGGCCTCGACCGTAAGGTGGTTTTGATCCTGGTAATGCGCCGCCGCCGGTCCGCCGGGAAGTATGTCGTCGAGCCAGATGGCGGGCGTCGCATAACGCGTCGCCGCGTCCGCATAGAGCCGGTGCGCGCGTCGCCTTGCGCCGCGCAGCTCTTTGGACGTCGTCTGGCACGGGTCGAGGCACAGAAACATCAGCCGGATTCCTCGCCGCGCACAGCAGGATGCGATACCCTCCAGCGTATCGGCGACGAGTTTTCGGCGCAGGCAGTTGGCCGCGAACAGCAGAATGTCGTTTAAGCAATATTCGAAGATGACGATCTCCGGATGAGCCGCCCCCTCGCGCTCCATTTTAAGGAGCGCCATCAAACCATAGAGTGATCCAACCGCGCCGAGAAAGCGGTTCTCGACTTCGTGCGCCGACGCCTGCTTTTGAAACTGGAACGCCCAGCCTTCTCGCATTCCGGCGTTGGAGCCGCCGAGCAGCAAAATTTTCATGTCGTAGAGATGTCTTGCGTCAAGGGTAACGGGCCGCAGCCCGCTCCTCGATGCTAGCCGGTTCGCGCCTGCGATGCCATAGATGAGGTCGGACAAAGGACGAAGGTTGCTAAGGCGCTTATGGCCGAGCGATCTTCTCGTTCTAATTGAGGCGGTGGCATTCTAATTTAATGGAGCGCGTCAGATGTTTCCCGTTCCGCAATGCGTCTTCCTCACGCGCGGCGTCGGCGCGCATCGTCATCGTCTCACGGCGTTCGAATATGCGCTGCGCGATGCGGACATCGAACAGCAAAATCTCGTGGCGGTCTCGTCGATTCTGCCGGCCGGGTGCGACATTGTGCCCGTCGAGCGCGGGGTCGCGACGCTTCAGCCCGGCGAAATTACGTTCACCGTGCTCGCGCGCGCCGAGACCGACGAACCAGGACGGCGCATCGCGGCGAGCATCGGCCTGGCGCGACCGAGAGAGCCCACGCTCTACGGCTATATTTCGGAACATCACGGATATGGCGTGACGGAACGCGAAAGCGGAGATTACGCCGAAGATCTCGCAGCGACGATGCTTGCGTCGACGCTCGGAATCGAATTCGATCCTGACGCCGCCTGGAACGAGCGCAAGAAGGTCTATGAAACCAGCGAGCTCATCGTCGAAAGCCTGTCGTTGACCGCGGCGGCGCAAGGCGCGTCGGGCGGCGGGTGGACCTGCGCGATCGCCGCGGCGGTGTTCCGTTTCGTCAAGTTGGATGGTTCGCCATGAGCGATACGCCGACATTCGCCGCGAGACCAACCTTCCTCGGCGTCGACGCGCAGGCCGATGCGGCGGTCGTCGTCGCCGGCGTCCCCTTCGACATCGGCACGACCAATCGCAGCGGCGCGCGCTTTGGGCCGCAGGCGATTCGTCACGCCAGCCGAATGTTGATCGATGGCGCACATCCCTTACATTGGACGTCGCCAGTCGATTTCTCGCTCGCTGACGTCGGAGATTTCGCGATTACGCTCGGCGATATAGCCGCAAGTCTGAAACTCATCGAGGCGCAGGCGTCAAACTACGCGCATCTCGTAACGCTTGGCGGCGATCATGGAATTACCCTGCCCTTATTGCGGGCTTGTGCAAGAAGCCGGGGCCCGCTGGCGCTGATCCATTTCGACGCGCATGTCGACACCTGGCCGGATAATTTCGGCCAGCCTTATGCACATGGCTCGATGTTCTATCACGCGATCAACGAAGGCGTCGTCGATGCGCGGCGGATGATTCAGATCGGCATCCGCTCGCCGGTGCAGCGCGAGGTCTACGATTGGACGCTGGCGCAAGGCGTCACGATCGTCGCCGCCCAGGAGGCGTATGAAATCGGTCCTGCGGCCATCGCCTCGATGATCGTCGAATGCGTCGGCGACGCGCCGGTCTACTTAACCTTCGACGTTGATGCGCTCGATCCGGCTTTCGCCCCCGGAACGGGGACGCCGGAAGTCGGCGGCCTCGCCACCTGGCAGGCCCAGTCGATCATCCGCAAGCTTGCGGGTCTGAACTTCGTCGGAATGGACGTCGTCGAAGTCGCTCCCGCCTATGACGTCTCTGAAATCACCGCGCTCTCCGGCGCGACGATGGCGTGGGAATACCTCTGCCTATTGGCGAACTCGGCCGGCGCTTCATCCGCCTAGCCTATCCTGAGCTTCGCCCGGCAGCGTCAACGCGGCTCTTGCCAAGGCTGGCCTTTCGGCAGCACTCTGGGTTGAACAGCCGCGATGCAGCGGTCCGCTTCGGAACGAATCGAGGCGTTATTGGGGAGGGCGGCATGAGCGGTGCGGACGGGCGGCGGGGCCGAGAGGTGGTCGGCGTTTTCTCAGACGGTTATGCGCTCGAGAGCGCAGTCGAGGAATTATTGAATACGGGATTCGATCTTAGCGATATTAGCCTGCTCGCGGGTGAAAAGGCCGTTGTCGACAAGCTCGGCCATAAATACGTAAAAGTCGAGGCTGCTGAGGACGCCGCCGCCGCACCGCGCGTGGTCTATGTGCCCAGAGAGTCGTTGAGCAGGAAAGAGGGCGCGATCATTGGCGGTCTTGTTTACGTCGGCGCCACCGTGGCGGCCGGCGCCGCGCTCGCGTCAGGCGGAGCCCTCGCGATGCTTCTCGTGAGCGGTCTGATCGGCGCGGAATTTGGCGGCCTCATCGGCGCCGTGCTTGGCGAGTTCATGGAAGAGCGTCACGCCAAATATCTCCAGGCGCAACTTGACCATGGCGGCTTGTTGCTCTGGGTGCGAACGCGGAACGCGGCGCTCGAGGAGACCGCAAAACGCATAATCGCCAAACATTCCGGCCACGACGTGCATGCCCATGACGTGCCTGTCGCCGCGGCCTGAATGGGTCCAGACGGCCGCGATCAGGCCGCTTTTTTCATCAGTTCGGCTTTGCGCTTTGAAAGCTTCTCGCCCAAGGCCTCGAGATCGACCTCGCTCTCGCGCGCCTCGGGAAACATTTCCTGCTCTTCTTCCTGGACATGGTGCATGACGTATTCGCCAAGCACCTTGACCTTTGCGTCGAAGAGTTGGTCCTGCGGCGACATCGAAAGAATCTCGGCGATCAGCTGCTTGGCGCTTGCGTGCTCAACCTCGGCTTCGTCGAGAAGTTCTTCGTCATCTATGTTCTTGCGAAGCGCGGGATAGAATATTTCCTCCTCGATCTTGGCGTGAACGGTCAGCGCAACGCAAATTTTTTGGGCAAGCGCTTGCTTTTCGGTCTCGTCCTCGAGCTTTTCATACTGTTTGAACCAGGTTTTCACCTCCCGATGATCCTCCTTTAGGAGCTTGATGGCGTCCGCCTTTTTGGAGGCGTCGGACGATGTCTTCGCACCCGCGCGGGGTTTCGACCTTTTGGTGGTGCTGCTGGTACTTGCCATTGGCATTTTGGTGCTCCTTCTGTGCGGCGGATGATAGCTGTCTGTTATGCGCGACCGTCCGCATCGGCGCGCATCAAGCGTCGAGATCGACCGTTAGCTCTCTTGGCCAGTAACGAAGTTCGGCGCAGGCTGCGACGAAGGCCGCTGCGTCCTTGCCGGACGAGAGCCGCAAGCAGCCTTCGTCCAGCGCCTCCGCGACGCCGGCTTTCTCCAGCAACGGCATGGCGGCCTCCGCAAAGCCGATGAATTTGCAATGCGCAAAAGCGTCGCTTGCGAAGTCGCGCGCGGTCGCGTCGGCGACGAGATCGGCGGCGCCGGTCTCGGAAGCGACAATGGCGACGGCGTCGTAGAGCACCGATGGACCGCCGTCGATTTTTTGCGCGGCTGCGAGCATGCCGCCGTCGTCGAGCACGACGCCGCCAACATAAGGCGCGACGATCTCGTAAACAGCGTCGGCCTTTTCAACCGATTCGATCAACGCCTTTATCAGTTTGGCGTCGGCGCCATCCGTCACCAACAGGCCGAGCTTGCGGCCTGCGAAACACTTCGGACGTTTCAAAATGCTCAGTGGGTCGGAAGGCGGAAGCTCCTGCCGTGTCGGACGCGCGGCTTTCGCCGGCTCAAGAAGCTCCAGTCGCAAGCCGTCGGCGACGCGTCTCGCGAGCGCAACGTCAACATTGAGCAGATGCGACACGACGCGCGAGCGGATGTCCGGCCGCTCGCATTTGCTCAGTTCGAAGGTAAGCGCGTCGCCGATATGTTTGCGCTCGATCGCCGTCTGGCTGATGAAGAATTGCCGCGCCTGACTGTAGTGATCGGCGAAGCTTTCGGCGCGAACTCGCGTCTTCGGTCCAGACGCTTCTTCCGGAAAGGAGATGAAGCCGCGCTCGGGATTTTCGCGCGGGCCGCCGAACGCGCCCCAGCTGTTCGGCTCGTAATTGGCGCGGCCCTTCGGGTTCTTCATCGCCATATGGCCGTCCTGCTGGAAATGCGCCATCGGGCATCGCGGCGCATTGACGGGGATATGGGTGAAGTTGGGGCTTCCCAGCCGCTTCAGTTGCGTATCGAGATAGGAGAAGTTGCGGCCTTGAAGCAGCGGATCGTCGCTGAAGTCGATGCCCGGGACGATGTTCTGCGTGCAGAAAGCGACCTGTTCTGTCTCGGCGAAGAAATTGTCGACGGTGCGATCGAGCACGAGGCGCCCGACGATTTGCACCGGAACCTGCTCTTCGGGAATGAGCTTGGTCGCGTCGAGAACGTCGAACTCGAAGCGATCGGCGAACTCGTCGTCAAAGAGCTGAACGCCGAGGTCCCATTCGGGGAAATGCCCTCCTTTGATCGCGTCCCAGAGATCGCGCCGGTGGAAATCCGGATCGGCGCCGTTGATCTTGACCGCTTCGTTCCAAAGCACTGACTGCAGCCCGAGCTT
The DNA here is from genome assembly GCF_021731785.1 of Methylocystis sp. Classification (GTDB taxonomy): domain Bacteria; phylum Pseudomonadota; class Alphaproteobacteria; order Rhizobiales; family Beijerinckiaceae; genus Methylocystis. Next base: position 49,541 of record NZ_JAKFWS010000013.1, read on the forward strand.
CGGCTTCCAGTGAAATTTGACGAATGTCGATTTGCCTTTTGCGTTGACGAAACGGAAACTGTGCACGCCAAAGCCTTCCATGAATCGGAAAGAGCGGGGGATGGCGCGGTCAGACATGATCCACATGATCATGTGGAAGCTTTCCGGCGAGAGCGAAACGAAGTCCCAGAAATTGTCGTGCGCCGTTTGCGCCTGCGGGAAACCGCGATCCGGCTCTGGTTTTGCCGCGTGGATCAAGTCCGGAAACTTGATGGCGTCCTGGATGAAGAAGACCGGTATGTTATTGCCGACCAGATCCCAATTGCCCTCCTTGGTGTAAAGCTTCACCGCGAAGCCTCGCACGTCGCGCGCAAGGTCGGAGGACCCTTTGCTGCCGGCCACTGTGGAGAAGCGAACGAAGACCGGCGTATGTTCGCCGACGCGCTGGAAAAGATCGGCGCGCGTCACGTCGGCAAGGGACTTCGTCAGTTCGAAATAGCCGTGCACGCCGAATCCGCGTGCGTGAACGACGCGCTCCGGGATGCGCTCGTGGTCGAAATGAAAGATCTTTTCACGAAAATGGAAATCTTCGAGCAGGCTTGGGCCGCGTGCGCCGACGCGAAGCGTATTCTGGTCGTCCGAAACGGGAATGCCCTGCTGCGTGGTGAGCGTCTCAACCTCGGCGTTGGCGGTCTGGTGCGTTTCGCCGCCGTCGCCTTGCGGTTGCCGATATGATGTCGCGGTCTCGGCAGCGCGAATGTCGGGCTGATCGGTAGGGCTCTTCGCGGCGCTAACGATTGCGGGTCCGTCGGATGACGGCGGTTTGCGCTTTGAGACCATGAAGAAACTCCGGAAAGCTGGAACGGAAAGCAGATGTCCTGAGCGAAACCTCGGGTGATCTGACTTGTTCCACGGCGCGTCAAATTCTTTGAGGACCAACAGATGCGCGTCAGTTGCGGTGCAGACGGAAACGTCAACGCTGTTCCCGGCGCCAGGCGGCGGCTGAGAGTTGAAAGCCGGACATCAGCCATTAGCTCAAGCGCTACCAAGCTCCGGTCGGGTCAAGTTTGATGAATGGAGGCCGACCACTATCTCTCTTGCTCAGGCGCCGTCGAGGCGGCAGCGACAGGCGATGGAGCGCGGAATGGCGCTTAAGGAACAGATTGACGACGAGCTTAGGGCGTTTCTGGCGGAGACCGATTTCGCCGGCGCCGGCGCGATTGTCACTGATCTCGACGGGACTGCGGTGCATGAATTTGGCGGGCGGGTCGTCATTCCCGAACCGGTTGCGTGCGGCCTGAAGCGCCTCAATGATCTTGGCCGGCCGATTGTGCTGAACACGCTGCGATTCCCGCTGAACGTGATCCGGACCTTCGGGCGCGAGTGGTATGCGATCACCAATGCGCCTCTGCCGCTCGTCTCGCTCAACGGCGGCGTCGTCGGCTATCTGAGAGAAGATGCGGCTGGAGAAATCGTGTTCGAGGAGCTCGACGCCTTTCCGCTGGAAGCTGAGGAAATTGATGAGGTGCTGACGGGCGTGCGCGGCCTGCTTGAAAATGGCGTCGATGAACTTCTGGTCTTCTACTACACGCGCGACTGGATGATCGGCGAGACGATCTGGACGCCGGTTGAGGAAAAGATCCCCCATCTTCGTGAAAAATATAAGAGCGCGTCATCCGTCGTCAGCGTGACGCTGGAAGATCTTCGCGAGTCTTTGATGGCCCAGGACATCTGCATGATCTTTCTGCTCGTCGAAGCCCCGCAGGACCAGCTGATGGCCTATCAGCATGTAAAGCGCTCAAATTTCGCGACGCGCCGCGGCGTCGACAAATTATCCGGGGTGCGCGCCATTGCGGAGCGGCTCGGCGTCGACCTGCAGGCCTCCGTCGGCTTCGGCGACACTCAAATGGATTCTTTTCTTTCCGGCGTCGGCCTCGCCGTCCATGTCGGATCGCGCGATCTGGAATATAAGGGTCTGCTGCGGACGGTGAAGATTGAAAGCTCCCAGGAGCTTGGCGAGCTACTGTTTCGCCTTGGCGGTCTGGAGAGCGAGGCGCGCCAATGAGTGCTACTCAGGACGCGCCGATCCATCCGCGCAAGGCGCGATCCTATGCAGGGAAAGTTATCGAGCATCACTTCGGATCGAAGCCCAAGCGCATCGTGGCGCGCGGCGGCGGCCTTACCAATTTCGTGTTTGAAGTCCGCCATGCGGAAGGCGATTTCATCGTCCGCATGAACACGACGCCGGACAAGCTAAAGGACTATCTCAAGGAGCAATGGGCGATCGCCAAGGCCAGCGAGGCCGGCGTGCCGACCGCGAAGATTCTGGAGGTTGGCGCCGACATCATCGGCATGCCTTACATGGTGCTTCCAAAAATCGAGGGGCAGGAGGCGACGCACCATCCCGATCGCTTCGCGATTCTGCACGAGATGGGCCGTCTGACCGCTCTCATCCACTCCATCAAAACATCGGGTTTTGGCCATACCTTCGATTGGTCGGGCAACCAGCTCTCGCGCAAAGAGACCTGGAAGGAGTATCTCCACGACGAACTGAAAGTTGAAGCGCGGCTCGACCTGCTCGATGAGCAGGACATGCTCGACGCCGGCCAGCTTAAGCGCCTGCGATCCCTTGTCCGCGAAATGGAGCGATGGGAGGAGCCGACGCCTGTCCTCAATCATGGCGACATGCGGCTAAAGAACGTCGTCGCCGACGCCTCCGGCGCGGTCGCCGCCGTGATCGACTGGGAGTGCTGCGCCTCCAATGTTGCGCCTTATTGGGATCTCTCGGTGGCGCTCCATGATCTCTCGGTCGACGCCAAGCAGGAGTTTCTGATCGGCTATGGTCTGAAAGAGGATAAGGTCCGCGAAATTGCGCCGATCATAAAGGCGATCAATATCATTAATTACGCGCCCTATGTGGAGCGGGCTGTCGCAGAGCGGGATTGGGCGCAGCTTGAACAATATCGCACGCGCCTGTCCGGCGCGCTGGACTTATATTCTCTGTGACGCTGTCAGATTTCGGACCGTGACGCGCATCGGCGTGACCTTGCCTGTCGCGGCGGCGTAACTGTCGTGCGTTGTTAATTTTCGGTCGAAGAGGCCCGGCGAGGACTGATTGACCCTGGCGCGAGCCGATGGCAACCTTGACGTGTGCCCCCCGGAACTTCGGACGCCAGCAATCAGTATTGCGCGGCGCGTATAGCAATGATCCAGAAATATTTTGTTCACAGCAACGTTATACGCGTTCACTGTCACTGTTCAGTCGCAGTTCACAGTCGTTAGAAGAATGTCTTGAGCATGTTCTGGCGCTCATGACAGAAAGCATGGCTATCCGGAGTCGGTCGGCTCGGCGGCGATCGGGAAGTGAAACAGGCGTTGGATCTCGCAAGCCGCATCTCATTAAGCCGACGCCAAATGCTCATTGCGGCATCGGCGTTTGGCGCATTGGCGCTGATCGGCGCCCTGTTTTATCGAATGAGTCCCGACGGGAGTCTTTCCCGCGAGGAGATGGGAAAGGCGTCGGATGGCCGGCGCCTCCCGCCGCTCGTGCGCAAGGGAAAAACGATATTCATTCCCGATGGCTCGCCCTATCGCGCGCATATCGTCGTCGCGCCGGTCGAAACTCGCAATCTCAGCCTCAGTCGGGTCGTGCCGGGCGCGGTCGAAGCCGATCCAGCCCGGACGGTGAGAGTGTTGGCGCCGGTCAACGGACGCGTCAGCGAACTCGACGTCGAGCTTGGCGACAATGTCAAGAGGGGCCAGCCCCTGGCGACCATTGATTCGGGCGATCTGGCGCAGGCCGTGGCCGCCGCGGAAAAGGCCCGCGCCTCGGCAAAACTGACCAAGAGCTCCCTGGATCGGGCCACCGGATTGAACAAGGCGGGCGGCCTTGCGCTGAGAGAATTGGAGCAAGCGCAGAACGACTATCTGCAGGCGACTTCGGAACTGAAGCGCGCCGAAGCCCGGCTCGACGTGATCGGCGACAACAGCAAGGTCACGCGGCCATTCAAGAGGCGTCGATCCGGGGTCAGATCGCGGCGACGAAGAACATCATCGCGATTCTCAAGGACTCGCTCGGAATCCTCAATCGACAATATTCCTTCGGCTCCATCGCCAAGGCCGATGTCGTCGCGCAGGAGGCGGCGCTCGCGCAGGCCGAGCAGGCGCTGCCGCCGCTGGAAAAGCAGCTCGCGCTCCAGCGCGACCTCCTCACCGCCCTGGCTGGCCGCTTCTCCTTTGATGAAATCGAGCAGAAATTCATCCTCGCGCGGCTGAAGCTGCCCGTGACGGTTCCGGTCAGCGTGCCCTCGATGCTGGTCGAGCAGCGTCCGGACATCCGCGCCGCCGAAGCCAATCTTCATGCCGCGACCGCGGCGGTCGGCGTCGCGCGCGCCTCTCGGTTGCCCAACATCACGCTCTCCGCCAATCTCGGCGCGAGCGCTTTTCATGTCGCGCAGCTCTTCGCGCCGGGCACGGGGTTCTATACATTGGCCGCGAATGCGGCCCAGCCGCTTTTCGACGGCATGACGCTTCTGAACAAGGAGCGTTCAGCCGTCGCCGCCCTGGAGCAGGCCGATGCTCAGTACCGCAGCACGGTGATCAACGCATTTCAGAACGTGACCGATGCGCTGCGTTCCTTGCAGTCGGACGCAAGGGCGGTCGAAACCGCGCGCAAGAGCGAAGACGCCGCGAAACGCAGCCTCGATATCGTGCGCATGCAATTGAAATATGGCCAAGTATCTCAGATCGCCGTATTTACCGCCCAGCGCATCTATTTCTCGGCGTCGCTCATGCGGGTGCAGGCCGAAGCCACGCGACTCGCCGATACGGCGGCGCTGTTCATGGCGCTCGGCGGCGGCTGGTGGAATCGCGCGCCTGACATGCCGCATTAGGGCGAGCCAGTCAGAGCTGTTGAACGACGGCGGCGAAAGGCGGCGCGGTCTAGCCGCCCGTCTTGCCGTTGTTGCCGGCGATCTCAGGCTTCTCCGCCAAGCCGTTCTTGATCTTATTGAGAATCTTCGGCAGGTCGTCGGGATCCGGATTGAGATCGCGCGCATGGTTCCACTGGAAATGCGCTTCGAGCTTGCGGCCGACGCGCCAATAGGCGTCGCCGAGATGATCGTTGATCACGGGATCGGACGGCTTCAGGTCGATCGCCTTCTCCAATTCGCGCACGGCGTCGTCATAACGCCCCAGGCGGTAATAGGCCCAGCCCAGACTGTCGACGACATAGCCGTCGCGTTGCCGCAGATCGACGGCGCGGCGCAACATCTTGAAGGCCTCGTCGAGATTGGCGCCTTTATCGACCCATGAGTAGCCGAGATAGTTCAACACCAGCGGCTGATCGGGATTGAGCTCCAAGGCCTTCTTGAGATCGGCTTCGGCCGCCGGCCAATCCTTGCGCCGTTCATTGGCGATGCCGCGATAATAGTAGAGCAGCCACTGGCTCTTGTCGGACTGCGTGCGCAGATCCAGCACGCGCGTATAGGTCGCTGCAGCGTCGGCGAAAGCCTTGCGGGAACGCTGAAGATTGCCGAGCGCGGTCAGAGCTTCCTGATTTTGCGGATTGGCGGCGACGATGGCGGATAGAGCTTCGTTCGCTTCCTTCGATTTCCCGAGAGTTTCGAGAAGCAGCGCCGCCTGCACGTCGGCGTTGACTCGCAGCGGATCGTCCTTCGCCACGCTCTGATAAAGATCGATCGCGGCCTCTTCCTGCTTCATCCGCTCATAGATGTCGCCAAGCGTGACGAGCGCGAGCGCATTTTCCGGCGCAAGATAGAGCGACAGGCGCAGGTAGATCAGCGACGCGAGTTCGTCGCCTTGACGCCCGCCGACGGCCCCGAGCCCGTAAAGCACTTCGCCGGCGCCTTCGTTGGCGCTGCGCACCAAAGGCGGCAGCGGCTTGCCCTCGCCGAGCGCCGCAAGGCTCGCGATGACGATCGGATGATTGGGTGCGACCTCGTCAAAGGCGAGGTAGAGCTTCTTGGCTTCGTCGCGCTGTCCGTGCGTCGCGAGAAAGCGCGCATAAGCATCGACGAGCCGCAGCGTGTTCTTCTCGGCGCTATAGGCCGATTTGAAGCGCTTTTCAGCCTCGGCCTTGTCGCCGCCGAGATCGGCGATCAGTCCCGCATGATAGTCGCGGAACACCAGAAAGGCGTCGTCGGTGAGCGTATCGAGCGTCGACAGCGCGCGACGCGTGTCCTTGGCGCCGGCGTAGCTCCAAGCCGTGAGCAGCGTCGAGGTGATGTCGCGGCGGCGGTCGCCGCCGCCTTTCAAAAGTTCGGCGCGCGCGGCGGCATATTTGCGATTATTGATTTGATCAACGCCGCGCGAGAGATGCGCGAGGCCGTTGGCGCGGTCATGCGCGATCACGCGGCCGGTCAGCGAGAGCGCCTCCGCCATATTGCCGTTGGCGAGCGCTGCGACGAAGGCGCGGTCGGCGAGATCGGCGTTTTTGGGATCGTCGCGCAACGCTTCTCGGAAAAACGTCGAAGCGGCGAGCGTGTCGCGCTGCGCGCCGGCGACGATCGCCGCGAGATAATTGCCCGAGAGGCTGGAGCCGACCTCAAAGGGCCGGGCGATGACAATGTTTTCACGCGCCGCGAGGCTGCTGTCGCAGGAGAGCGCGAAGGCGCCGGTTCCGGCAACCAGAGCGCATGACAGGCGCGCCAGAGCGCGTCTCGCGCGGCTGGCGGAGGACGCTGACGACAAGGCAGAATGGGGCACTGGCGCTTCCCTAAAAGGCGACGATCGCGCGAATAGGCCGCCTCCCAGGAGGGATAGCGGCCGAAAATTCAAAGTCGCGTCCAAAGATGGCCCTTTTGAGCCGCCTTCGCAAGGCGAAAGAGAAAGGGCGTGCCCGGTGGGACGGCCTTGAGCGCGACTTGGCGCATCATGCTCACTCCCCTCGCCGCGCCTCTCCCTGGACAGGCCGTCGCAGGCGGAAGAGGGGGCGGCGGCGCGCCGCCGCCTCAAGCGTGGCGCGGATCAATCATTGGTGACGATGACGAAATCCTTGCCGGAGCGGCTGTCGGGCGACAGCGGCGCGTCGGTCAGCACCATGGTCATGCCGGGATGCATGCGCGCCTGCATGGCCGAGATGAAGGACGGCTCGGCGCGAATGCGCTGAATCACGTTGGCGTCCGGCGCGATCGCCGCATCCCCCTGATGGTGCGTGATCGCGCTCCAATGCATGCCGCGCGAATCCTGGTCGGCGCCGTTCAGCACAAAGACATGCGAGCCGAGCTTGTCGCCGCCCTCGAGGCCAAGCGTCGATCTCGCGATCACATGATCGTTCTCGATCAGCTCGATCACATGATCGGCGGACGATGCCACGACGCTGGTGACGGGATAATGCTCCGACTCCGTCCAGTCGGAAGGATGCTTCTTGCCTTCGAGTCCCGAGAGCACCTGCTCGAACTCTTGTTCCGCATAGCCGCTCAGCACCATGCCCGGATGGGTCAATTCCCAGGGGTCGGTATGCGCGCCGGCGATGATGACCGGCGTGCCGATATGGGTGACGCCGAACAGCAATTCGGAGAACTTCGCCGGCAGGCGCACGCAACCATGCGACGCCGGATAACCGGGCAGATTGCCGGCGTGCAGCGCGACGCCCGACCAGGTGAGGCGGTTCATGTTGGGCATCGGCGCGTCGTCGTAAAGCGACGAGTGATGATTCCTGTCTTTCTCCAGCACGACGAAGACGCCCGTCGGCGTCGAATGTCCGGGCTTGCCGGTCGAGCAGGTGGACGCGGCGATGCGCACGCCATTGCGATAGACATGCACGCGCTGCTGGGGGATCGACACCACGACGGAGACCGGTCCCTTTGCGGCGAGTTCGGGACGCCAGATGAACTCGCCCGGCTTGAGCCGGCTCACGTCCGCCATCGTCTCGGCGCCATAGGCGCGCCGGCCGATGACGACGGCGCCCGCCCCGAGCATGGCGCAAAGAAATCCGCGGCGATTCGCTGCAATAATGGTCATGACATGGCCCCCCAAGGTCCACGAGTAACGAACCGCGGGTAGCACGAACGCTTAAGCTGGCAAAGTGCGGCGGGGCACAGCGCGACAAGCGACCAAGGCGATTCGAAAGGACGCGCTCGCGGGGACGCCGCACGCTTGAGTTACGGAAATACTTGGACGCTCGGCGGCGCCGGAGTTGCCATTTGGATCGTTCAAATTTTTCGGAGCAGCAGATTTGAAACATCACATTGTCGCGGAGCCGCTCTCATTGCGCTGATGATCGCCGCCGCCGGCGCGTCCGCTGGACCGCGTCGCAGCGAGAGCATTTTTACGCGCCGCCTTATGCAGACGCCGTTCCATTGAGTTCTGTCTTGAGAACCCATCGCTTCTGAATTGAGCTGTGCGCGCGGCTGCGGTCCTCGAAGCGCTTTCCGCCGTCCAAAAAGGACCGTTTGGCTTCGTCGCCGGTCGCGCCGCCTCTCGATGGACGAGGCGCGGAAGATCTGGATGAACAACTTTTGAATTCAGTGACGAAGGGAGGGACAAGACAACGACTCATCGCGCTTCTCGGTATGGGTGTGGCTATCAAGCAAGTTCTGTAATCTCATCCTCATTGGCGGGCAGGATGCCATCGTTCTCCCCTTCATCGGCCGGAACGACGCCGTCGTTTTCCTCTTCATTTGTCGGAACGACATCATCCTTTGGCTCCTCGCGCACCGGGTGGCTGAGATCGGCTACGTTGGCGGCTACCGGGGCTGGCCTCTTGAAAGCGTTCCAGCCACGCGCCGCCCTTGGAGGCGAACGCGGGAGCTCGATGACGACGAAGACAGCCTGGCATTTGGGACAGGCGGGAGGCGCCCGATTGAGATCAAAAAAGAGCGTCTCACATTGCAAGCATCGGCGCTTTGCGCCGAGTTCAGCTTTGGCCATGGTGGATCCTCTCACAGCTTGTGCTCTCTATTCGGCGCAGCTTGTGGTTTGACTGAAGCGCAGCCTTGTCTGCAGCGCTCTCGCCGCTAAGCGTAGGTGTGACTGCGGATTTTAGTTGGAGCGCCATGAAAGGCGCTCCCGCTAAGCGCGCAAGCGCGAGGCGTATGCGGATGATCATCGTCAAGGCTTGCGCCAAAAGAGCGGCCCAAACCCTCTCTTATTAGCAGCTCAGAATCCGGCCCTGATCGTAAAGGCGGTCTTGCCGTCACAGAGGACTTCGCCAATCAGTCCGCGAGACCTTTGATCGTCATGTGTCGGGCTGTGGCCAGACCAAACGCAGTCCTTTTTCCCGTCGCTTCGGTTGACCGTATTCACGGTGTAAACAGAGTCGTGAACTGAGCCATCAAGGGCATATGTAAGGACGGCGCCGTTATCGCGCTGCATATTCGCGTCGCCCGATATCTTGTTATTGTCGATCCGCACTGTCCAAATGCCTTGGGAGCTTTTGACGCCTGCAGGGCTTTCCTCAGTGACATTCCAGTTTTGGCTCGCCGCTAAGGCCGGCGCGCTCAGCGCGAAGAGAATTGCGACGCTTCGTAGTGAGAGTTTGAGCATGTTATCCTCCGAATGATTTATAAGAAACTTCCGGCAGCCTTTGCGGAAGCGGATTGTCGAGTCTCGTTAGGCGACAGTCGCCAATTGAGCGCCGACAAACGCCGTGATGGCGGCAGTCATAGCAGCGGCGATCAGAAGGATTGCTAAGATGGGAGCGACTGTCCTTAGCCGAAAAAATCCAAGTTCTTCAGGCGCAACAGGCAGCCCTACGGTGTCAATCTGCATGATTTGTCCTTCAAGAAATTTCGTCGCGCTCGCGAATGCAGCGCAGTGTCGATCGACGTTCTGTAGAGGAAGTCGCGCCAAGCGCTGCTTTAGCGCTCTCGGGCAAGGTCGTTCGACGGAAATCGATAGTAGTAACATAAGTAGCGCGACCTCCTAATACAAGGTGGCGCTGCAAAAGGCATTTCAACGCTCGGCTTTGTGCCGAAAACTAATTGCGGTTGTTTCTAACGCCCCAGTCGCGCGTCGCTCAGCGCAGAGGATCAATCTGGCGATTTGATCCATGCGAGCACAATTTGAAGATGACAAAGATCGCCGTAACGTCGACCGAAGACGACCGGCCGAGCAATTCGAAACGATGCGTTTGCTGGGGAAGCGCTGCATGTCGAGTTACGGAACTCACTGAGGCGCTTGCGGCGCCGGCGTTAGCATTCGGATACTTCTTTTCGCTGGGAGACGCGCAAATGAAAAAGAACATCGTCGCCGGAGCCGCCGTCATCGCCCTGGCGATCGCCGCCGCCGACGCGTCGGCCTCGACCGCGTCGCAGCGGGAATACAAGCGCGGCTACGCCGATTGCAAGGCGGGCCGCTGGGACGAAAACCAGCATGGCGTATCCTATAAGAACGGCTGTCGCGCCGCCGAGGATCAGCGCGCCGGGGCAGGGGCAGGGGGCGCCGCCAAGCCAGCTGGCGGCGGGCTACGCGGCGATACGGGCGGGCTGCGCGGCGACAAGCGGGCCTGCCTGCTGGCGGTAAAGCGGCAAACGAACAATCCGAAGGTCTTCGTGCTCAGCGTCGAAACGTCGGAAGCGAATAATAGCGTGACGATCGGCGTCGGCCCCAGTCGCGCGCCCTGGCGCTGCCTCGTCAAGCGCGGAATCGTCGCCGACGTCATGTCGCTGACCGATGAGGGGAGGCTGTGAGATTTTGATGGCCGGCGGGCAAAAAAGGTAGAGCCCTTGCCCCCCGTAAAGGAGGCTCTAACTCCATGTTACGCCTCTATCAACGAGGCGCGCAGGCCATGAATGAGACGCATGGAGGAGACGATGATATCTGCCAAGGAACACATGACAATGGCGGCTGTCGGCGCGATCGTTGGAGCCGCCATCGGCGCTGGACTAGGCGGCGTGCTGTTTGGGCTCCCGGGGATTCTCGCCACGGCTGTGCTGGCGGGAATTGGCGGCGCCTTCATCGGATCGTTTCTGTAAGCGACAAGCGACGCCGTCGCTGTCATGAGACCATAAGCGCCGCGCGAATTTGAGCGCGGCGCTGCGGCGAGGTGGCTGCATCACGTTTTTTATTCTGCGGGGTCATCGCATTCTTCGATGATGCGTAACTTGGGATTTTTTTTTCGTGCCGGCATAAAGGCCGCGCCGATCGAGGTTAGTTCGAATGGCCGCTTCTGACCCTTCTCGGACATTCCCGATACGCGGCGCGAAGGTCTCGGAGTAACCCTCTCGGGAATTGACTGTGGTCGACCCCAATCCGGTAACGGCTGCTAGCATAGCCTAGCCTGCAAAAAGGCGCCAATGCGCGCAATCGCTGCGCGCCCTTCTGATAAGATTCGCGCGAACATGGGCCAAGTGTGGAACATGTGCGGCCATATTTCGAGTTCGACATCGCTGTCGACTGCTCGCAAGCGTTCAGCCATTCGCACCGCGTCATCGCGCAGCGCTTCATCGCTTCCGACAAAAATGAGAGTCGGCGGCAGTCCCTCCGGATCGCCGTAAAGAGGAGAGGCATAGGGCGAGCGGGGATCAGCACCGGCGAGATAAAGCTCGACCGCCTTTGGCATCAACTCGACCGGCACCATCGGATCGGAAGAGCCGTATTCCGTGAGTGATTGGCCTGTGAGCGCTAGATCGGTCCACGGCGAGAGCAGGACGGCGGCGGCGGGCAAGGGCATGCCGTCATCGCGCAGACGCATCATACTTGCGAGTGCAAGCCCGCCTCCGGAGGAATCCCCGATAAACGCTATATGGCGCGGCTCGGCGAACTCCGAGATGAGCCATCGATAGGCAGCCACCACATCTTCGATTGCCGCAGGAAACGGATGCTCGGGGGCAAGCCGGTAGTCGATGCACAATACGTGTGCGCCGGTCACGTCCGCGATGCGCCAAGTAAAATCGCGAAACAGCGCTGGAAAGCCGACCAGATAGGCGCCTCCGTGCAGGTGCAGGATGTATCGGTTTGGAAGCGAGCGGGGCGTCGTGATCCGCTCGGCCTTGACACCGCCGGCGTCGAGCATGGTCAGCTTCGTTCCGCGTGGTGGTGGCGGCACGAGACGCGCGAAGCAAGCCACCTGCCGACGTTCATCCTCGACTTGATAGTACGTTGGAAACCGTGGCCGCATGAACCAAGGCAGGCAGAAGCGGATAATCTCGGCGCGTAAGCTCACTCGCTCACGCCGCTAAAGCAGTCGTTGTGACGGCACGGCCTTCGCTTGCTCGAGATGCGCATCTTCAGTTGTCAACGGTTCACGATGGCGCCCTGATCTTCCATAAAGTGCAATAACGCAGTTCGTCAGGTCGGTCGCCATCTTCATCCCGAAAGTAGTAGAGGTTCGCCTTATCGCTTTTGAGAATGAAACATCCCGTGCCAAGGCCAGGAAGCCCTCCGCACACCGCCTTAGGTCTAAATTCTTGAGGAAGCGTGGGGGGCATCCAGTCAGTTCGGACCGGAGGTGAGCCTGCCAGGGCGGTGTAGGCGTCCCAAGCTTTTATGATCCCCCAATCCAACCAATTTGAACTCGATAAGTTCCTTGTCTCTATTTTACTTTTTTCCCCTTTACAAAACTAACGTGACCTAAGCCAGTCAGTGCAGTTACTTCAGGAGGATAACAACTAAACTGCCACCATTTGCCTTCTAGGAAGCGGCGGGCCTCTGTTGCTGGAATGGCATCTTCTGCCGGAATTCCTTCACCGGCCACGGCCGGCGACACTGCAACAATTGAGATGACGGCAAGCAAATTTCGCATCCACATATGAGGCTTCCTTATGGTAGGGCTGCTGCGCTAACAGTTCACAGTCCGATACGTTGCAATGCACGGACGCTACCGAAGGCTTGACCTTTAGTCCAGGGGGAAGGAGACGGCTGCGTCTTTGATCGCATTAGAGAAATGGAATGTCGAAGACCTTCGCCGCGAGCGGTATGATTGAGGTTAGAAACGGTATGCTGTAGGCGGCGATAAATTTTCGTAGGGTATTGGCGTCGAACGGCCACACTGGCATATCGTATACCACTGAGCTGATCTTTCTTAAGCGTTCGATCAATTGTTCATCTTCCGCGGAGATCGTACCAGACTGAAAGCGCGAACGTAGATCATCTAAGTGTACCCGCATCCGTAACGCGAGCCCATCCATCAGTTTGGTTTTGTTGTTCAACATGCTCTCGCGGAATGGTAGCAAGGGACCCACGAAAACCAGAGGGCCGATAATCGAATAAGTTATGGCCGCCGCCGTGATGTATCCGCTCCATGCGTTATCAACTGTGTACCTGTAACTAACAAAACAAGCCAACAAGAGATTGAGACCAGACACCGTGATCGCATACTGGTTCCGCAGGCCGAGCCGGCCGATTGGTTCTAGTCCCCCAGCATTGTCCGGATGCAGTGGCAGCATGTCCAGTTCTGCGTGCGCGACAATATCAGACAACAAGACTATAATGGCACCCGTGCGGATTACATAAACCGCGGCTACGACAGAGAATAGAAAATCACAATAGAAGCGGATATATCCGGCGACCGACATGTGTCCTCCGGATGCGGCCCAGCTGTTTTCAGAGATATCCAGCCTGAAGCCGGCATAAACGACTGCGACTCCGGCTGCAACACCAAGCGTTTGCGCCGTTAAATTAATAATGCGAAAGCCACGACGCCAACGTTTGGCTAAGACGGTTCCGTCCGCTTCGGAAATGTTGACAGTGCCGTCAACCTGCGTTCGCCTTAGAGAATAACTAAGCACCTGTTGGTCGGATACCGCCAATAGCAGTATACTTGGAAACGTAACCAGGTACATGAATATCGTGCTGACATCATAAAAGAAGGGCAAAGTAAATGGGGGTGATGGGGTCGTCATCGATAGCCGGCTGAACCAGGGGCAGGCAACTATAACGAGTGGCAGAAAGGTGACCGCGACAGCAATGATATAAAGCACAATTGGAGTGAACGCGTCGAGGCTGAGGTCATCTAGCCATTTTACTACCCCCCGTTCGGAGCATATGAGGTACCGAACCAGCGGTCGTTTCTAATATAATCGGCGAATATGGAACTGAGCTGGTTAATGTTGTCAAATTGTCGGTCATTATAGATCCCACATATTGATCGACCTGATGCGCCGAGTAATGTCCCGTTCTATATCAGAAAGCGCCGAACAGGCGTAGCTGAGATAAACGCTAAACGGCTTTGCGGTTTGGGACAAGTTGCTGGTTGGAGGCGGCGGCGCGCGGCTTGGCGCGAACTCACGCATGCGAAGCTCTATGCCATTGACGCCAAGGGCGGCGGCCGTAGCTCGCCGATCGTCCGCAGAATATCAGCGAACAGGCCTCATGGAGTCGCCACCTCCGTCATCTGGAACGTCACGTAGTCACCGTGACTGACGGCCATCGAGGCCGATCCTTATCGGCTTCTCTTCATCGGCTTCTCTTCGAAAGTCGTCAGTGACCAATTCTTTCTCGGGTTCGGACGTCGACGGATAGGCGAATGCCTGGGCTTGAAACAATGCGGGTCTCGCGAATGACCGCTCCTGGCGCAATACGGACGTTCACTCAGGAGCGAAGCACAACTCCCTACCCCACCTCGCTCGACCACCGCTCCGAACGAAAAGCCCGCGCGATCGCTTCGGCGCGGGCGCTCTGGCGCGCCTCTAGCGAGTCGTTCTCCGCAATTTCGGCGCAGGCGTTGAGCGCGATCTCCAGCAGCGCCGCCTTGGGGTAAGTCTGCCCCTCGCGGCCGGCATGGGCGCAGAAATCGCAGGCGCAAACCATCATCAGTTCGCGAAAACGCTCCGGCGCGTCGAAAGCGCCCAAGCGTTCGAGCATCATCGCGACGGGGCCGGCGCGCATTTTCGAGACGCGATGCACGCGTTCGCATTCGGCAAGCGCCAGCAGCGCGAGAGTCCTGCATTCCGCCGGCGCGCGAAAGCGCGCGCAGATCTCCTCAATACGCGGGCGCCCGCGCTCGACATGTCGGTAATGCACCGGAAGATGTTCGCGCGGCGAATCCGACTTGCCGACATTCATCGCCAGCAGCGCGAAACGCACAGGTAACGGCGCGCCGCGTTTCGCCGCCATATCGAGCGATCTCATCAGATGCACGCCGAGATCGACTTCATCCTGCCCATCGGAAATCTGCGGCACGCCAAAGAGCGCCGCGACTTCGGGGAGGATTTCGACAAGCGCGCCGCAGTCGCGCAAAGTCTTGATCAGTTTCGACGGCGCCGGGCTCATCAACCCGCGAACCAGCTCCGGCCATATCAGTGGCGGCTGGGCGTCGACGAGATGGCCGGCCTCGACCTGTTCGAAGAGCAGATCGAGCGTTTCCTCGTCCGGACCGCCGTCCATTTCGGCGAGCAGCGCCGCCATGCGCAGCACGGCGAGGCCGGGATCGGTTTGTCCGAAGTCAAACAGGGAGTCGGGTCCAAAGGCCATGGCGAAGCCCGTCGTCGGAGGGTCCGTCGCGCGATGCAAAGGCCTTGCCGCCCGTCTCCGCTTCGGCGTCGCGGCCCCGGGCCGGCGCCGGCTTGTCTCGCGACAGTCGGCTTGTTACCCGTGACATGAGCCGCTCGGGCAGGTCATTCTATGGGCGTCAGCACAATCATCCCCGGCGTCCTCTCGGTCGGCTCGGCGTTGCCCGATCCCCCGTTCGAGTTCATCGACGGCGATGAAGCGCGCGGCTTTGACGTCGAGCTCATGCAGGCGATCGCCGCAGAGCTCGGTCTCGACTGGCGGCTCGTTCCCTATAACGGCGCGGATTTCAACGGCGTCTTCGCGGGCCTGACCAAGGGCGCGTGGGACTGCGTCGCGTCGGGCGCGACGATCACGCCCGAGCGCGAGCGTTTGGCGTCGTTTTGCGCGCCCTACGTCCGCTCCGGACAAAGCCTGGTCTGCAATATCGAGGCGACCCCGCATGTGCGCTCGATAGACGACCTGCGTGGGATGATCCTCGGGGTGCAGCAGGGCAACACATCGGAGCCGGTGGCGCATCGTCTCAAGGATGAGGGGCGGATCGCCGAGGTGCGGACCTATGCCTATCACGACATCGGCGCGATGCTGGACGATCTCTCCGCTGGCAAAATCGGCGGCGTCATGAAGCTTGCGCCGGTCATGCGCTGGATGATCAGACATCGGCCCCGGCTCCGTGTGGTGCAGGAGCGGATCACCGAGGAAGCGCTGGGCGTCGCGGTTCGCCTTGGCGACGACGCGCTGCGCGCGGCGGTGAACGGCGCGCAGGCGCAGCTGCAGGACCGCGGCGCGCTGGCGCGATTGGTGACGAAATGGCTCCAGGCGTAATCGGCTGCATCCGGCTCTTCACAGGGGCTGATGGCCGCTCTCACATCGAACATGTGGACGTTCCGCTCGGGGCGGCGCATCGCGTCAAATCGGCGCGCTTCGAGGAGACCGCGGCCGGCTCCGCGCTCGACTGGCATACCGCGCCATGCGCGCAATTCGTCATCACGCTCACCGGCACGCTGGAGTTCGCGACGCGCGACGGCGAGACCTTTATCTTGCGCCCAGGGGATATTCTGCTCGCCGCCGATACGACCGGAACCGGACATCGCTGGCGGCTCATCGACGATCAGCCGTGGCGACGCGTATATATCGAACTCGCCGACCCCGTTCCTCCGGCAGCAAACGCGATCTCCTAGAGGGCCCGAGCTTTACAGACGGACCCGCCGCTTAGCGGGCGGGTTTCGCCGGCGCGTCGGGTCTCGCGACGCTCGCCGCCTTGCGCCGGTTTTCGGCGGCCGCCGCTTCGAGTCCGGCGCCCATGGCGCGCAGGTCGGCGGCGGATTTGCGTTTGGGGTCCTTCTGAGGCGCCGGGTCAAAAGGGCGATAGCCCATATGCTCGGGCCGCGACTCGCGCACGAAATCGGCCGCCGGCCGAGGCGGGGCGCGAAATCCGGTCGCCTCGAACAGCCGCCCGATGAATTCGCCGCCGCTTGAGGGCGCCTCCTGGGCCAGGGCGGCGTGTGCGGCCAGGGTGACAATCAGAGCGAGGGCGATGCGCGCAAGGGTCATCGCGCGAAGGGGCCATAAAAATGCGGCGCCAGTAGGTCGGGGAACTCTCGGAGAGCGCGCTCTACGCGATCTGCGCGTAAACCGCGTCGATCTTCGCGCCGCGGTTGAGCCCTCGATGGATCGAGATGTCGAGCCCCTCTTGGCGGGCCTGCGCGCCGTGGCGCCCGAGGAGGCGCCGCGCCGCCGCGTCGCTGTCGACGAACACGAAGCCTGTCGGTCCCCACGAGGTCTGACCGCCGCCGGTCGCGCCATCGGCGAGGAGCCGCGCCACCGTCGCTTCGACTTTCGCGCTGGTGAAGCGGCGCCCGCCCTGCGCCGGCGCGAAATGATCGCCGACAAGCTCTTGAATGCGCGTCACCGCCGCGCCGAAAGGCGAGAGTTCGGCTTCGGCCAGCGCCGGCAGGATCTGCATCAGCACCAGCCGGCAGACCTCGCCGCTCGTCGCCGCGTCAAACGGCGGCAGTTCGGCGAAGGCGTCGTGCTCATCGGCGCCATGCAGGCCGACAGCGTCGGGATCGCAGATCAGCAGCACGCGCCAGGCGTCGGGAAATTCGGCGCGGGCGACGACAGGCGGCGTCGACGTGTGCGCGCCGCGGCCGCCGTCGACGACGACGCCGCCGAACTGAAACAGCCCGGCGCCGAGTCCCGAGCGCGCGCCGCGCGCCATCAGCGCCGCGTCGGCGGTCGGGTCATACGGCAAATCTTCGAGACGGCGC
Source organism: Methylocystis sp. (assembly GCF_021731785.1). Lineage (GTDB taxonomy): Bacteria > Pseudomonadota > Alphaproteobacteria > Rhizobiales > Beijerinckiaceae > Methylocystis. The sequence continues at coordinate 67,201 of NZ_JAKFWS010000013.1, forward strand.
AGCGCCGCGCTCACCGCGAGCGCAAGCTGGGTGCCGGAGCCCAGACCCGCATGGGCGGGAATCGCTTCCTCGATCGCAAGCCGGTGTCGGCGCGTGACGCCGAGCCTCTTCTGCGCGCGCTCCAGGAGAGCGGCGGCGCGGGCGCTTTCGGGACCTTCGACCGCATTCTTGTCGGCGTGCGTCAGCGCCAGCCGCGTCGCCGGCGCGTCGAGCGCGAGGCCGACGCCGCCGAACTTGCGTCCGAGCCCGCCGTTCATGTCGAGAAAACCCAAATGCAGCCGCGCGCTCGCCGCGACGCTCACACTAGCCGGCATAGCGCCTCTTTGGTGGGACTGAAACTTCGGATCGGTTTAGGCTATAACGCGTCTCAACGAAAGAATGTTGCGTCGCAATGTGCAGGAGGGACAGGGTCATGGCCAAGGAGGAGCGCGCCTATTCCGAGGAGGAGATTGCTGCGCGGCTGAAGAGCGAACTGCCGCACTGGCGCTACGAGAACGGTTGGATCAGGCGCAAGTTCAAGACTCACAGCTGGAAGGGCACGCTGATGGTCGTCAACACCGTCGGTCATCTCGCCGAGGCCGCCTGGCACCACCCCGACATCGCCGCCTCTTACGCCTGGGTCGAGGTGAAGCTTCAGACCCATACCGCGAAAGGGATCACCGACAAGGATTTCGAACTCGCCAGGAAAATCGAGGAAGTCGTTTCCTGGCGTCCTGGCAAGGCCGGCGGCGCGCTCGAAGGCACGCCCGAGACCGACCAGCGCTTCGCCTATGTGAAATACGACGACTGACGGGACTTGGCGCTTGGCTTTCGATTTTGCGGCGATCGCGAAGGCGCGCGATCGCTTTCTTTCGCTGATCGGGACGCGCCCGGTCATCATGGGGATCGTCAACGTCACGCCGGATTCCTTTTCGGACGGCGGGCTGTTCGTCGCCCGCGAGGCGGCGCTGGCGCAAGCGAAAAAGCTCGTCGCTGACGGCGCCGACATCGTCGACGTTGGCGCCGAGTCGACGCGTCCCGGCCATACGCCGCTCACCGCGGATGAGGAGTGGGCGCGGCTCGCGCCGCTGCTCGCGACCCTCGTCGCAGAGGCGGGCGCGCCGGTGTCGATCGACACCTACAAGGCCGAGACGGCGCGGCGCGCGCTCGGCCTCGGCGTTTGCCTCGTCAATGACGTCTGGGGCCTGCAACGCGATCCCGAGATGGCGCAAACAATCGCCGAATCCGGCGCGGCCGTCGTGATCATGCATAACCGCGAGACCACCGACCCGGGGCTCGACATTGTCGCCGACATGAAGCGGTTCTTTGCCCGCTCGCTCGATATCGCCCGGCGCGCCGGCGTTTCTGAGCGGCATATTCTGCTTGATCCGGGAGTGGGCTTCGGCAAGAGCCGCGAACAGAACTATGAAGCGCTGCGCGCCATCCCGGAGTTGCTGGCGCTCGGTTTTCCGCTGCTTGTCGGCGTCTCGCGCAAATCGCTGTTCAAGGGCCTCGACGACGGCGTTCTTGAGGGACGGCTCGTCGGCACGCTGGCGGCCAATCTGCTCGCCGCGCGCGACGGCGCGCAGGCGTTTCGCGTGCATGACGCGGCCGAGCATCGCGCGGCGTTCGAGGTGCTGCGCATACTCTCCGCGCGCCCGGGAGGTTGAGACGATGCGGGTGGGATTCGGGCTGGGCAGCAATCTCGGCGACAAGCCGCAAAACATTCGCGCAGCGCTGAGTCTCATCGAGGCGCGCGGACTGGCGCGGCTCGACGCGGTTTCGCAAATCTACCGCACGCCGCCCTGGGGCGATCTCGACCAGGGCGATTTCGCCAACGCCTGCGCCATCGGCGACACGGCGCTTAGACCATACGAACTGCTTGCGGCCGTCAAAAAGATCGAAGCCGACATGGGCCGCGCGCCGACGCGGCGCTGGGGGCCGCGGCTGATCGACGTCGATATTCTCTTCCTCGGCGACCACGCGATCGACGATCCTGAGCTGACCTTGCCGCATCGGGAGCTGTTCCGCCGCGGCTTCGTTCTCGCGCCGCTCGCCGAGATCGCGCCGGACCTCGAATTGGATGGAGTCTCGGTGCGCGCGGCGCTTGCCGGCGCAGACGCGACGGGCGTGCGTCCGTGGTCTGACGGTTAGCCGCCCACCCCTGATGGTTGTCGCGCCTTGCGATGCAGCAAAATCCGCCTCGCCCTTGCGTCCAAAGGTGATGTGGATAGATATTTTGTAATCATTACAATAATATCATGAATTGGGTGCGGCGCGACACGCTGTCGCGGAAAGCCTCCCTAGGGTAGGCATGAACCTACCCTATATGGTTGTATTGGCTATTCGATAGATTGTATTGCTCTATACCAAGGGGTATTGTGTGGCGTTGGGGTTATTGGAATTGTTGCGGCACGCTGAGCTGGGTCTGCGGTTCCGTTCGAAGATGGGCGGGGCGGATGATTTTGGCTTAGGCGGCGACGTCGGTGTTCGTCCGATAACAACAAGCAGCTGGGTTCTGGGGATTTGGGGAAGCGCTTCGCTTTGGGCGAGGTTTTTTTCGGAATTTCTGGGAAGGCTGCGAGAGAGACAAGGGCGGGTTTGCGTGTTTTTAGCAAGAAGACGCGCTTTCGCTTTGCTTGAAAGAAACGAGGACGAAGCGGCTCCGTTGTGGGAGGCGGAGCGATACCGGTCACGCGCAATTCCCTGGGAGCACATTAGGAGGAGATAAGGTATGAGCTCGACGACTGACACAGCGGCCCGGGCTGCTGCTGGCACGGAAGCTGTAGTAGACCTTAAGGGCATGTGGATCGGCTTGGCCGTTTTGAACGGCTTTTACCTTGTGGTCCGGATTTACGAGCAGATTTTTGGCTGGCGCGCCGGCCTTGATTCGTTTGCTCCGGAATTCCAGACCTATTGGATGTCGA
>NZ_JAKFWS010000068.1 GCF_021731785.1 Methylocystis sp.
TCGTCGTCTGGAAGGTCGAGCGCTCGCCGACAAGCGGAATGAACTGCTTGGGCAAGGTCTCGCGCGACTCGGGCCACACCCTCGTCCCCGACCCGCCGCACATAATCACGGGCAAAATCTTCTTCATCAGCCCCTCTAGCACTAGATCACGCCGCCTTTGGGCGGAATCGGCCAAAGGCGGATGACGCGATCGATCTCAGAGCTTAGAGCGCGCTCTGCGCGAAAAACCGGGTTCCTCTTTCGTAGCGTGCTCTAGGCCGCGCCCGCCCCCCGGGGAAGCAATAGTTGTCCGCCTCACTGTTGGCAATACGATGGCGAAGCCGACGGAAGCGGCGCGCCGGCGCCGCTATTTGCCCTTCTTCTCAAGCTCGGCCTTGAGCGCCGCGAGCTTGGCGAAAGGCGAATCGGGGTCGGGCTGGCGCTCGCGACGTTCCGGAGCGGAGAAAGCTCGATGCGGGCGGGCGTCGTCGCGCGACGGCCGGCCCTCAGGACGGGGCTTGCCGGCAGGACGCCCTTCCTTGCCCGGCGGCTCGGCGCGCGGCCGCTGGTCGCGGCGCGGCGGCCGCTTGTCCTCCGCGCCCTGGTTTCGCGCCGTGCGTTGCGCGCCGCCTTCGCGGCCGCGCGGGCCCGAATGGGCGTGGCGCTGCGGGCGCCAGACTTCAATGGTCTCGGGCGCGGCCGGCGCGGCATCGGTCGATCCGCCCTCGACCTGCGCTTCGGCGGCCGCAGCGTCCTGCCCGAGTTCCTCCCCTGCGGGTGGTTCTTCAACAGCGAGGGATGTTGGCGCCTCTATCGTTGGCGCCTCCTCGGGCGCTGGCGTCTCGACGGGAGCCTGCTCAGCCGATGTCGCCGATGGCGGCTCGTCGGAAGCCTGCGCCGCCATAACCGGCGTTTCGGCGGGAGCGTCGGAAGCCGCGTCCTCGCCCGCCGCTTCCGGCGCTGCGGTCTCGGTCTTGGGCGTCACAGGCTCCATCGCCGCCGCCGGCACGATTGCCACGGTGATGGCGGGTCCGGGACGTTGCGTCGACGCATAGCCCAGCGACTTGAGGATCGAGGAAAAAGCCTCACCCGAACAGCCGGTGAGCGACGTCATTGCAACGGTGACGACAAAGCCGTCGGCGTCGGCGGCGCCGGGCGGCGGCCCGCCCGCCGTAAGTCCGGGACGGTAGGCGATCGCCGGCCGGATGAGATCGGCGAGACGTTCGAGAATATCGACGCGGACGACGCGCTCGCCGCAAACGCGAAAGCCGGCGGCTCGATAGAAAGCCTTGGGGATGGATGCGTCGGCGCCGAAGGAGGTTCGTCCCGAGGCCGCAAGATGCGGCACCTCTTCAAGACCCTTCACATTTTCGAGCCCGCCATGATGCAGCGCCCAAAGCAGCGCCGACAGCGTGCGCGGCGCAGGCTTGAGAAGCGCGGGCAGATAGATGTGATAGGCGCCAAAACGCACGCCGAGCTTGCGCAGCGCGCTGCGGTCCTCCTGCGAGAACCCCTTCACCTCTTTAGCGACGCGCGCGCGGTCCAGCACGCCGAGTTCTTCCGCAAGCTGGAAGCCGACGCCACGCGTCACGCCCTCTAGCCCCTCGCCCTTTTCGAGCTGCTCCAGCGGCCCGAGCAGCTTTTTGACATGCTGCGCCAGCCAAAGATCGAGGCGCTGCTTGACCTTTTCCAAAGCGGCGCCCGCGAGCTGTTCGTCGGCGAGCACCCGCGTCGTCGGGGCCAGCGCGCTGGCGCCGGCGGCGATCTTCGCCACAGGTTCGCCGAGCCAGCGGATGAGACCGTCATTGCCGAGCGCGAAGGCGTCGTCGACCGCGTCGAACACGCGAGTCGCGCGCGCCTCGAATTCTCCCGCAAGCGCCTTCTGCGCCGCCGCGTTCAGCGCCCTCGCCGCTTCGCCTGCCGCGCCAGGATCTGGCGTGAAGCGAAAGCCCTGAAGGCTTCCGACGTGCTGGCCTTCGACCATAACGTCGCCGGCGGCGTTGATTTCGGCTTCGAGCATCGCGTTCTCTCTTAAGCGGCGCACCAGCATGCTGGTGCGGCGATCGACGAAACGTTGCGTCAGTCGGTCGTGCAACGCGTCGGATATGCTGTCCTCTACCCGACGCGCGACGCTCTGCCAATGCTCGGAGTCGTCGAGCCAGCCGGAACGGTTGGCGATAAAACTTGCAGTGCGCACTTGCGCCAGACGACTCGACAGCGTGGCGATGTCGCCGTCGATGCGGTCGACGGCCTCGATTTGCCGCGCCATCCAGTCCTCGGGGATCTTGCCCCGCCGCGCGATGAAGGCGAACACGGCCAGCGCCAGCTCTGCGTGAGCCGCGGGCGACGTCTTGCGGTAGTCGGGAATCTGGCACGCCTCCCATAGCCGCGCCACGTCAGCCGGCGCCTTGGCGTTGCGCAGGGCGATTTCGTCGCGGCTCGCGGCTTCAAGCGCTCTTTGATCGTCGGCGAGGCGGGCGCGAACCAGATCGGGATGGGTCGGCGCCTGATCGAGCGAGTGGATCAACGACTGGATAGAGGAAAAATCGAGCGCGCCGCTTCGCCATTGCAACGTCTTCACCGGGTCAAAACGGTGGTCCTCCAGGGACTCGATCAATTCGTCGTCGAAAGGCGGGCAACGGGCCGTCGCGCTGAAAAAGCCATCGCTCATGTGGCGGCCGGCTCTGCCGGCGATCTGTCCGAATTCCGCGGGCGTCAGCCGCCGGTGTCTCAGCCCGTCGAATTTGCGATCGGACGCAAAGGCGACATGATCCACGTCGAGATTGAGACCCATGCCGATGGCGTCGGTCGCGACGATATAGTCGACGTCGCCGCTCTGATAGATCTCGACCTGCGCGTTGCGCGTTCGCGGCGACAGCGCGCCGAGCACGACCGCCGCCCCGCCGCACTGGCGCTTGATCAATTCGGCGATCGCATAGACCTCTTCGGCGGAAAAGGCGACGATGGCGCTGCGTGGCGGCAGACGCGAGATTTTCTTGTCGCCTGCGAATGAAAGCTCCGACAGTCTCGGGCGCGTGAAGATCGGCGCGTTCGGAAAGAGTTCCGAAACGAGCGGCGCCATCGTAGCCGCGCCGATTAGAAGGGTTTCCTGGCGTCCGCGCCAATTGAGCAGCCGGTCAGTGAAAATGTGGCCGCGATCGAGATCGGCGGCGAGCTGTATTTCGTCGATGGCGAGGAAATCGGCCTGCACGTCGCGCGGCATCGCTTCGACCGTTGCGACCCAAAAGGCGGGGGCGCGCGGTTTGATCTTTTCTTCGCCGGTGACGAGCGCGACATTGTCGGCGCCGATGCGCTCGGCGACGCGATTGTATACTTCGCGGGCGAGCAAGCGCAGCGGCAGTCCGATGACGCCGGAAGAAAAGGACAGCATCCGCTCGATGGCGTGATGCGTCTTGCCGGTGTTGGTAGGGCCGAGCACCGCCGCGACGCCCCTGTCGAACGATCTTGCGCGGGGGGCGGCGCGGTTCGCCGGGTAAGTCGGCGCGAGGGTCATTTTTTCTTTGCTGCCTGACGCGCGAGGAGCGCCTTCGTTTCATATCGAAACTTGGCGCCGCGCGCGACTTTACTTTCTGAACAGCCGGCGAACGAATCGCGCCCGAATCGCTGACTCTCGCCGAGTCACGGTCTGTTCCACCAATATATGGACGCCGGCCCACTCAAAAGCACTAGAAATTGCAGAGTAGGCGCGCCATAGGCCTTGGCGAAGCGCGTCTCGGGGAGATCGCCGCCGGACTCCTTTCTCGGCCTCTGTCAACGGCGAAGATTGGCAGGTTCATCCCATTGCTGTTAAGCTTTGGGATCAACCGGGAACGCAGCGCGCACGAATCAGCGTTCGGCATCGGTTGGCGTTGCGTTCCAGCGGATTTCCGCCACCTTTCGGGCGGGTCGACCCGGCAACGACGGCCGAAAAGCGGTCCAAACAGACAAGCATGCTTAACTAGGCGTCCTTCTCTGGGACGGTCGAACCAAGGGGCCCGGCGTTTCTCCGCCTGGATCGCGACATCGCGACGCCTTCGTCGGCCTGGCGCGTGCGCGAAACTAGTAAACGGGAGGCCGCAACGTTGTCATATCGAGCCAGGACGAACTGGCGCCGAGAAATCCGCGAATCTGCCGCTACGGCGTTAGAACCGCGGCCGACGGCTCACGACTCGATCGCGCGAACGAAAAAATTTCGCAGGAGCTGGAGCGGGTGAAGGGAATCGAACCCTCGTATTCAGCTTGGAAGGCTGCTGCTCTACCATTGAGCTACACCCGCGCGGCGGCGATTCTATGCCAATCCGCGCGCCGCTTGGCAATGGGCCCGCCGACGATGCATTTCCCATTTGACAGCGACGCGGGACGCCACTAACCGGAGCGCCCACATAGTCTCTCAATACAGGCGGGGCGTTCCCACGCCGCTTCTCGAGGACCATTCGATCGTGGCCAAACCCGAACTCGGCGCCAAACGCCAATGTCAGTCCTGCGGGACGAAATTTTATGACTTCAACAAGAATCCGATCGCCTGTCCGAAATGCGGCGCGATCTATCAGGTGGTCGCGCTGACGCGAGCGGCGGCGCGCGCAGTGCAAGAAGAAGAGAGCGAACTCGAAAAAGAGAGCGTTGACACGGTGTCGCTCGAAGAAGTCGAAGAAACCGAGGCCGCCGCGGAATCGATTGATGTCGAGGATGAGGTGGAGATCGAGGCGGACGACGCCGAAGACGACACCTTCCTTGAGGAAGAAGAAGCCGACGACGACGTTTCCGGCTTGATCGACGGCGACATTGAAACCGACGAAGAGACGTGAAACGTTCGAGCGTCGCAATCAGCAATGACCCGCGGCCACAGCGTGCGCCGCGGTTTTTCGTTCAATTGGAAAAGGGGCCGATGTGGCCGCCTTTTTACTTTCCTCGACGCCGGCGCTGCTGGCCGAGCCCCATCTGCTTGGCGAGATTGGACCGCGCCTTAGCGTAATTGGGCGCAACCATCGGATAGTCGGCAGGAAGTCCCCATTTCTCCCGATAGTCTTCGGGCGACAGCCCGTATTGCGTCCGCAAATGGCGCTTGAGCGATTTGAACTTCTTTCCGTCTTCAAGGCAGATGAGGTAATCGTTCGTCACCGACCGCTTGACGGCGATGGCCGGTTTCGGCGGCTCTGCCGGCGCTGCCGAGGAGCCCGAGTCAACGCGCAAGAGGGCGTTGTATACGTCGCTGATGAGCCCGGGCAATTCTCCGGCGGGAACTGAATTGTTGCTCACATAGGCGGAGACGATGTCGGCCGCGAGTTCAATGCTGTTCGTTTGAGTCATCGGATTGCTCACCACTTTCTTATGAGATGGACGCTGCCCCCACCGCCCTTTGTCAATGCTTCACTGGATAAGAATCGCCGCGCCCCCGTTACTTGGAGATTGCCTAACAGAATGCTGCGACTTCATCAAGAAATATTATGCACTATTGCCGTGACCTAATTCTCCATAGTTGATCGGAAACGAATTGGGGCTTTACGGCGAAGACAGCGCAATGTTTTCCTTTTTTTTGACTTTTTTTCTCCGCTAGAAGGCGCCGCTTTAGGCGCGCACGCGCGCGGGAGACGCCGAGGTGACCGATTTCAAAGCGATTCGCATCGACAAAAACGATCACGGCCACCATGCCGACTACGTCGTGATGCACGAGGGTGACCTGATGGAGGGCGACGTTGACGTGGACGTCGCCTTCTCGGCGATCAACTACAAGGATGGTCTCGCCGTCACCGGCAAGGCGCCGGTGGTGCGCCGCTTCCCCATGATTCCGGGCGTCGACCTCGCCGGCAGGGTGACGCGGTCAGCGCATCCGGAATTTGCGCCCGGCGACATGGTGGTCGCTACCGCCTGCGGCCTCGGCGAAGCGCATTACGGGGGGTTTTCGCAAAGGGCGCGGCTTTCGGGCGATTGGCTTGCGAAATTGCCGCCGCCGCTGACGCCGGCGCGGGCGATGGCGGTCGGCACCGCTGGGCTGACCGCCATGTTCTGCATCATTGCGCTGGAGCGTCACGGCGCGCGGCCGTCGGACGGGCTTGCGGCTGTCACGGGCGCGGCAGGCGGCGTCGGCTCATTCGCCGTCGCGCTGCTCGCCAAGGCCGGCTGGCGCGTCGCCGCAGTCACCGGACGAGGGGCCGAAGCGGAATATTTCACGCGCCTGGGCGCAACCGAAATCATCGGCCGCGACGAATTTGACGCTCCTGGAAGGCCGCTGCAAAAGCAGCGCTTCGCCGTCGCCGTCGACACTGTCGGCGGCGTCACGCTCGCCAATCTTCTCGCGCAGATCCGCATCGACGGCGCCGTCGCCGCTTGTGGCAATGTCGGCGGCATGGAGCTTAAGGCCAATCTCGCGCCTTTCATTCTGCGCGGCGTGTCGCTCCTTGGCGTCGAAAGCGTGCGCCCGCGCATTGGTTTGCGGCGTGCGGCCTGGACCCGAATCGCGCAGGGCCTCGACCCTGCCTTGATCGATGCGATGAGCGAAATCATTCCGTTCGACGCGGCGCTGGATCGCGCCCGCTCGATCGTCGAGGGAAAGATTCGCGGACGCATCGTCGTCGACATGGGACTGAACCTTCCAGCGAGGGATGCAGGCTGATAGGATTTCGCTCGACTGAGGATAGCTCGATGTCGCGACCGCCCCTTCCGCCCTTCACGCTCGAGACGGCGACGCAGAAAGTGCGCATGGCCGAGGACGCCTGGAACACGCGCGACCCGGAGCGCGTGTCGCTCGCCTATACGATCGACAGCCGCTGGCGTAACCGAACCGAGTTTCTCGTCGGCCGCGATGAGATTGTCGCTTTTCTCACCCGCAAATGGCGCCGCGAATTGGATTACCGGCTGATCAAGGAAATCTGGGCCTTTCGCGACAACCGGATCGCGGTGCGCTTCGCCTATGAGTTTCATGACGACTCGGGCAGTTGGTTTCGCGCGTACGGCAACGAAAATTGGGAGTTCGACGAGAGCGGCTTGATGCGGCTGAGAATCGCCAGCATCAACGATCTGCCGATCGGCGAAGGCGAGCGGAAATATCGCTGGCCGCAAGGCCCGCGTCCCGCGGATCATCCGGGCCTTTCTGAGCTCGGCCTTTGAGGCGGCGGCGCTAACCTTTTTTTGAAGCTAAGCCATTTCAAAAAGCGCAAATCGTCGCATCGTTTCGTCAATTTCTCGACAAGCGCGCCCGTCTCGGGTCTAATGCCGGCGAACGGCCCGCTTGGGCCGATTATTTTTTGTTAAGGACGATCGCCGCATCGGCGCGGCGAACCAGAGGTCAAAGGCGCATGAGTTCGGCTTTCACCAAGGAACAGGACGACGACAATCCGCGCGAGGATCTGCCTGACCGGCCGATCAGCCCGCATCGCAATCTGGTGACGCCCGAAGGCCTTCAGCAGATTGAAGGCGAGCTTGCGCGCCTGCACAAGGAGATCGAACGCGCCACGACGGCCGAAGACAATCACGGGCTGGCGCTCGCGCAGCGCGATTTGCGCTATTGGACGGCGCGCCGGGCGAGCGCCGAGGTCATCCGGCCGATCGCCGATCATTCGGTCGTTCGATTCGGGCATAGCGTCGTTATCGAACTTGACGACGGCGAGCGCCGCAGCTTCCGGCTCGTCGGCGAAGACGAAGCCGACCCGACGAAGGGGCTAATTCCCTATGTCGCGCCGCTCGCAACGGCGCTGATGGGCAAGTCCGTCGGCGACAAGGCGGAGGTCATCCACCACAGCGCGCGGATCGTCGAGATCGGCTAGGCTGCATTTAGCGGCTGCGCCTGAGCCTTGCCGGGCATCGTCTTCGACTCCTTAATGGTTTTACAACCATCATGGCCGGGCTTGGCCCGGCCATCCACGCGCATGTTTCGCACTGTTGGCGGCGCGCCATAAGACGTGGATGCCCGCGACAAGCGCGGGCATGACGCGAAAAGAATCCGCTAGCCGATCGAGAATTCGGTCCGCGCAGGAGATCGCGCTTTTTAGCTCCGCCTCCAGAGATTCTCTCAAGCAAGGCGCGTCGCTATGTTAGTCAGTGACGATGGCCGATCTGTTCCAAGCCGCAAAGCTCGAAGAAGACGCGCCGCGTCCGCTCGCCGACCGCCTGCGGCCGACCCGTCTCGATGAGGTTTCGGGCCAGGACCATCTGCTTGGACCGGACGGCGCGCTGACGCGGCTCATCCGCGCCGGCGCGCTCGGTTCGCTGATTTTCTGGGGACCGCCCGGGACCGGCAAGACAACGGTCGCCCGGCTGCTCGCGCATGAAACCAAAACCGCCTTCGTGCAGATTTCGGCGATCTTCTCCGGCGTTGCGGAGTTGAAGAAAACGTTCGAGGCGGCGCGCGCCCGCCGCGCCGCCGGCCAGGGGACTTTGCTGTTCGTCGACGAGATTCATCGCTTCAACCGCGCGCAGCAGGATTCCTTTCTGCCGGTGATGGAGGACGGCACCATCACGCTTATCGGCGCGACGACGGAAACCCCCTCCTTCGAACTCAATGCGGCGCTGCTGTCGCGCGCGCGGGTGATGACCTTCAAGGCGCTCGACGAAGCGGCGATCGTCCAATTGCTCAAACGCGCCGAACAGTCGGAAGCCAAGCCGCTGCCGCTCGACGCGGACGCGCGCGCGGCGCTCGTCGGCATGGCGGACGGCGACGGCCGCGCGGCGTTGACGCTGGCCGAGGAAATCTGGCGCGCTGCGAAGCCCGGCGAAATCTTCGATCGCGCCGGGCTAGTCGAGGTCGTGCAACGCCGCGCGCCGATTTACGACAAAGCGCAGGAGGGCCACTACAATCTCATCAGCGCCCTGCATAAATGCGTCCGCGGCAGCGATCCCGACGCCGCCCTCTATTATCTCGCGCGCATGCTGGCCGCCGGCGAAGATCCACTGTTTCTCGCGCGACGTATCGTGCGCATGGCCGTCGAGGACATTGGTCTTGCCGATCCGCAAGCGCTCGTCGTCGCCAACGCCGCCAAGGACGCTTATGATTTTCTCGGCAGCCCGGAAGGAGAACTCGCGCTGGCGCAGGCGGTGATCTATGTGGCGACCGCGCCCAAATCCAACGCCGCCTATGTCGCCTATAAGCGCGCGCAACGCGTCGCCGAGGAGAAGGGCTCGCTGACGCCGCCGAAAATCATTCTCAACGCGCCGACGAAATTGATGCGCGAAGAGGGCTATGGCGCGGACTACGAATACGACCATGATTCTCCCGAGGCCTTCTCGGGTCAGAACTACTGGCCGGATTCGCTGTCGCCACAGAAATTCTACAGGCCGGTCGAGCGCGGCTTCGAGCGCGAGATCGCCAAGCGCCTCGACTATTGGGACCGACTGCGCAAGGAGCGCGGCAATTCATGAATTTGCGTGCGCGAAGACGTGGCGAAATCGAGTCTTTTCGCTGTTGCCGATTTGTCACGCCCTTCAGCAAAAGCGCCTGTGAAGGCCCAAAACCGCGGCGTTTTGATTGACCCATGGAACGGTTACAACGTAATCATCAATGCATCGGCGTGATGTCGCAGAGGCGGCGATCTTATTTCGGCAAGATCGTTGGGGCGACGGCGGGCCGCAGGAACTGAAATTTTGATGAGGACGTCACCAATGACCAAATTGCCTGTCGCCGCCGGCCTCGCGCTGGCGCTCTCCGCCGGATCGGCGCTCGCCGCCGACCTTCCTCACTACAAGGCTCCTCCGCCGCTCCTGCCTCCGCCGTTCACCTGGACCGGCCTCTATGTCGGCGTCAACATCGGCGGCGCTTTTGGCAATGGGGACAGCCAGTGGACTCGCGAGAACATCCACTCCGCTCTGGGAACCCCAATCTTCAGCGGCGTGGCATGGCAGCGCCAGACCAACCTGACCGGCGTCACGGGCGGCGGCCAGATTGGTTACAATTATCAGTTCAATCCCTGGTTCGTCGTCGGCGTGGAGACTGACATCCAGGGCGCCAGCATTAAGTCCAACAACACCGGCTGGGGTCCGGGCGGGACGATCCCCGCTGGCTTCGTCGGCGCCGTGCTGTCGAGCGCTTATGCCGGCGGCGGCACCGTCAACAGCTCTGTTGATTGGTGGGGCACGGTCCGCGGCCGCATCGGCGTCACGCCGGTGCTGCCGAACCTGATGATCTACGCCACCGGCGGCTTCGCTTACGGCCAGGCCAACACCAATTTCAATTATGGTTCGGTGCGCGGCATCAACGGCTTCTTCTTCGGGCCCAACACCGTCTCCTCCGGCGCGTACGGCGTCGCGAGCTATAACAACATCAAAACCGGCTGGACTGTCGGCGGCGGCTTCGAATATGCGCCGCTGATGTTCCCGAACTGGTCGTTCAAGCTCGAATATGACTATGTCGATCTCGGCCGCACGACCTTGTCGACCTTTGGGCTTGGTACGACGACGTTCTCGGCCGGACCGTTCGCTACCACCGCGCCGTTCTTCAACAGCGCGACGACCAGCGTCTCGACCCGCTTCCACGTGGCGCGCGTTGGCCTCAACTATCGGATGAACCTGTTCAGCGCGCCGGCGCCGGTGCTCGCCAAATACTGAGCGCGCGACCCAGCGAAAAGACTCTATCTAATGAAGCCCGGCCAGACGGCCGGGCTTTTCCTTTTGATATTCGCGGGATGTGTGAAAGAGCCGCGATCCGTTGCATGGACCGCGCCGGCCAACTCCTTTAAGGAATGGGAAGCCGGACGCGCGATATCCCCCGCTTTCGCTGCGGCGGCCAATGGCTCGGGCGGCGCGCCAATGCTACGCCATTCAGAGCGCTCGTGACGGAGCTGACTTCGCCACCATGATCCGCAAAAGGACCGTTCTCGTACTCGCCATCCTCGCGAGCCTTGCGATTGGCGCCGCGCTGCCCTCGCTCTTCAGCGCGATCAGCGTCCGGATGACGCCCGATCGAAAAAGCCAGGCGACCGAGCCGGAGGCCGCCCAAGGGGAAGTCCGACTTTCCCCCGCTCAGATCGAGACATCAAAAATCTCAGTCAATCCAGTCGGCCCAGGCGACATTACGCGCCGGCTCACGGCGCCCGGCCTGGTCAAGCCGGATCCGGACAAAATCGCGCGGGTCGCCGCGAAGGTCACGGGCGTCGTCGAAGAACTGCGCAAGCGTCTTGGCGACAGCGTCGCGCGCGGAGAAACCATTGCGATCATCGACTCGCGCGAAGTGGCGGAGGCGAAGAGCGAATACCTCGCCGCGCTGGCGAATTTCGAACTTCAAAATGTGCTTTATCAGCGCGAGAAGGGCCTTTTCGAAAAGAAGATCACCGCCGAGCAGCTGTTCCTGAAAGCCAAGGCGGTCTTCATGGAATCGAAAGTAAAGCTCGACCTTGCGCGGCAGAAGCTCGCCGCTCTGGACATGAGCGAACAGGAGATCGCCGCCCTGCCGTCTCAGCCGATCGCCGATCTTCGCCGCAAAGAGATTCGCGCGCCGATTGCGGGAAGGGTCATAGAGCGTTTGGTCAGCGTCGGACAGCCGGTCGGCGGCGAAGGGCAGGCGAAGGAACTCTACGTCATCTCCGATCTCTCGGTCGTAGAGGTCGAACTCGCGGTGCCCGCCGCCGATCTTGGCCTGTTGCGCGAGGGTCAGGAGGTTCGGCTGCAAAACGCGGAAGGTCGCGGATTCGAAGGCAAGATCACCTACGTCAATGCGATGATCACGCGCGAGACGCGCTCGGGCCATGTCCTTGCGCGTTTCGCCAATCCGGATTTCTCGTTACGGCCCGGCAGTCTTCTCGAAGCGGAAATCTCGCTCAAGCAAGCGCGGGTGAAGCTTAAGGTTCCGCGCTCGGCCGTGATGATGATCGACGGCAAGCCCAATGTCTTCGTTCGCACGGCCGACGGCTTTGCAAAGCGCGAGGTCGAACTCGGTCGAGGCGACGATGACTCGGTCGAAGTCGTCTCCGGCCTGACGCAAGGCGAAGAAATCGCCGTCTCCAACGTCTTTCTGTTAAAGGCGGAACTCGGCAAGCAGAACATTCCGGAGGAATGATGCGGACCGGCGGCTTTCATCCCCCGACCTTATGGACGACGCTTCGACCGCGCGCCCATAACCGCAGCCTCGCGCGCTAGCGGGCGCCAATGCTCAAGAATCTCATCGCCCTATCGGTCCGAAGCCGTTGGCTTGTCGTGTTGTTGACGGCGCTCGCCGTGCCGCTTGGCGTCTGGTCGCTCATGCGATTGCCGATCGACGCGGTTCCCGACATCACCAATAATCAGGTGCAGATCAACGCCTTTGCGCCCGCGCTTTCCGCCTTCGAGATCGAAAAGCAGGTCACCTATCCGATCGAGAACGCCATCGCGGGAATACCCGGGCTCGAATATACCCGCTCGTTTTCGCGCAACGGCTTCGCCCAGGTGACCGCCGTCTTCGCCGACCGCGTCGACATTTATTTCGCCCGCCAACAGGTCGCAGAGCGCCTGACGCTCGCCAAGGAGTATTTTCCGCCCGACGTGGAATCGCACATGGGCCCGGTCGCGACCGGCCTGTCAGAGATCTACATGTGGTCGGTCGCCTACGCGCCGAGAGGCGGGGATGAGCCCGCGCCGGACGGAAAACCGGGCTGGCAGAGCAATGGCGATTATCTGACGCCGGAGGGGCAAAGACTGCGCAACTTGGTCGAAATGACCGCCTATCTTCGAACCGTGCAGGATTGGATCATTCGGCCGTTGTTGCGCACGGTGCCCGGAGTCGCCGGCGTCGACTCGCTTGGCGGCTACGTCAAGGAATATCACGTTCAGCCCGACCCGGCCAAAATCTTCGCTCTCGGTCTGTCGTTCGCCGATCTCGCGGGCATTATCGAACGCAACAATATCAGCCGCGGCGCAGGCTACGTGGAGCGCAATGGCGAGGGCCTCGTCGTGCGCAGTCCAGGGCGGCTCGAGTCCATAGACGATATCGCCAAGGTCGTCGTGTCGACGAGAGGCGGCACCCCCGTGCGCGTCGAGGATATCGCCGAGGTCGGCGTCGGACGCGAGTTGCGGGTGGGCAGCGCCAGCATGAATGGCGAAGAGGTGGTGATCGGCACCGCTCTGATGCTGATCGGCGCCAACAGCCGCGAAGTGTCGAGCGCCGTCAATGCGAAGATGGGCGAAATCCGGCGGCTGCTGCCGCCTGGCGTCGAAGTGCGCACGATCTTGAACCGCACCCTGCTGGTCAACGCCACGATCAAAACGGTCGCCTTGAATCTGATCGAGGGCGCCGCGCTGGTCATCCTCGTGCTGTTTGTCATGCTCGACAATTTCCGCGCCGCGCTCGTGACGGCGATGGTGATCCCGCTGACGATGCTGTTGCTCGGCATCGGCATGTATGCCGGAAAGATCAGCGCCAATCTGATGAGTCTCGGCGCGCTCGATTTCGGATTGATCGCCGACGGCGCGATCATCGTCATCGAGAACTGCCTGCGCCGGCTTTCGCAGCGTCAGAGCGCTTTGGGCCGCGCGTTGACGCTCGAAGAACGGCTGACCACGGTCATCGACTCGGCGGTCGAGATGCGGCGGCCGACGGTCTACGGGCAGGCGATCATCATTCTCGTCTATGTGCCGATCCTGACCTTTTCGGGGATCGAAGGGAAGATGTTCCATCCGATGGCGATGACCGTCATCATGGCGCTCGCCTCCGAGTTCGTTCTATCGCTGACGTTCTTTCCGGCGATGATCGCCATCGCGCTTTCCGGACGCATTGGCGAATCAGAAAACGCGGTCGTTGGCGCGCTGAAACGCGCCTATGAACCCATATTGAAATGGGCGATGGCCGCGCCATTGAAGCCGATTGCGATGGGCGCCGGCGCCTTCGTCCTCGCGGCGCTTCTCTACCCGACGCTGGGCGAAGAGTTCGTTCCGACGCTCGACGAGAAGAACCTCGCCATGCAGGCGAACCGAATTCCCAGCGCATCGCTTACCCAGTCGCAGGCGATGCAGTTCGAGATCGAGAGCGCGCTCCGCAGTTTCCCTGAAGTCGACTACGTCTTCTCCAAGACCGGCACGGCTGAGATCGCGACCGATCCGATGCCGCCGAATCTGACTGACACGTTCATTATGCTGAAGCCGCGAGAGAACTGGCCCGATCCGGGTCTCGACAAGGCGGCGCTGATCGAAAAAATGGGCGCGCGTCTCACGCAACTGCCGGGCAACGCCTATGAGTTCTCGCAGCCCATCCAATTGCGCTTCAACGAATTGCTTGCCGGCGTGCGCGGAGACATCGCCGTCAAAGTGTTCGGCGAAGACTTTAACGTCATGTTGAAGGCGGCCCATCAGATCGCCGGCATTCTCAATTCGGTCAAAGGCGCAACCGACGTCAAGGTCGAACAGGTGGGCGGATTGCCGATTCTCGATATCGCCGTCGACAAGGCCGCGATCGCCCGCCTCGGTTTGAGCGTGGGGGCGGTGCAAGATGTGATCGGCGCGGCGATCGGCGGCCAGAGGGCAGGCGTGGTGTTTGAAGGCGATCGCCGCTTCCCGATCGTCGTTCGCCTGCAGGACAATTTGCGCGAGGACGCGCAGGCGCTGGAGTCGATTCCTGTCGCGCTCCCTTCCGCGGCCGGCGTGACGCCGGTCGTGCAGCTCAAGCAGGTGGCGAAATTTTCGATCGTCGACGGCCAGAACCAGATTTCACGCGAGAACGGCCATCGGCGGGTGGTGGTCACGGCGAATGTTCGCGGGCGCGACATCGCCTCGGTGGTCGAGGACGCGCGCGCGAAGATCGAGTCGAAAGTGACGTTGCCGCCCGGATACTGGATCGCGTGGGGCGGCCAGTTCGAAAATCTCGCGACGGCGCGCGCCCGCCTGACGATCGTCGTCCCGGTCTGCTTTTTCCTGATCTTTCTCTTGCTCTATTCCGCGCTTGGCTCTGTGCGCGACGCGCTGCTGGTGTTCACGGCGGTGCCGCTGGCGCTTTCCGGCGGCGTCGCCGCGCTGTGGTTGCGCGGCATGCCGCTGTCAGTTTCCGCCGCTGTCGGCTTTATCGCGCTCTCGGGCGTCGCCGTGCTGAACGGCCTGGTCATGCGCACCTATATTTCGCAATTGATCGCAGGCGGCATGCCTGAGCTTCCGGCGATCTTCAAGGGCGCGATGACCCGCCTGCGGCCCGTCGTGATGACGGCTCTGGTAGCGTCGCTCGGCTTCCTTCCGATGGCGCTTGCGACCGGCACCGGCGCCGAAGTGCAAAAGCCGATCGCGACGGTGGTCATCGGCGGGCTGATCAGCGCGACGCTTCTCACGCTTGTGGTGCTGCCTGCCCTTTACGCGTTCTTCAGTCGTTCGCCGGAGTCGACTTCCCTGCAACAAAGCGGGGGTTGACCGGTGATCCTGCGCGGCGTCGCCTCGGTCATGATCTGCTTTCTTGCAGCGGGAGCGACGGCGCGCGCGGAAACCTTGATGGGCGCGATGCGTCGCGCCTATGACGCCAATCCGCAGCTCAACGCTGGCAGAGCCGAACTGCGCGCGATCGACGAAGGCGTGCCGCAAGCGCAGGCCGGCATGCGGCCGCGCGTTTCCGCCGACGGCTATCTCGGCGTGCAGCGGAACCGCTACATCACGCAACAGCGCGACGTCGATCTCGACGACCCCAGTTTCAGAGCCCGCACGAAGAGCATCCAGAACGGCGGGAGCATTCCTCGCTCCGCCACTTTGACCATCGAGCAGCCGGTTTTCGACGGCTTCAAGGCCCAGAATGAAACGCGCGCTGCAGAGTCCGGCGTCTTCGCGGGACGCGAACGTTTGCGCCTCACCGAACAGCGCGTCTTGTTCGACGCCGTCACCGCCTATATGGACGTGCTGCGCGACACCGCGTCGCTTAAACTTCAGGAAAGCAATGTTGCGGTTCTGAAGGAACAATTGCGCCAGACGCGCGAGCGCTACGAATACGGCCAGATCACGCTGACCGACATCGCCCAGGCCGAGGCGCGGCTCGCGGGCGGCAAATCTCTCGTCGGCGGCGCGCGCGCGGCGCTAGACGCCAGCATCGGCGTCTATCGTAAGATCGTCGGCGTCGAGCCGACCAAGCTTTCGCCCGGCGCGCCGATCGACCGATTGCTGCCGAAGTCGCGCGAAGAAGCGGAACGCATCGCCCAAAGCGAGCACCCGTTCATTCTTGCCGCGCTGCACGACGCCGACGCCGCCGATCTCGACATCAAGGCGCTTGAGGCGGAGTTCATGCCCAAGCTGTCGATCGTCGGCGATGTTTTCACGCAGACCGACGTCGCCGGCGTCGGCAACCGCAACATCGGGGCCAGTGTC
This sequence comes from Methylocystis sp., assembly GCF_021731785.1. GTDB lineage: Bacteria > Pseudomonadota > Alphaproteobacteria > Rhizobiales > Beijerinckiaceae > Methylocystis. The sequence goes on from NZ_JAKFWS010000068.1 coordinate 16,204, forward strand.
GGCGGACGTCTCAACGTGCCGATCTATGAGGGCGGCCTCACCTCCTCGCGCGTGCGGCAAGCCAAGGAGACCGCCGGCCAGCGCCGGCTCAACGCTGACGTCGCGCGCGCCGAAGTTCTCTCGCTGGTGCGCGCCTATTGGGGCGCGCTGCAGGCGGCCAAAACCCAGATCGCCGCGGCGCAAACCCAGATTGCCGCCGCCGAGCGCGCGCTCTATGGCGTGCGCGAAGAAGCCAAGGCCGGCCAGCGAACGACGCTTGAAATCTTGAACGCGCAACAGGAGCTGTTGAATGCGCGTCTTGGGCTCCTGGTTGCGCAACGCGACCGCGTCGTCGCCTCCTACGCCGTGCTTTCCGCGCTGGGACGGCTTTCTTCGGCGTGGCTCGGCCTTACCGCCGAGGGCTATGATCCTGCGCTCCACTTCGACCAGGTCAAGGATCTTTGGGGCAACCCGATGACGCCCGAAGGCCGCTAGATCGCGCCACATTCGGGCGCAATCACGCAGCTGCAGATAAAGCGATCATCTCAAAACCATATGCGCGCTTGATGCGAAAACCCGGGCTCCGCTTTTTCGCGAGCCGCGCGCCAGGATTTTAGACGCGCCGCGACGCTGCGATAAGATGCTATAGGTTTGCAAAAAGCCGCGCGCTGGGCGGCGAAATCATAAAGGCCGAGGGAGTGGAATCATGCGTGGCGCTTTCATCAAACTTGTCGTCGCGGCGTTGCTGGCGTCGCTTTCGGCGATCCCGGCAAATGCTTTTTGCATGTTCGGGGGTTGCTATCCGACCGAAGCGCATGCACGGCAGATTTTCGAGAACTTGCTGAAGCAGCGCTTCGATAAGCCGTTCAAGATCGGCGAATTCAAACAGACCATGGCCGAGCGTCTCGAGATGCACGCCACCGGAGAAAAGGGCTACGAGATTTTCTTCAATGCCCGGGTCGAGTTCCCGGAAGGCGCAAATCTCGAATGCAAGCCTGAAGAGGGTGGAAAATTTCCCGAAGGCTGTTCGCCGAGCAATCATTATGTGACTGCGCCGCGCAGCGCCGATCCGCCTGGCAGGCAATACATCGCGCCGGGGTCGACAGTTCAGTTCGATGAGGAATATCGCTTCTATGAAGCGGGCAGCGGTTGGAAAGGCCCGGACGGCAACGTCTACTCGCAGTAAGCGCGTCCTCAAAAAACTATGGGCGCGCAATCTTTGCGCGCCCGAAGTTTAGACCGGTCCTCGCTCGCGAGGGCTCGGCGGACTTAGTCTTTGTCTTTCGTGTTCTGTGGGCAGCCGCAGGCGGCGTCACAGGCCTTCTTATTGGCGATGACTTCGGCCTGGTTAGAGGCATAATTCATCTTGCGGGCGAGGTATTCGTCGTCGCATTTTTCAGCGCATTTGGCCTGCTTGTCTTCGTCCGCTTTGTGAACGTCGCAATCCGCGAATGCCGGGCTGATCATGCCGGCGACAAGGAGAGCCGCCGTCATAATGGCGAATTTCTTCATTTGGTCGTTTCCTTTACTTACCCGTAGGGCGTCTAGACTGCGCCTGCGCTCGACCCCTCCCGCCTTGGAACAGCAACGGCCTCACATAACGCAATGAGCGGCGGGACGATGTCGTATGTGACCGTTCCTGTCAATTGCGCGTCACTTCTGCGACGGTGCGCGCCGGTCCTTCAATGAACGACTCCGTTGGAGAGAAGATCTTTTATTTCCAGTAGCTTGGGGGCGCCGGCGCGACTTCTCGTGCGCCTGTTGTCGCAGCGCAAAAGGGGCGCGCGAGGGTTCGCGCGCCCCTTGGGCTCAAGTCAAAGCGATTTTTTTAAAGGCTCTTGGAGTTCTGCGGGCAGCCGCACTTCTCGTCGCACGCCTTCCTGTTCGCCTTCACGGTCGCCATGTCGGCGGTGATCGACTGCTGATCCTTGAGATAGGCGTCCTCGCACTTGCTCGCGCAAACCGCTTGGTCGTCCTCGGCATGCGTGTCGCAGCTGATGCGCGTCGCCTGGCTCTGCGCGCGCTGACCGACGGCGGCGTCGAAAGCGAACGACGGCGCAGTCGCCGCAAGAAACAGGGCGGCGGCCGCCGTTAGGGCGTATTTATTCATATGTTGATTTCCTCTTTTTCGCGTCGTGACTTTTTCTTTTTGTCGAGCGCTGCGTTGAACGCATTCCAACCGCAGCGGCCCGAATTCAACGCAAAGCTCGCTAACGCTGTCCGAGGACCATGAGCAAGTCAATCGTTTTTTCGCGAGATTTAAGGGGCGAGTTGTCGCAACACGTAAGGAAGAATGCCGCCGTTCTTGAAGTATTCTAACTCGTCCAGCGTATCGATGCGCGCGAGCAGCTTTGCGGTCTGAGTGGACCCATCCGGGAAAGCGATTGAAGCAATAAAGGTCTTGCGCGGAGCAAGTCCCTCGCGCAAGCCATGAATGGTCACCGTCTCGTCGCCTTTCAGCCCGAGCGTGTCCCAGCCTGCGCCTTCCGCAAAGGTGAGCGGCAGCACCCCCATGCCGACAAGATTGGACCGGTGGATGCGCTCGAAGCTCTTGGCGATCACGGCGCGAACCCCGAGCAGCATGGCGCCCTTCGCCGCCCAATCGCGCGACGAGCCATTGCCATATTCGGCGCCGGCGAGCACGACAAGCGGCGCGCCCTCGGCGCCGTAGCGCATGGCGGCGTCATAGATCGGCATGATTTCGCCGCCCGGATAATGCCTGGTCAATCCGCCTTCCGGCGTTTGCCCGCTCTCGTCGCGCATGATGTGATTCTTGATGCGGATATTGGCGAAAGTCCCGCGCATCATCACTTCATGATTGCCGCGCCGCGTGCCGTATTGATTGAAATCGGCGGGCGCGACGCCATGCTCGATCAGCCATTTGCCGGCGGGCGACGCCGCCTTGATCGAGCCTGCCGGCGAGATATGATCGGTGGTGATTTTGTCGCCAAAGAGCGCGAGTATGCGCGCGCCGACGATGTCCTCGACCGGTTTGGGCTCGCGCTCAAGTCCAACGAAATAAGGCGGGTTGCGCACATAGGTGGATTGATCGTCCCAACGGTAGGTCTCGCCGCTTGGCGCTTCGACCGCGCGCCAGTGTTCGTCGCCAGAGAAGACGTTGGCGTAAGTTTCGCGAAACAGATTGCGCGTCACCTGATCGCGGACGAAGGTCGCAATCTCGGCGTTCGCCGGCCAGATGTCGCGCAGATAGACCGGCGACCCGGCGCTGTCATGCCCGAGAGGCTCTTTCGTCAGATCGATCGCCATCGTGCCGGCGAGCGCATAGGCGACGACGAGCGGCGGCGAGGCGAGGTAATTCGCTTGGACGTCCGGATTGACGCGCCCTTCGAAATTGCGATTTCCCGACAGCACCGACGCCGCCACGAGGTCATGCGCATTGATGGTCTTGGAGATCGCCGGCGGCAGCGGCCCTGAATTGCCAATGCAGGTCGTGCAGCCGAAGCCGACGAGATTGAAGCCGAGATCGTCGAGGAATTTCTGCAGCCCGGACTTCGCAAGATATTGCGCGACGACCTGACTGCCCGGGGCAAGCGAGGTCTTCACCCAGCGCTTCGTCTTTAAGCCGCGGGCGATGGCGTTGCGCGCTAGCAGTCCGGCACCGATCAGCACGCTCGGGTTGGATGTGTTGGTGCACGAAGTGATCGCGGCGATGACGACGTCGCCGTGGCCGAGGTCGAAACTTTCGCCTTCGACGCCGTAACGCTGCCCGAGTCCGTCTTCCTTCTTATATTCGGTGGCGAGCGCGCCAAGAAACGCCGAGCCGACATCCGAAAGCGACGCGCGGCTCTCCGGGCGTTTCGGACCGGCGAGAGAAGGCGTCACCTCCGCGAGGTCCAGGGTCAGCGTGTCGGTGAATTCCGGATCGGGCACCCCGGGCTCGCGCATCATGCCCTGCGCCCGCGCATAGGCTTCGATCAGCGCGAGGCGGTCGTCGGCGCGCCCCGACATTCGCAGATAGGCGAGCGTCTCCTGGTCGATCGGGAAGAAGCCGCAGGTCGCGCCATATTCAGGCGCCATATTGGCGATCGTCGCCCGATCGGCGAGGCTCATGTGATCGAGGCCGTCGCCGAAGAACTCCACGAATTTTCCGACCACGCCCTTTTTGCGCAGCATCTGGGTGACGGTCAGAACGATGTCGGTCGCCGTCACGCCCTCCTTCGGCGCGCCGGTGAGCTTGAAGCCGATCACCTCGGGGGCGAGCATCGACAGCGGTTGGCCGAGCATCGCGGCTTCGGCCTCGATGCCGCCGACGCCCCAGCCGAGAACGGCGAGGCCGTTGATCATGGTCGTATGCGAATCGGTGCCGACCAGCGTGTCGGGATAGGCGACTTCGACCGTCTTGCCGTCGATCCGCTCCGTGCGCGTCCAGACGGTCTGGCCGAGATATTCCAGATTGACCTGATGGCAGATGCCGGTGCCGGGCGGCACGACGCGGAAATTGTCGAACGCCGACTGGCCCCATTTCAGGAATCGATAGCGCTCGCCGTTGCGCTCATACTCCAGCTCGACATTGCGGGCGAACGCCTGCGGCGTGCCGAAACTGTCGACGATCACCGAATGGTCGATGACGAGATCGACCGGCACCAGCGGATTGATCTTCTGCGCGGTCCCGCCGAGCGCGACCACGGCGTCGCGCATCGCCGCAAGATCGACGACCGCCGGCACGCCGGTAAAATCCTGCATCAGCACGCGCGCCGGCCTGAAGGCGATTTCGCGCTCGGTCTTGCCTTTTTCCTCGAGCCATTTGGCGAAGTCTTCGATCGACGCCTTGGTGACCGAACGGCCGTCTTCGTTGCTCAGCAAATTTTCGAGAACGACCTTAAGCGAATAGGGCAGGCGGGAGACGCCTCGAAGCCCGTTCTCTTCCGCCGCCTTTAGCGAGAAATATTGATAGGACCGGTCGCCGACGACGAGCGTCTGACAGGCGTTGAAACTATCGAGAGAAGCCATGGAAGGGTCCTTGCGGCGCGGGATGGCGCGCTCTTTCTAGAAAATTCCATGCCAGAGGGGCAAATAGAAAAGGCGCGTCGAAAATCGAGCTTATCAGACGCGTCGCTCGCCGCGCAGCGGTCGCTCCTCCATGCGCGCCAGGAAAACAAAGGACAAGCCGACACAGACGGCAAGCGCGAGAAAAACCAGACGAAAGCTCGAAAACAAAGCGGCGCTGTCGGCGTCCGCCTTCAGCGCTTCAAGCAATTGCGCCCGGCCGCCGCCGATCGCTAAAGCGGCGAACAGCGCGACGATCGCGCCGGCCGCGAGTTGCCGAAAGAATTGCATCGACGCCGTCGCGGTGCCGAGGTCGCGCGAATCGACGGCGTTCTGCACCGAAACGGTGGCGATCGGCAGCATCGCGCCAATCCCGAAGGTCGTGACGGTGAGCAGGGCGTTGAGCGACAGCAGCGAGCGGTCCGCGCCCGCCTTCATCATCCAAGCCGCGCCAAGCGCGGCGAGAAAGCCGGCGCCGAGCCCCAGCAGCGGGACGGCCTTGTAATGCTTGAGATGCGCCATCAATCGTCCGGACGCCGTCGCGCCGGCGACAGTGCCGACCATCAGCGGAATGAGCGTCAGCCCCGAATCGCTGGCGTTCATGCCGGCGCAGACTTCATAATAGATCGGCATCACGACAGAGAGGCCGACGAAGCCGCCAAGTCCAAACGAGCTCGACAGAATGGCGTCGCGCACGATCCGGAGTTCGAGGATGCGCAAGGGAATCAGCGGCTCCTCGGCGCGAACCGTGCGCCAGGCAAAAAGCGACCAGGCGAGGGCCGAAGCGGCCAGGAGGCCGCAAATCGCCGCCGACCGCCATGGAAAGCGGACGCCGCCCCAGCCGAGCGCCAGAACCAGCAGCCCTGAGGCGGCGATGAGCAGCGCGGCCCCCAGATAATCGACGCGATGCGGATGGCGCAGCTCCGGCAAACGCTTCAACCGGGAATTGACGATCAGCAGCGCCGCGAGGCCAAGCGGCAGATTGATCCAGAAGATCAGCGACCAATGCCAAAATTGCGCAAGAACGCCGCCGAGCGTCGGGCCGGCGATGCTCGACGTGATGAACACGACGGCAAAATAGGACTGGTATCGGCCGCGCTCGCGGGGGGAAACCAGATCGGCGACGATCGTCTGGCCAAGCGAAATCAAGCCGCCACCGCCCAGCCCCTGAACGACTCTCGCGCCCGCTAGGGCCGCCATGCTCGGGGCCAGGGCGCAGGCGACCGAGCCGATCACGAACGTGGCCACGCCGACAAGAATGACGCGTCGCCGCCCATAGACATCGGCGAATTTGCCGTAAAGCGGCGTCACCACCGTCGCGGCGATGAGATAGGCCGTCACGATCCAGGGCAGATCCTGAGGGTCGCCGAGGTCCGCCGCAATGGTCGGCATGGCGGTGACCACAATCGTCTGATCGAGGGCCGAGAGCAGCATCGCAAGGCCGAGCCCGAACATGACCTGACGCAGTTCGGCGGCGTTTGGCGGCGAGTTGTCGGACATGACCTCGGAAGGGGGAACGGGATGAGAGCCCTAACTACAGTGTTGCGGCGCCAAACGAAACCCTTGGCGACGCCTCAGCGGGCTTCGCCGATCACCCGTAACAGCGCCGCCGCGTCTTCGATCCCGCTGAGCAGCGGATCGCCGGCGCTGTCCGGTTTTTCGCGCGCGAGCGCGCGCAGCGCCTGTTCGGAGGCGACCGCGCGCGGCGCCAGCCCACGCCGTTTTGCGATAGCTCGTCGTTCGGCCTCCAGCGCGCGCAGCAGGCGCGCCTGGTCGACCGTGAGCGGCGGCTCGTCCGGCTGAGTCGACAGAATGACCGGCGCCGCCGCGATCTGAGGAACAGTCTCCTCGACATCCGGGAGGTCGCCGCGATTGGCGAAGCCGCTTGTGAAATCCGCGCGCCAGCCGAGCGCAAGCGAAGACAGGCGGCGAGGCCAAGCGAGCGGTCCGCCGCGGCAGTGATCGCATTTCCCGCAAGGCGCGCTGTCTTCGCCGAATTCGGCGAGGAGGCGCTGAAAGCGGCAGCCCGGCGCCGCCGCCAGCCGCGCCATCGCCTGGCGTCTGGCGTAATCCCCCGCGGCCGCCTCATTCTCCTGCGCGGTTTGCGGAATGCGCCAGCGCAGGGCCAGCTCGGCGGGCGAGAACAGCGTCAGCGCGCGCGCCGGCGCGCCGTCGCGTCCGGCCCGGCCGATCTCCTGATAATAGCCCTCGATCGAGGTCGGCAGATCGGCGTGAACGATGAAGCGCACGTCCGGCTTGTCGACACCCATGCCGAAAGCGATGGTCGCGACCATCACGGCGCCCTTGCGGGTAAAGAACGCGTCCTGACTCTCCGAGCGCGTATGGGCCGTCGAGCCCGGCATGATAGGGAAGCGCGTCGAAGCCGAGCCGCGAGAGCTCGCGGGCGAGCGCGTCGGTCTTGTTGCGCGAGTTGCAATAGATGATCCCGCTTTCCTTGCCGGGCGCGCGGCCCTTACGCGCGAATTCGACGATCTGGCGCGGGCCGGCGCGCTTTTGCGCGAAATCGAGGGATAGATTCGGCCGCGCGAAGGAGCGCAAAAAAATCTCGGCCGGCCGCGAAAACAGGGTGCGGGCGATGTCGTCGCGGGTGCGCGGACCGGCCGTCGCGGTGACGGCGAGCGTCGGCGGCGCGCCGAGCTTTCGCGCGATGTCGCCGAGCGCGCGATAGTCGGGCCGAAATTCATGGCCCCAATGCGAGACGCAATGCGCCTCGTCGATCGCGAACAGCTTGATGCGAATGCTGCGCAATAAATGCTGCGTTCCCTCCTGGGCAAGACGCTCAGGCGCGGCGTAAAGAAGCTTTGCCCGGCCCGACGCGACGGCGTCGATCGAAGCCGCAGCTTCGTCGTCCTCCTGCATCGAATGCAGCGCCACCGCGCCGACGCCGCTGTCGGCGAGGGTTCGAAGCTGGTCGCGCATCAGCGCGATCAATGGCGAGCAGACGAGCACGAGTCCGGGCCCCGGAGCGGCGGCCGGCAGCTGATAGAGGAGCGATTTGCCTGAGCCGGTCGGCATGACGGCGATGGCGTCGCGGCCGGCGAAAATGGCGTCGATGACTTCCGCCTGCCCCGGCAGAAAGTCCGAAAATCCGAATTTGCTGCGCAGCAATTCCCGCGCTTCGGCCAGCCCCGCGGTCATGGCGCCGCTTGCGACAGCAGCGCTGCGGCGATCTCGCACCATTCGTCTTCGAGCGCGCCCTTGTGCGGTTCTCGCCCCGCTCGCCGGTACCAATAGAGGGCGTTCGAAAGATCGCCTTCCCTGCGATGAAGATAGGCGTGCACCCACATGCTGTCGGGATCGGATTTGTCGTCGACGCATTTATGCGCGGCGTTCCAGTCGCCCTTGGCGTCGAACCACAGCGCTCGGAGTGGCGGCGGGAGCGGGGGCTCGTCCGCGGAAAGCGATTTGCGAAATGCGTCGAGGGTCATGGCGTTCAGACGAATTGTCCCGCCGAGTGATTTGCCCGGCGCGCTTGCGCGGGAAAGATTACTTCCGGCCGTTGATGAAGTGGAGGGGCAAAAAGCCTTGGCCAAAGGCTGGCATTTGAACCGCATGCGGCGGCAGCGAATTTTGCATTTTCCCCGGCCGGCCTTATTGCTGCGCCCCGGTCGGAGACTCCCCGCTTGCCTCTAAACTTTAAGCTGCGCGCCCTTTCGCCGAGGTCCCTGGGCCTCGTGACTGCGCTCGCCGCTCTGGCGTTCGATCAGGCGCATAAATTCTGGATGCTCCATATATTTGACGTCGCCGCCCGCCCGCCGTTGAGCCTCACGCCGTTCCTCGACGTCGTTCTGTCCTGGAACTTCGGCGTCTCCTATTCCCTGTTTCCGGCCCATGAAACAATGGCGCGACTGGCGCTGCTGACCGTCCAGGGCGCGATCGTCGCCGGTCTGGCGATCTGGATGGTCCGCACGCCGAGCCGCGCAACGGCTCTGGCGCTCGGTCTCATCATCGGCGGGGCGCTCGGGAACGCCGCCGACCGGATCGCGCGCGGCGCCGTCGCCGACTTCTTCTATCTCCACACCAGCCTGCCGGTCGGGCCGCTGGCCAATTACGTGTTCAATCTGGCCGATGTGTTCATCACTTTGGGCGTGTCGCTGCTGGTCTTTGAGGGATTTTTCCTGCCGCAGGAGCGGCGGGCCGGGACCTGAACATGCTCGGGTCCAGCTTTAGGCCCGGCCTTCGCCACCAAATCGCCAATAAGTCGCGGCCATGTAGCGCCAAGTAACCGGAGCCCAACGGAGTCCGACAGATGAAGCTTGCTCAGTCGCAGCGCTGCGCCCTTTACGTTCTCGCCGGATTCGCGGCGATCCAGGCCGCGCCAGCTCTGGCCGGCGACGACAAATCCACGTGGACGGCGATGATGGAGATGGTTGGCGCGTCTTCCGACGAAGCGGCCAGCAAGATCGATTACAGCGAACGACCCAGGCTCGTCTTGCCGCCGAGCGCCGGTGACCTTCCGTCGCCGCGGGAGCGGGCCGAGCGGCCAGGCGGTTGGCCAACCGAACTGTCGTCGGAGCGGCGCCGCAACGCCGATCGCTACGCGCGCGTTCCCGACGCGCCGCCGCCAGACCCAAAGAAAGGTCTTCTCGAGCGGCTTCGCGGTCCGCGTCCGACCGCGGCGGCGGGAACGGACGACGAGCCGGGTCTGCTTCAGCGCGTTCTCATGGCGCGCACCCGCAACGCCGCGGCCGAACCCGACGTGGCGCCGCGCCGGATGCTCGTCGAACCTCCGGAAGGTTATCGTCAGCCGACGAAGGATCTGAGCAGTTATAACGAGAAGTCCGGCAAGAGCTGGTGGAATCCGTTAAGCTGGGGCGGTGGTGGCGGCACCGAGGCCGATCCCGTCGCCCAGACCGGCAATCCCAATGCGCCCAGCACCGTCGCCCGTTCGAGCGGCGGCGGCCTGTCGAGCCTGATGCCGAGCTTCCTGAGAGGTTCTGACAAGAATTAAATTCCGGCCTATATTAGGAGAAACCATTCTCCGACGACGCGGCCGCGGCCGCGGGAAAGGCCGTTCATGTCATTTGAGACGAAGGCGTCAGCCGTTTCGCTTGCGCCCGGCGCAGCCGCGCCGGAGCCTGCGCGCGCGAGCATAACGAGCTTCACGCTCGATAACGGCATGGAGGTCGTCGTCATCCCGGATGCGCGAACGCCTGTCGTCACGCATATGGTCTGGTACAAGAACGGCGCCGCCGACGATCCGCTCGGCCAGTCGGGCATCGCCCATTTCCTTGAACATCTGATGTTCAAGGGCACGAAAAATCATCCTCAGGGCGAATTCTCCAATCTTGTCGCCGAACTCGGCGGGCAGGAGAACGCCTTCACCAGCTACGATTACACCGCTTATTTCCAGCGCATCGGCAAGGAGCATCTCGCGACGCTGATGGCGTTCGAAGCCGACCGCATGCGCAATCTGGTGTTGACCGACGAGGTCGTCGATCCGGAGCGCGACGTGGTGCTCGAGGAGCGCCGCATGCGCACCGACAGCGATCCTTCGGCGCAGCTCGACGAAGCCGTGCAGGCGGCGCTCTTCGCGCATCATCCCTACGGCACGCCGATCATCGGCTGGAATCACGAGATCGAGGGGCTGGATCGCACCCATGCGCTCGCTTATTACGAGCGCTTCTACACCCCCGAGAACGCCATTCTCATCGTCGCCGGCGACGTCGAGGCGGATGAAGTCGAGCGTCTCGCCAAGGCGACTTACGGCAAGATTCCGGCGCGGTCCGCGGCCCCGCGCCGCGCTCGCACCCAGGAGCCGCCGCACCGCGCCCATCGTCTGGTGACTCTGCGCGACGAAAAGGTCGAGCAGCCGGCGCATGAGCAGGTTTATCTGGTGCCGTCCTACAGCACCGCCGCGCCCGGCGAAGCCGAGGCGCTGGAGACGCTTGCCTACATGCTCGGCGGCGGACCGACGAGCGCGCTCTATGAGACGCTGGTCGTCGAGGAGCAGGTCGCGGTCGGCGCCGGCGCCTATTACATGGGCTCCGCCGTCGACGACACGCGCTTATGGGTTTATGCGACGCCTGCGCCGGGCGTTACGCTCGAAGAGCTCGACGATGCGATCGATCGCGTGCTGCGACGTTTCGGAGAAGAGCCGATCGACGCCGAACATCTGCAGCGCGCCAAGACCCGTCTCATCGCCGACGCCGTCTACGCCCAGGACAGCCAGGCCTCGCTGGCCCGCTGGTATGGCGAGGCGCTGGCCACCGGCCTCACGATCGAGGACGTCGTCGCCTGGCCCGATCGCATGGAGAAGGTGACCGCCGCGGACGTGCAAAACGCCGCGCGCAAATGGCTCGACAGGCGCCGGGCCGTCACCGGATTTCTGCTTCCGGCCTGAGACGCATATCTGCATGAGGCGGTCGGCTGTCGGCCGACGCCCGATCCGATAGCGGAAGACCGACTGCCGATCCCACATTAGGAAAGCAAATGACCGCTCACGCGCCCGCCGTCACCATCGCCTCCCGCGCCGAACATGTGCAGCGGATCATGACGCCCGGCGGCTTGGAGGTCTGGCTCGTCGAAAGCCACGCCGTGCCACTCGTCGCGCTCGAATTCGCGATTCGCGGCGGCGCGTCGCAGGATCCTGCCGAAAAGCCCGGACTCGCCACTTTGCTCGCGGCGACGCTCGACGAGGGCGCCGGCCCCTATGACGCGCGCAGCTTTCATCGCGTCATCGACGAGCTCGCGATTCATCTCGGCTTTGGTGCCGACCGCGACGCGATCTCGGGCCATCTGCAGACTCTCTCGCGCAACGTCGACAAGGCTTTCGGCCTGTTGAAACTGGCGCTCAACGACGCGCGGCTCGAGGCCGGCGACGTCGCGCGCGTGCGCAGCCAGCTTGCCGCCGAATTGAAGCGCGACGCCAATGATCCCGACTCGGTTGCGTCGAAAGCTTTTCGCGAAGCGGCTTTTCCGAACCATCCCTACGGACGTCCGGTGCGCGGCGATCTTGCGTCGATCGATACGCTGTCGCGCGAAGACCTCATCGCGCTGCGCGAACGGCTGTTTGCGCGGCGCGACCTCAAGATCGGCGTCGTCGGCGCGATCAACGCCGGCAATCTCTCCGAACTCATCGACGCGACCTTCGGCGGACTTGCGCTGCAAAACGATCTCGCGCCCGTGCCGGAGATCGCGGTCGCCAATGTCGGCGCGCGCAAAATCGTCAATCTCGACGTGCCGCAATCGACGATCCGCTTTGGGCGGCCGTCGATCAGCAAGCACGATCCCGACCACTACGCCGTCGTCGTCGCCAATCACATTCTGGGCGGCGGCACCTTCACCTCGCGGCTCTTTCGCGAGGTGCGCGAGAAGCGCGGCATGGCCTATTCGGTCTATTCGCATCTCAATGAATATGACCATTGCCCGATGCTGATCGGCGCCGCCGCGACGAAGAATGAACGCGCCGGCGAAGCGATCGGCGTGATCGAGGAAGAGTTCAAGCGCTTCGTCGCCGAAGGTCCGACCGAGGATGAATTGGATAAGGCCAAGAAATTCCTCATCGGCTCCTATGCGCTGCGCTTCGACACCTCGACGAAGGTTGCGAGCCAGCTCGTCAATCTGCAGCTCGACGGATTCGAACCGAGCTTCCTCGATGAGCGCAATGGCAGGATCGCCGCGGTGACGATGGAGGATTGTCTGCGCGGCGCGAAGCGGCTGTTGGGCGACGGCGACCTGCTGGTGACGGTGGTGGGGAAGCCCGCGAGGGTGTGAGGGGCGCGCTCGTGCGCCGCGCATGCCAATCTGGCCGGCTCGTGAGGCGGCTTGGAGCATTTCAGTCCTCCGTTTTCGGGGGAGATGGCCGGCGAGCGCTGTGGCGTACGCCGTGAATGATGATCTCGGTTTCTGTCGCGCGATAGAAAATCAGATATGGGTAGGGATAGACGACCATGCGGCGAAGGCCGCTTTTTTTGCTGGTCGGATGACCCGCTTGCGGATGCCGCAAGAGGAGAGCCGTCATCGCCTGAATTCGGGCCTTGATGCTGCGTGCGCCCTGCGGCGAACGTTCGTCAATGAAAGATAGAATTTCGTCGAGTTCAGCGGTGGCGCGGAGCGTGTAGCGAAGCTTCACAGCCCATGCTTCGCCCAGATGGCCCGAATTTGATCGTCGGTCGCAAACTCGCCGCGCTCGGCCTGCGCCAGCGATTCCTCGAACGAGGCTTCTTCTTCGGGGGTGAGCTGCACAGCCGGTGTCTCTTCGCCCGTCATCGCCATGATCACGCGCGCCACCTCATCCTGCATGGAAGGCGGGAGGCTGCGCGCCGCCTCGAAGGCCTGTTCGAGCAGTTTCGTCATGGCGCAAGTTTAGCGATCTGTTCGAGCGCTGGAAAGACATTCCGCTCGGCGTGGACGCCCGCGACAAGCGCGGGCATGACGCAGCGGCTCACTTCTGCTGTGGCAGCAGCGCCAGCAGATCGGCCATTTTCGGCGCGGCTGATGGATTCATCATGCCCACGACATGATAGCCGGCGTCGACATGCAGCACTTCGCCGGAGACGCCGCGCGCCATCGGCGACAGCAGATAGACCGCCGTCTCGCCGACTTCCTCGATCGTCACGACGCGGCGCAGCGGCGAATTATATTCGTTCCAGCGTAGGATGTAGCGGAAGTCGCCGATGCCCGAGGCCGCCATGGTCTTGATCGGCCCTGCCGAAATCGCGTTGACGCGAATGTTCTTCACGCCGAGATCGGCGGCGAGATAGCGCACCGACGCCTCCAGCGCCGCTTTGGCGACGCCCATCACATTGTAATGCGGCATCCATTTCTCGGCGCCGTAATAGGTGAGCGTCAACAGCGAGCCGCCGTCGGTCATCAGCTTCTCGGCGCGCTGCGCCAGCGCGGTGAAGGAGTAGCAGGAGATGTTGAGCGACATCTGGAAGTTTTCCAGCGTCGTCTCGACATAGCGCCCGTCGAGCTGGTCCTTGTCGGAATAGGCGAGGCAGTGCACGACGAAATCGAGCCGGCCCCAAAGCTTCTCGATTTCGGCGAAGACGGCGTCCATCGTCTCCGGCTCGGCGACGTCGCAGCGCCCGACGACAGTCGCGCCGATGTCGGCGGCGAGCGGCCGCACGCGCTTTTCCAGCGCCTCGATCTGATAGGTGAGCGCGAGTTCGGCGCCGGCGTCGGCGCAGGCCTTGGCGATGCCCCAGGCGATCGAGCGATTATTGGCGACGCCCAGAATGAGCCCCTTTTTTCCCTTAAGCAGTCCGGCGAAAAGGGCGGCGGGCGCAGCTTGCTGTGTCATGCGTGTCTATTTCCTGGGCGTGAAATCTGCTCGGCGGCTTCGGCCCTTTAGCGTGGTTTGGGCGCAAAGGAAACCCTCGCTCCAAAGCGTTGGGGCCGGCGAAAAAGCGCGCGCGAATCGCGGCAAGCATAGCCAATCGCGCGGGTTTGCCCTATCATTTGATAGGAAACGTCACTGGCCGCGCAAACAAGCGACAAGAGCGAGCGGAGCGCGCCGCATGGGCAGAAGGGCCGATATCATAGCGGGTCTGGGCGGAGCGACTCCCGCCCTGCGGCGTTATGCGCGCGCGCTCTGCGCCGGCGCAGGCCAGGCGATCGCCGACGATCTTCTGCAAAGCGCGCTGCAATCGGTCGGCGCGCGTATCCGCGCGCGCGACCTGCGCCCGGCCGATCTCGCCGAAGCGCGAATCGAAACCTATGCGACGCTTGTCGCGCTCGCCGAGAAAAAACTCGCGAACCCGCCTGGTCCGGCGTCGCGCCACCCGACGATCGTTCACGGGCTCGCAAGTCTCGGCTTCGACGAGCGCGCCGTGCTGCTGCTCGTCTCGCTGGAGGGCTTTGGCTATGACGCCGCGGCGCGCATCGTCGGCGCGACTCGAGAAACTGCGCTGGCGCGGCTGATGCGGGCCCGCGGCGCGCTCGGCGCGGAAGGGCTGCGGCCGGTCGCGCCGCTTGAAGGCGGCCGGCGCGCCGCCGCGCATCTGCGAGTCGTGAAGTAGCCCCATGACGCCCTCGGCGCTGATCGAAGAAGCCGACCTGCACGCGCTGGTCGACGGC
Organism: Methylocystis sp.; assembly: GCF_021731785.1. Taxonomy (GTDB): domain Bacteria; phylum Pseudomonadota; class Alphaproteobacteria; order Rhizobiales; family Beijerinckiaceae; genus Methylocystis. The sequence goes on from NZ_JAKFWS010000068.1 coordinate 31,234, forward strand.
GAACTCGACCCCGAGCGGCGGCGCAAGGTCGAGGATCATCTGCTGCAACATCCCGAGGACGCCGCGCTCGTTGAAGGCTGGCGCCGGCAGAACGCTGCGTTGCGCGCCGCTTTCGAGCCGGTGGCGCTGGAGACGCCGCCGCTGTCGCTCCGAGAAGCGGCGGCGCGTCCGCCGGCGCCGCCAGCCGGTCAGGGGCCGATCGAGACCGGCGCAATCCACTGGGGGCGCCCCGGCGCGGCGCCGCGACCAGCGCGTAAGCTCGACGAAATCCGCGCCAGCCGCCGGCGACAGGCGCTTGCCTCGACGCTGGTCACGCTCGTCGCCGGCGCGGCAGTCGCGGTTGCGGCGCTGCTCTTCGTGGCGAGCCGGCCGCCGGCGCAGCGTCCGACGCTGACCACGGCCGCCACGAGCTATGCGGCAAGAGCCGGGCTGACCTACGCCACTTACATTCTCGACGCGCGGCCCGTTGAGATCGACGCGGGCCGGCGCGGCGAACTTCTCGCCTGGCTTCAGGAGCGGGTCGGCTTTTCGCGCGCGCCCGACTTGGGCGGCGTCGGGCTGCGGCTGCTTGGCGGACGCGTCACGCCGGGCGTCGCCAGCCCCGCGGCCTTTCTCGTCTATGAGCGCGACGACGGCGCGCGCGTTGGTCTTTATTTCGAGCGCGCCGAGGCCGTTGTCGCGCCTTCGGGCCAGCGCGGGCAAGGGGTCTCGGTCATCGAGTGGCGCGCCGGCGGCTTCGCCTTCGTGCTTGTCGGCGCCTTGCCGCCGGACGCCATGCAGGCGGCGGCGGAAGCGGCCGCCGCGGCGGTGGTCACGGCGCCTGCCGAGGCGAGATAGAAGCTGAACTCATGACATTTTGGCGCGCGGATCATAGCGATCGGCGTCGCGCCATTCGCGCATCCGCGCGTCAAGGGCATCGGATGATGTTTCCGGCAGCATGATTTTCAAGGAAACGTATAGATCGCCGGCGATCTTGCCTTCCGAAGCCGGCAGTCCTTTGCCCCGCAGCCGCAGCACCCGACCGCCATTGGAGTGCGGGGGGATCGTCAGCTCGACCTTGCCGTCAAGCGTCGGGGTCTCAACGCGTGCGCCAAGCGCGGCCTCATAAACGGTCACCGGCAGCTCGAGCCGCAGATCGCGGCCGTCGATTTTGAAGTAGGGATGCGGGGCGACCTTCACGGTGACGATGGCGTCGCCGGGCTCGGCGCCCATTGAGCCTGGCTGGCCCTGGCCGCGCAGACGGATCTGCTGGCCGTCATCCACCCCGGCCGGGATTTTGACTTCGAGCGTGCGTCCGCTCGGGAGAATGACTCGCGCCGAGCCGCCGTGGGCGACCGTCTCGAGCGGCACTGTGGCGGTAGCGGCGACGTCGTCGCCGCGAGTCGGTTGCGGTCCGGCGCGACGGCGCCCGCCGCCGCTGAAGAGATCGGCGAAGAGGTCGGACGGGTCGAAGCCTGCGCGTCCGCCGCCGGGCGCTTCGTTGCCGAAGTGAAATTCGAAATGCTGGTCGCCGCCGGGCGCGCCGCCGCCCGTGCGCCAGCCTCGGCTGAAGCCGCCGGGACCAGCGCCGCCGCCGAAGCCTTCGAAGCCAGTGAAGCGTGGCTTGCCGTCCGGCCCGATCTCGCCCTTGTCGAACTGCGCCTTTTTCGTTTCGTCGCCGACGATCTCATAGGCGGAGTTGATTTCGGAAAACCGTTCCTTGGCTTTCGCGTCGTCCTTGTTGCGATCGGGGTGGAACTTCTTGGCGAGCTGGCGATAGGCCTTTTTTATATCGGCGGGGCTCGCCGATTTGGCCACGCCGAGAACGTCGTAAGGATCGCGCATAATTTTCCGATGAGCCCATGTGAGCGCCCGCCCTCAGCGGCGCAGACGCGTATGTCCAACATGCTATTTGGGGAAAGCCCGTCCGCAACGCAAGCGGCGAAGGTCGCGTCGCGTTGAAGGCTAACCCGACCGCGATGCGAAAAAAGCGGCAAAACGCTCCCGCGCCTCCGGCGATGTCAGCGCTTGGGCGAAAAGCGCCGCCTCGCCGTCGATGCGCGCCAGAATGTCCTTCCGGTCGCCGCGCATCAGCCGTCGCGCCATGCGAAGCGCTTGCGGCGGCTTCGCCGCCAGGCGACGCGCGGCGTCCATCGCAAGATCGAGGACCGCTTCCGCGGGCGCAACGCGGTTGACCAGGCCGAGCCGTAACGCCTCCTCGCCGTCGAAGCCGTCGCCGAGCAGCAGATATTGGGATGCCTTGGCCATGCCGAAGCGCTGCGGAATCAGCAGGCTCGCGCCGCCCTCCGGCGGCAGGGCGAGATCGACGAAAGGCATTTTAAAGCGCGCGTCGGGACTCGCATAGACGAGGTCGCAATGAAAGAGAAGGGTGGTTCCGACGCCGACGGCGTCGCCGGTCACGGCGGCGACGAGCGGCTTGTCGAAGGCCGCCGTGGCGCGAATGAACGTCAGCGCCGGAAAGGGCTCGGCGCTCGCCGCGAAGTCGCGAAAGTCGGCAAGATCGTTGCCGGCGCTGAAATTTCCGCCGGCGCCGGCGAAGACGACGGCCCGCACCGCCTCGTCACTGGCCGCCGCTTCGAGCGTCGCGATCAATGCGCGATACATTTCGCGGTCGAGGGCGTTCTTCTTTTCGGGCCGATTGATCAGCAGCCGCAGCACGCCCTGGTCGCTCGAAACGACGATCTTTTCAAGCATGAGGAGCTCCAGAATCGCAGAACGCCAAGGGGATCGGCTCGGCTCTCTTTCCGCGGCGCCGGCGATCTTCGCCAAAGTTTTGAGGGATTTCGCTGAGATAGCTGCAAAGCGGCGCGGGCTGGAGATCATCGACGACTTGCGCCAACGCCGCAAGCGGGTAGATTTCAATAGGATGAGATTGTCGACGGCTGGGGCGCCGTTTTTTCGGCTTCGTAAAAGAAGGGCTGCGCGGCATGAATCTCGGCGAAATGGCCAATCGGCTGTTTGGCGGCGCGCCCGGTCGGGGCCAGAGCTTCCTCTATGCCGCCGAACAGCGCCTGGCCCAAAGGATGGCGTGCGCCGCGCCCGCGTGGATCGCGCCGGCGCATCTGTCGATGATCGGCGCGGCTGGCGCCGCAGTGGCGGCGGCGGCGCTGGTGGGCTGCGGTTCATGGCCTGAACTGGTCTGGCTGACCCCGCCGGCGATGCTCGTGAATTGGTATGGCTTGACGGTGGATCTTCCGCTTGCGCGCTTGCGCGGCGGCGAACTGCCGGGCTCCGGCATGGCGCACCACGTCTCCGAACTTTTTTCGCACATACTGCTCATCGTCGCCTATGGCTTTTCGCCGTTTCTGACGCTGCGCGCTGCTGCTGCGGTGCTCGTCTGCTATCTGCTGTTCTCATCCTATGGCTACATTCGCGCTGCGACGCGCCATCTTCAGCAAATGGCCTACATTGGTCTCGGAGTAACGGAGTTTCGCATTCTCCTGGCGTTCTGGCCCTTCGCCGCAATTGCGCTCGGCGTTCCGGAAAGTCGGCGCGATCCGTTGCCGGCGATCGACGTTGCGGTTATTGGCTTGGCGTTGGTGGCGGTCCTCGGCCTTTGTGGCAAGCTTTTCAAGGATGGACGCAAGATCGCCGCATCGGCGCCCGCGGCGCGCAGCAGAGACAAGTAGACCAGAAGAGAGATGCGGAACTTTCGTCAAGCGGGCGCATTTTCCTTTCATGCGCGCTGCTTTCCTGACGAACACAGTCATTGGAATTTTGCTTGGAGCCGTTGGGACAAGCGCGGGCGCAGGTTCCGGCTCCCCTTCTCTTTCGGTCCTTGAGGCGAGCGACGCGCCAGCCGCTCTTTCCGCCTGGCGTCTGAAAGTCGAAGCGGCGAGGCAGCGCTATGAAGCCTTCGCCGCACGCGCGGCATCCGAGCTTCGCGCGGGACGGCCAACGCACGATGGCGCGCCGACCTCGTTGGAGCCGTTCTCCGCGGTCCTCAACGATCCGACCCTTCGCTATAGCGATCTGGTCGTGACGTCTGAAGGCGTTTTCGTGTTTCATGGCGTGGAAGGGCGGCCCCACAGCGCGACTGACTTCGAGCGTCTCCCCGATGCTCGCGTTCGCGCGCTTTCACTGAGAACGTTTGACAAAACTAATTGAAAAACGACGATTCTCTCAGTTCGATTAACCATCCAAACACATTGGTAAAATTTTTACGATCGGGGATAAAACTGGTGGTATTTCGGCCACATAGCCGGCATATTGCCTTTGCACACGCAAGCTCCCGGCGTCTCTGGGAGGGCGGCTTCTGTGTATTCAGAAATTCGCGCCGGCGGGCCCATATTGGAGCGACTTTGAAGATTGCCATTCCCCTCCCATCACGCCTCTGCCTCGCGCTCGCTCTCGGATTGCTGCTAGAGGGCTGCTCGATCTTTCCGGCGTCGGGTCCGACTCGCAAGGACATCGTAGAGAGTGTGACGCCGAGTCTGACCAGCGGCGAGCCTAGCTTCGCGCTTGTCGAGATCGACGGGAATTCCCTCAATGCGCTGGCGCGCCGAGCGCCGTCTACATTTCGCGGCTATTTCGGCGATTACAGGCCGGCCGGCAGCCAAACGATCGGCGTAGGCGACTCGATTCAAATAACGGTTTGGGAAGCCGCATCAGGCGGGCTGTTTTCGTCGACCGTCGCTGATCGGATGAGCCCCGGTTCGCGATCGGCCGCAATTCCGGACCAGGTCGTCGGACGGGACGGTTCGGTCACCGTTCCTTACGCCGGCCGCGTCCAGGTCGCTGGCCGCAGCCAGCAAGAGGTCGAGTCCGCGATCATCGAGCGGCTTCGCGGCAAGGCGATTGAACCGCAGGCCGTGGTCAACGTCACCCGCAACATCACCAACACGGTCACGGTCACCGGCGAGGTCGCCAATGGCGCGCGCGTTCCTCTGAGCCTGCGCGGCGACCGCGTGATGGACGTTATCGCCGCGGCCGGAGGCTATCGTTCGCCCGTTCATGAGACTTTCGTGACCTTGACTCGCGGCAACCGCACCGCGCGGGCGCCCATTCAAGCGCTGCTCGCCAATCCCCGCGAAGACATCTATTTGCGGCCGGGCGACATACTCACCGTTGAACGTACGCCGCAGACCTATACGGTTATTGGCGCGACCGGCGCCAATGCCGTCGAGCCATTTGACGCGCGCGGCATCACGCTCGAAGAGGCGATCGGCAAGGCGGGCGGCCTGACCGACTCTCGCGCCGACCCCGACGGCGTGTTTGTGCTGCGCTACGAGCCGGCGGTCGTTGCGCGCGAATTTCCCAGTGTCGCGCCGAGCCTGCTTGAGCGCGGCCTGGTGCCTGTCGCCTATCACCTCAATCTACGCGAACCCGCGGCGCTATTTGCAGCGCGGCGTTTCGCCATGCGCGACAAAGACATTCTGTATGTCAGCAACGCGCCGTTCGCCGACGTCAGCAAGGTTGTGCAGCTCGTCAATATGGTTGGGCAACCGGCGGTCCAGGGCATCGCGGTCAGCAGCTTCTTGAAGTGAGGGATAAGGATTCCATCGCGACCGGCGCGGAAATTGCTGGAGCCTTTGATTGAGGTCAATGTCGGTTAAGTTCTGAATAAGTCATGGTTTTGCCTGCTTCATGCGTAACATGACTGTCCATATGCGATCGTTCGCTGAGCGTCGTCGAAAGTCGGGACGACGCTGACGTGTTGAACGCTTTTGAGGGTTTGTAGTGGCCAATCAGCGGATCAACGAAAGTTTTCTCGCGCTCAAGGAGCGCGCTGCGCTGTCGGCCCTGGCGCGGCGTCTGCCGCACGGGGCGACTCCCGACCATTTGACCGCGATTGGATTGGTGGGCGCCGTTTTGACTCTCCTCGGCTTTGTCGCCTGTCACTGGTCGGACGGTTTTCTCTCCTTTGTCGTTTTGGGCCTGTTTCTCAATTGGTTTGGCGATTCTCTCGATGGCACGCTGGCGCGGTACCGTTCGATCGAGCGGCCCCATTATGGCTACTTCATCGACCATTCGTCGGACCTCATCGCTCAAACGTTGATCATCGTTGGACTCGGCGTGTCGCCCTTTTTCACTGTCGCCTCATCGCTCCTGGTGCTTTCGCTCTACCTGCTGATGAGCTCCTACACCTATTTGAGGGTGGTGACCGAGAGCGTGCATCGGCTTTCATACGGCGGCATGGGTGCGACAGAATTTCGCATTCTGGTCGCGTGCTGGGCGCTTTTCGCTGCCTGGCTCGGTCCAAGCGTCGCGACGGCGCAGGCTTACGGCTTCGCGGTGCTCGACATCGTCATCGGCAGCCTATCCGCACTAACTTTTCTGGGCTTCGTGGTCGTCATCCGGAAGGACCTTATGCGGCTGCAGCGCGAAGAGCGCGAAACCATCGCATCGCTCCAGCCGGCGACAGCAACGCAAGAGCCATCGCCACTAGAAGTGGAAGAACAGAGTTTGATGGAGTCTGCGGCCGGCTAAGGCGCTCGCAGACCAACCGACGGTCCGACTCGACCTCAATTGGCGCCAAATTTTTGGACATCGCGCGCGCCCTGTCGATTCCGCAGCAATGGGCGGCGACTTGGTTCCGGCGCTTCTTGAGAGCCCGGCGCTGAGGCAGGAATGGGCATGGTTTCCAACGGAACGGTTCTCGTCACCGGCGCGAGCGGATTCATCGGCGGCGCTGTCGTCAAGCGGCTGCGCGCAAAAGGAGTCGCTGTGCGCGTGCTCGTGCGCCGATCGAGCCCGCGCGACAATGTCCCGCCGGATTGTGAGGTCCTCGAAGGCGACGTGACTGACCGTGATAGCGTCCGGCGCGCCATGGCCGGCGTCTCTGCGCTCTTTCATCTTGCGGCCAATTATCGCCTTTGGGCTCCTGATCCCGAACCCGTGATGCGCGTCAATGTCGCCGGTACGGAGATCGTCATGCGAGAAGCTCTACGCGCGGGAGTCGCGCGCGTGGTGCATACGAGCAGCGTCGCCACTCTCGACGCCGACTCGGCGCCTTGCACCGAATCCAACCGGCTCACGCCCGAGCGCGCCATCGGCGCATACAAGCTCAGCAAAATCCTTTCGCAGCGGCTGGTCGAACAAATGATCAGAGACGAAGGGCTGCCGGCCGTCATCGTGTGTCCCTCGGCGCCGCTCGGCTCCGGCGACGTGCGACCGACGCCGACCGGAAGGATCGTCTGCGAGGCGATGCGCGGCGGGATGCCCGCTTATGTCGACACCGGACTAAACATCGTTCATGTGGATGACGTCGCCGACGGCCACATCGCGGCGATGAGCGTCGGCAAAATCGGCGAGAGTTATATTCTCGGCGGCGACAATCTAACGTTGCGGGATCTCCTTATAGAGATATCGCGTGTGACCGGGCGGCCGCCGCCGTGGACGAAGCTGCCGCGTTGGCCGCTCATCCCGCTCGCTTGCGCCAATGAACTTGTCGCGCGCTTCGCCGGTTCGGAGCCGTTCCTCAACCGTGAAAGCTTGCGGCTTTCCGCAAAGCGGATGTTTTTCGACGATTCCAAGGCGCGCCGCGCCCTCGGCTACAAGACGCGGCCGATGGCCGACGCCGTGGCCGACGCCGTGCGCTGGTTCGCCGGCCGGCGCGCATAGAGTTGGAGCAGTTTCGTGCGGCCTTCCGCGAAGAGCATAAGACGCGCGGCGCTTGCGGCCGCGGCCGCTCTCCTCTCGCACGCGCCGCTCCTTGCCGCGCAAGCCTTTCGCGGCTTTACCTACTGCGCGCCGCCGTTGCGTCCCGCCTGCATCGAGAGGTCCGTCGCCGCATTGGCGATGGCCGCCTGCGACGAAGAAGTGCAGCTCTTCAGACGAATGGTGTTTCGTTACCGGGAGTGTCTCGAAAGAGAAACGGAACGCGCGGTGCGAGAAGCCAATGACGCGATTGAGGTCTGGCGATGTCGTCAGGACGAGACGAAGTGCCGAAATTGACGCCGCCGTCTGACGCGGCGCGCAGGCCGGTCGTTTATGACGTCACGCGGATCGTGACTCGCGCGCTGAACGCAGCGCCCAACGGGATTGATCGCGTCGACTTCGCTCTCGCCCGCCATTTCCTCGCGCAAAAGGCGCGCGCGCGCGGGGCACTCATTTGCACGGCGATCGGCCCCCGACTCGCCGACCCTGATCGCGCGCTTGAGACGATCGACGGAATCGAAGCTCTTTGGCGCGAAGACTGCGACGCCGAGGAGGACGACGTCTATCGCAGGGTTGTCGCAGCGCTCCAATCAAGAGACTCTGCGCGCAGCTTGCCGACGCGGGCGAGAAGAGCGCCCGATCTCTTGTTCATTGAGCAGAATTGGCGCGCGATGCGCCGTTGGGCGCCTCATCTAGGTCGGCCGCTGCGCGAGGCGCCCCGGGGGGCGGTCTATTTCAACGTCACGCAGTTTCTCATCGATCGAAGCTGGTATGTGCGCTGGCTCACAGCGCGACCGGACATAAAGCCCGTCTTCTTCGTGCACGACCTCCTTCCGATCGAGGCGCCGGAGTTTTTTCGCGCAAGAGAAGCGATGCTGCATCCAAGGCGCATGAGCAACATTTGCCGCTATGGCGCAGGCGCCGTCGTTGGATCGCATGCGCTCGCCAAGCGCCTTCGCCAATACGCCGCTGACAGCGGAAGGCCGGAGCTGCCCGTTTGTGTCGCGCGCCTGCCGGTTTCGCCCCTCTTTTTGGCGCCCGCGGCGCCTCCTGCAGCGCTCGAAGACGTCAATTATTTCGTCGTCTGCGGCACAATCGAGCCGCGAAAAAATCATCTCACCCTGCTCAACGCATGGCGCGAGTTGGCGCGCGATACTGCGCCGCCAAAGCTCGTTATCGTCGGCAAGCGCGGCTGGCTCAACGGCGCCGTCATCGAAATGCTGGAGCGGAGCGTCGCCTTGCGTCCGCATGTCATCGAGGCTGGCGGACTGTCGACGCCGGGACTGCGCCGACTGCTTGCCGGGGCGCGCGCCCTGCTGATGCCTTCCTTCGCCGAAGGCTTCGGTCTGCCCGTCGCCGAAGCGCTCGCGGCGGGCACGCCGGTCGTCGCCTCGGACATCGAGGCGTTCCGGGAGGTTGGCGGCCAAGCGATCGACTATGTCGATCCGCTCGATGGCCGGGGATGGCTGCAGGCGGTGCGCGATTACGCGACGCCGGACTCTCCTCGACGACGCGCCGCGCTTGAGCGTAATAGCGGAGCCGTCGCCGGTTCGGATGCGTTCCTTGCGACGATTGACGAGTTCATCGCGCGCTTATAAAGCGGCGCACTTAAGCGCAATCGAATTAATTCCTCGGCATGGCCCACGCGTCGTTTCAATACTCAAGACCAGCCGCCGGGGCGGGATGATTCGGACAAAGGATTTCCACGTGAATCTCTGCGATCAAGCGCAGGAAACGCCGCGCAAGGCGCCAAGCGAAGAAGAGCTGGCGGCGCTCGCGCATTTTCGCTACGCCCTGCGTAGATTCCTGGCGTTCAGCGAACAGGTCTCTGCGAACCATGGCGTCACCATGCAATGGTATCAGGCGCTGCTGGTCGTGCGCACCTATCCAGGCGCGAAACACATCAGCGTGGGCGAACTCGCCGAGCAGCTGATGATCCGCGACCATAGCGCCGCAGAGCTGGTGTCGCGCTTGGCGCAGGCGAAGCTCGTGAGGCGAAAGACCGATCCGAGAGATCGTCGCCGTTCGCTCGTCGTCATCACGCGCGCGGGCGAACGGCGGCTCTCGGAGCTCGCGGCGGCGCATTTGAGAAAGCTCCGGGAATCGAGGGGCGTCGTCGCAAGCTTCTTTCTTACAGCAGCAGGGTTGTAGTTCCCGCCGCATTCGGGCGATTCCTCCCAAATGTGCAGCGGGATCTAATAGCCGGTCATTTCGAGATAGCCTTCTCCCCTGTGCGACCCGCTGAAGCGGATCGGTCCCTCCCAATAGGCTGGATCGGTTCCCATCCAGCTTCTCGGATTGAGAGGCTGCGTTGTTATATCGGCTCCGCGACTGCCGATCTGAACGCGCCAGCGAATTGGCATGTCGCGATCGGCGATGCGCATCCTCTCGAGAGGTTCGATGGCGATGTCTTCGCGCGCGAGCGGCGAGGTTGCGCCTTTAGCGTCGATCCAATTTCCGAAGAGAAACGGCGCCGCCTTTACATCGCGCATGCGATACAGCATCAGCTTGGCGCCGCCGTCCAAATGAAGCGCAAACCAATCCCAGCCTTGTTGATCGGGTCCCAGCGGTTGGCTCGACCATTCGCGATCCATCCAGGCGCGGCCGGAGACCCGCGTTTTACGACCATGAATTGATACAGCGCCATCCACCGTGAAGAACGGCTGGCTGTAGTAATAGGAGGCCTGCCCCGCGTCGGATTTGCGGCTGTAGCCGCCGTCGCCCTGCAATACGATCGGCCCCGTCGCGGTAAGATCGAGCGCATAGGCGAAATTTCCGTCCCCCGCGGAAACGCGCAGCCGCTCAATCCCGGCGCCGCCGTAATCGTCGCGCGTTTCGAGAACCCAATCGTCGATGTAGGCGCGAAAAGGCGCGGCCTCGACGCCCGCCTGGCCAATTCCGCCGCGCGCGAATTTTTGTGCGAAAAGATGTTCGCCAGCGCTCGTCGCCGCCGCATGGGCCATCCACACATTGCGGTCGTCCCAGCCGGCGCCCGCAGAATTCGGCCGCATAGCGAAGCGAAAGAGCGTCCATTGGACGCCGTACGAGGCGCCGTCCGCGCCGGCTAAATTTGCCGTGACGTACCACCATTCGGTGCGAAAATCCGTATGCGCGCCATGGTCTTTCGGAAACACGAGCGGCGTTCCCGGCCGCGGGAGTGCGAAGCCCGGCGCATTTTCGGCCAGTCCGCGAAAGCCTTGCGCCAGCGCGCCGCTTGACGAGAGCGCCAGAAGCAGCGCCGACCGCCTCGAAATCGCGACGCTTCGTTTCTCAGCGCCGTTCTTTGGCCTAGCGTTCATTGGAGAAGACTTTGAGCAGATCGGTCGGCGCGGCGCGCGCAAGCCTTGCGACTGGAACGAGCGCCGCCAAAAACGCCGCGCAGAGCGCGATGAGGAGAACCACGAGCCATTGCGCCGGAAACATATGGAACGGAAGCCGCCATCCAAAGGCGGCGACATTGACGACGGCGACGAGACACCAGGCCATGAACAGCCCGAGCGGCGTCGCCAGCAACGCGGCGCCGGCGGCGAACCCCAAGACGCGGATCATCTCCAGTCCCGCGAGCTCCCGGCGCGTCGCGCCCAGCGCCCACACCGGCGCGATGCGCGCTTGACGCATGTCGCTGAGCGTCAGCAGGCTCGCAAAAAGCGCGAAGCCGGAGACGATCAGCGTCAGCATGTTCAAGGCGGTCGTCACGGCGAATGTGCGCTCGAAGACGTCCGTCGACAGGCTTTTAAGCTCGGATTGATCGACGATGCGCGCGATCTTTCCGCCAAAGCTCCGCTGCATATTGTCGATGACGCGCGCCGTCGCGTCGGATGCGACGCGCAGGCCGTAATGCACGCCGGAGGCGCCGTCGAAATAGCGCTTCAATTTCTCGTGATCGATGCGCAGCTGGCCCTTCGGATTGCCGTAATCGGGAAAGACGCCGATGATGCGCGCGCGCCACTCCTGCGTTGAGGCCGGAATGTCGAGCGTGGCGCCGACCCCGACGCCGAGCCGCCGCGCCAATTGCTCGCTGACGAGGACGGCGTCCTGCGCATGCAGGGCGGTCCAGACATCGGCCGCCGCCTCGATCAAGGGAAAATGCGTTGCATAGGTTTCATGCGGCGTCATGCCGACGATGTCGACCGGCCATTCGCCGATGCGCGTCTTCGCGCGCCAGACAGGCAGGATCGCCAATATGTCCCGTTGCGTGCGCGCCCACGCCTCGATGTCGCGCGCGTCGGCGGGCGTCGCCGCCTCGAAATAGATTTCGGCGACGAGACGCGCATCGAGCCAGCGCGTGAAGGTCTGCCGAAAACCCTCGACCATGCCGCCGACGCCGATATTGGTCGCGAGCGCGATGAGCAGCGCCATCAGCGCAAGCGACAGTCCGGAAATTTCCTGACGCCCGTCGGCGAAGAACCAGCGCGCAAGCGGGTGATGCGCCAGACGCTCCCCGAGCGCCAGGGCCCCGGCGAGCGCGACCGGCAAGAAAAGCGCGGCGCCAAGAAGCGAACAGCCGATCACGGCGAATCCGGATGCGAGCCCGTCGCCAAAGCCGTAGGCGCAAGCCGCGGCGACAAGGGCGAGGAGCGCGAGCGCGCCCTGACGCCGCAAATAGCGGTGATGCTCGGCGCGCCAGGCGATCGGGCGCGCGACCGACAGCGGCGGCAGGCGCAATGTCTTTGCGAAGCCGCTCGCCGCCGCGAGAACCGCGCCGGCGCCGGCCATGAGAAGTCCGGAAAGTCCCCAGCGCAGATCGAGCGCCAGGCTTTCCGAAATCTGCGCGCCGTAAAGGCTCTCAAGGCTTGTGGCGACATCCGGCAGCAGCGCTTGCGCGATCGCGTAGCCGCCGATGACGCCCGCGCCGCCGGCGACAAAGGTCAGGACGGCGATTTCGCAGGCCATGGCCGCGACGAGGTTTGGCGCCGCGACGCCCAGCGCGCGTAAGGTGCGCAAGGTCGGCAAACGCTGCTCGAAGGCGAGGCCGTAGGCGGCGTGGACGATGAACAATCCGACGAGGAAAGCCAGAAAGCCGAAGGCGGTCAGATTGAGGTGAAAACTGTCGGTCAGGCGCGCCAGCTCGCTTGCGTCGTCCGCCGCGACGAGCCGAAGCGCATCGCCGGCGACTCGCTTAAGCCGCTCCGTGTCCAGCGCCGCGTCCTCTGCGACGATGAGACGCGAGAGTTTTCCGGGACGATCGAGCAGGCGCTGGGCGACGCCGATGTCGACGACGACGGCGCCGGGCGGCGCTTCGGCGAGCGCCGCAAGCGGCGGCGTTTGCCTACCGCGCCCGGTTTGCGGCTGCGCGCCTTCGGCGAGTTCAAGCCGCCGTAGCGTTTGCGGCGCGGCGAAGGCGCGGCCCTCGCCTGAAAAGAAATCCTCGAGGACGTCCGCCCGACGTCGCTTGTGCGCGATCGGCGAACCATGCGGCAGCGACACCGGCTCGACGCCGATGATGCGAATGTTCTGGTCGCCGATCCGGGCCGCGCCTTCCAGGACCGGCGAGACGTCGAAGCCGGCGCGACGCAGCTTCACGAACAAATCCTGGTCAAAAAGCCCGCCGCGAGCGGCGACGAGCGTTACCGCGCCGCCGCCGGACATCGCGGTCGCCGCAGCGTCGTAGCTGTTGCGCGCCTGCGCGTTCAGCGCCTGCACGCCGCTCCAGAGCGCCGTGGCGATGGCGAGGCCCAGCACGAGCGTCGCGAGATTGCCCGGGCGTCGGCGCCAATGGCTGATCAGCGCGGCGAGCGTCCAGAACGTCTCTCTCATTGCGCCGCCAGAAGACCGGATTCCAGCCGCACGCGACGCTGCAGCCGGGCGGCGAGCCGCTCGCTGTGCGTCGCCATCAGAAAAGCGCAGCCCGTCGCGGCGACGAGATCGAGCGCCAGCGCCATCACATTGTCGCCTGTCGCTGCATCGAGATTGCCGGTGGGCTCGTCGGCGAGCAAAAGCTGCGGGCGCACGGCCAACGCGCGGCCAATCGCGACGCGCTGCTGCTGTCCCCCCGACAACTCCTCCGGATAGCGCGCAGAGAGTTCCGCCAAGCCAAGACGATCGGCGACCTCCTCCTGCCAAGCCGAGTCGTAGCGTCCGGCAAGGCGCGCCTGAAATCCTAGATTTTCGGCGACGGTCAGGCTCGGAATCAAATTGAATTGCTGGAAGACGACGCCAATCTTTTCACGGCGCACGGCGGCGCGCGCATGTTCTGACAGAACCGTCAGCGCGACGCCGTCGAGAACCACCGCGCCTGAATCAGCGTCGTCGAGCGCCCCAACAAGATGAAGCAGCGTGCTCTTGCCGCTGCCGGACTCGCCGGTCAGCGCCAGGCTGGCGCCGGCCGCGAGCGTGACGTCCACGCCGCGCAGCACGGCAATGCGCCCCTGCGGCGTCGAATAGGATTTGCAAAGCCCTTCGACGCGCAAAACCGGCGCGCTTTTCCGCGTGGCTTCGAGATTTTCGGGGCTCGCGTGAACCGACAAGCAATGCGCCTTGATGGGCCGGCGAAGGCGGCCGGCGCGCCAGCCCTATATATGGCCCGTCGCGCCGCGCGCCCAAATGCGCCATCCTCGCTAAAGGCGAGGCGCGGGCCGCCCTAGACCGCTCGACCCGACCGGATAGAAAACGATCGGATTGAGGCCGCGCGCGTCGACGATCGTCGTCACATCGCCGATGTATGGCGATTGGTCAGATTGCGCCCCTCGAGATAGAAAGCCAGGCCGTAGGGAAGATTCATGCCCGATGCGCGCATTTTCCTGCGCTGTCGCTCGGGCGCAACCGTGAGCGGATCAGGGTATCGGCTTGTGATGCGGATCGACCGGCGAATGGCTGCCATCGGCCTCGACGGCGGCCATGCCGTCAAATCGGGAGAAATGTTCGACGACATCGGGAGAGAGCCGTTTCTCCTCAGCCGCCAGCCTTCTGGAAAGCGCCTCGGCGTGCGTTTTCGAAACGCCGAGCCTTTCGAGCGTGGCGCTGTCCTTCAACGCGTCGCCGCCGCAAAGCGCGATGGTCCATCCATCATTTTTGCGCGTGAGAAACGCCCGGCCGCCGAGGTCTCCCTGGCGCCAGTCGGCGACGGCGGCGTCTCCTTCGACGACGACGGCGTCAACAAAGAGACGCGCCTCCGGCTTGTCGAAGGTCTCAAAAAGCAAGCGGCGCGCGGCGTCGGACCCATCGTCGGCGCGCGCGCCCATCGACATCGCCGCGCTGATCGCCACGACTGCAAAAGAACTTAGAACCAATCTCATGATGCTCTCCAACGCCGTCGCGCGTCAGATTGGTATAATACCAATACGCGCGGCGCAAGCGCGAGAGGCATTTCCTCGGCGCGGTTTTATTGATACGACGCTGGCGCGGCGAAATCTTAAAAGAGCTCGAATGGCGACGGTCGAAAAAGGCCCGCGTCAGCGCATTCTGGACGCTGCGCTTAAAGTCTTGAAGAAAGAAGGCGTCTCGGCGCTGACCCAAACCCGCGTCGCCGCCGCGGCCGGATTGCGCCAGTCGCATCTGACCTATTACTTTCCGCGCAAGACGGATTTGCTCGCCGCGACGCTGGAAGCGTCTCATGCGCAGGCGCATAAGCGCACGCGCGGTTCGACGGGAATCGACGCGGACCCTGTCGAGGCGGTGCGCGGGCTCATGTTCGATCGCAATAAGATGCGCTTCTTCCTGAGCGTCGTGGCTCAGGCGAGCGACCAATCGGACATTCGCGCGACGCTCGCCGCGCATGCCCGCGGCGTGGCCGATCAGCTCGCGCCGCTCTTCGGCCGGACGGCCGATGACCCCGACATCATCGCCTTTGTCGATATGCTGCGCGGGATGGGGTTGCGCCTGTTGCTTGAAATGGATGACAAGCAGCGCGCGAACGTCGATCTCGACGCGCTCGCGGCGCGCTTTGGCCTCAGCCGCGTGCCTGAGGCGCGGCTTTAAGCCCTGAACGGAAACCGCTAGAACTGTGGCGATGCAACGAATCGGTGGAAACGCAGGCGACGCGGCACGTCAGCCCTATGCCCTTTCCGCGGCGTTCTTCATCGCCTGCGCGCTGGCGCTCGCTTTCCCGTGGCTCTCCGGGC
This sequence comes from Methylocystis sp., assembly GCF_021731785.1. GTDB lineage: Bacteria > Pseudomonadota > Alphaproteobacteria > Rhizobiales > Beijerinckiaceae > Methylocystis. Next base: position 46,893 of record NZ_JAKFWS010000068.1, read on the forward strand.
GCGTCACGATCCCGTGGGACGCTAAGGCGCATTTCTATCCACAATTCGTCTTTCTTGCCCATGCCTTGCACAGCGGCCAATCCCCCTTCTGGACGCCGAACGTCTTTGCGGGAATGCCGCAGATCGCCGATCCGCAATCGCTGATCTTCTCGCCATTCTTTCTGCTGGCGGCGGCGCTCGTTCGCGAACCGTCCTTTGCGCTTGCCGACGCTCTCGTCTTCGCGATGCTGGCGATGGGCGGTCTTGCGCTCATCGCCTATTTCCGCGATCGCGGGTGGAGCGCCGCCGGCGGACTGCTCGCCGCGTTCGCTTTCGCCTTCGGCGGCTCGGCGGCGTGGCGCATCCAGCATGTCGGGCAGATTATGAGTCTGTCGTGGCTGGCGGTCACGTTGTGGCTGCTGGCGCGCGCGCTCGATCGCCGCTCGGCGCTCTACGGCGCGGCGGCCGGCGCCGTCGCCGCTCTGCTTGTCCTCGGACGGGATCAGGTCGCCTTCCTGGGCGTCTTGATGCTTTCCGCCTATGCCGCCTATCGCATCGCGACCGATCAATCACCCAAGCTCAGCGCGGTCGCGCCGCTCGCCGCCGGCGCGCTTGTCGGCCTGACGATCATCGCCGTTCCGCTCGCGTTCACGCTGGAGCTCGCGGCGCATTCGAATCGTCCCGAGATTGATCTCGACGGCGCGCTTAAAGGCTCGCTACCACTCGACTCCTTTTTGACGCTGATCTCCGCCAATTTGTTCGGGACCGATGGCCCGCTGAAAGATTTCTGGGGGCCGCCGACCGGAGAGCGCGACATCTTCCTCGCGCGCAACATGACGAATGTCTATCTGGGCGAGTTGACGCTCGTCACGTTGATCGCGGCGATGAGCAGGCGGTTCTTTTTCGATAGAGAAATTCGCTTCTTCGCCGCCGCGGCGCTGTTCTTCGCTCTATACGCTGTGGGCCGCTACACGCCGGCCTTCGTCTTTTTTTATCGCCTGCCGGGCGTCGACCTCTGGCGTCGGCCGGCTGACGCAACTTTCCTGCTTGGCGTAACCGTCGCGATACTCGCAGGCTATGGCTTCAATCTGATCGAGCGGAGCGTCGTCGCGCCGCGCGCCGGATGGCTCGTCGCCGCCGTCGCCGCGCTCTTCGCGGCGGCGACGCTCGTCGCGGCTTGGAATGACCGTCTGGTTCAGGCGTCGTGGCCGCTCGCGACAAGCGCGATATTCGCCGCGCTCGCCGTCGCGCTCATTCTCGCGACCCGCGATCGGTTGTTGCGCGGAGTCTACCTGCTTGCCGCGGTCGCCGCACTGATGAGCGCCGATCTCGCGATCGGGATTGGAGCGAATGAATCGACCGGCTTGCCGCCCGAGCAGTGCGACGTATTGAAGACCGACGGCAAGAATCCGGTGATCGCCTATCTGCGCGAGAAGCTCAAGGAAACGGCCGCGCCGGATCGGCGCGATCGTGTCGAGCTTGCCGCAATCGACTTTCACTGGCCCAACGCCTCGCTGGTCCACGGCTTCGATCACGATCTCGGCTATAATCCGATTCGGCTTCGACTCTTCGAAGACGCGACCGGCGCCGGCGACCATCTCGCGCTTCCCGAGCAGCGGGAGTTCTCCAAGCTCTATCCGTCCTATCGCTCAATTCTTTCCGACATGCTCGGCCTGAGGTTCATCGCGACCGGCGTCCCAATTGAAGAAATCGACGAGAGTTACAAGCCCGGCGATCTTGTCGAACTCACCCGCATCGGCGACGTTCGCATATACGAAAATCGTCGCGCCATGCCGCGGGTCATTGTCGCGACCTGCGCCATGCATGTCGATTTCGCGCAGATGATCAAGAGCGGCGAGTGGCCCGAGGCCGACTATCGCGAGACGGCGCTGCTCGAGGCGCCGCCGATCTGTCATACGCGCAAGGACGCGCCCCCCGCGACCGCGAAAATCGACTCATATGAAAACGACCGCGTCGTCGTCGAGGCCGATGTGCCTCCGGGCGGCGGCTGGCTTGTGTTGAACGACGTCTGGCACCCCTGGTGGTTCGCCCGCGTCGACGGCGTCGAGGCGCCGATCCTGCGCGCCAATGTGTTGTTTCGCGCCGTCGCGGTTCCCGAAGGGCGCCACCAAGTGCGCTTTGAGTTTCAGCCGCTGCGCGGGTTGCTGACCGAACTTTCGCAAAGATAGCAAAGCCGATTGCCGCACTTCGCGCGTTATGCGAAATTCCCTTGAACGGCTCGGATGTCATTCCCGACGCGCGCAACGCGCGCGATGGGGAATCCAGAGCAAAACCAGCGTCACTGAATTTGCTCTGGATTCCCGGTCAGGCCTTCGGCCTGCCGGGAATGACACCGTCCAAGCGAACGGATCGCGCGAAATCCGTATTAAATCCACCCCGCTATCTCGCGCTCCGCCAAGGTCTCGATGAGTTGCATGCCCTCTTCGCTGTCGTTGAGACAGGGCAGGCGGGTGAATTTCTCGCCGCCCTTCGCTAGAAAAAGATCGCGGATTTCCACGCCGAGCTCTTCGATCGTCTCCAGACAGTCGGCGGCGAATCCCGGCGCGACCACGGCGATGCGCTTGACTCCCGCGCCGGCAAGCTCAGTCACCACGTCCGACGTATAAGGCCCGATCCATCGCGCCCTTCCGAAGCGCGACTGAAAGGCGAGACGCAGACATTGCGGGCTCATTTGGAGCCTTTCGCAGAGCCGTCGCCATGTCGTCTCGCAATGATCGCGATAGGGATCGCCGCGATCGATCTGCGCCTGCGGCAGGCCGTGGAAGGATGCGACAACGACCTCAGGTTCGAAATCGAGCGCGGCGAGCGCGCCTTTGACGCTTGCCGCGAGCGCGTCGACATAGGCGGGATCGTCGTAATAGGGCGCGGCGATGCGCAGGGCCGGCTGCTTGCGCAACTCGCGCAGCGCGTCGAAGGCCGCGTCGGCGGCGGAGCCGGTGGTCGAGGAGGCATATTGCGGATAGAGCGGCAACAGCGCGATCCGCTCGCAGCCTTGCGCAATCAGCGCGTCGATGCGCGTCGCGATCGACGGCGCGCCGTAACGCAGCGCGTAGTCGACGACAAGGCGCTTAGCGCCCATGCGCGCCTGCAGCTTCTCGGCTTGCAGGCGGGTAATGGTCTTCAGCGGGCCTTCGCCCGTGTCGCTGTTCCAGATCGACTCATACAGCTTCGCCGAGCGCGCCGGCCGCGTGTTGAGCACGACGCCATAGAGGATCGGAAGCCATAGCGCGCGCGGGAGGTCGACGACTCTGCGGTCGGACAGGAATTCCGCCAGATAGCGCCGCACCGCCGCGACATCGGGCGCATCGGGCGTGCCGAGATTGACGAGAAGGAGTCCGACCGGCGCTTCTCTCGAGATCGTGGCTGACGTCATGATGAGCCTTGTTGCGGACCGCCCGCCCTGATGACGGCGCGGCAAAAGAATATCTTCTAGCGGCGGCGGCGGTCCTGGCAACTCGCCAAGATGACGATCGTCGCGCGGCACGGAAATCGCTTCGAGCGCGTAGGCGGGCCTATGTTCGAATCCGCCCTCGCGAAAGGGCGCTATGAATTCGATAGGTCGCAGCCGCGCCATGTGCGAATGGGACGATTTCGCGTGCGCCGCGCCGCAGATCCGCGCCGCGCTCGCCATGCCAGACGGCCCGGCGACCCCGCCCTTTCTCCTGCTTTCGGAGCCCGGCATCACCGCCAGCGAACAGCGCGCCTGTTCCGAACGCTGGACCGCTGCGCGCCTTCTGGCGGCCGGACCGCTACGCGCGAGCCTCAATTTGCGCTTTGATCTCACTCCCCGCAGCAGGATTCGCGTCGGCTATCTTTCAAACGACTTCCATGCCCATGCGACCGCGCATCTGCTTGTCGAGACGCTTGAAGCGCATGATCGGGCGCGCTTTGAAATTCGCGCTTACAGCTATTGCGGCGCGGAGGGCGAGATGCGGACGCGTCTGCGCGCCGCCTTTGACGCTTTCACCGACATTTCGCCGCTGACCGACGTCGAGGCCGCGCGCCAAATCCATGCGGACGGCGTCGACATTCTGATTGACCTGAAGGGTTTTACCCACGGCGCCCGCACCGGCGTGATGATGCTGCGGCCGGCGCCGGTTCAAGTCAACTATCTCGGCTATCCCGGCACGCTTGGGGCCGGGGTGTGCGACTACATCGTCACCGATCGCTATGTGACGCCGCCAGCCTCGTCGGCGGCCTATTCGGAAGCCTTCGCCTATCTGCCGCAGGCCTATCAGCCGCACGGGCGCGGAACGCCGCTGTGCGCGCCGCCGTCGCGCGCCGCTGCCGGTCTGCCGCCGGAGGGTTTCGTCTTTTGCTGCTTCAATCAGGCCTATAAGCTCACGCCCTTCATTTTCGATCTCTGGGCGCGACTGCTTGAAGCGACGCCCGCCGCGGTGCTGTGGCTTTCGGCGTCGATCCTGGCGGAAGGCAATCTGCGCAATGAAATGCGCAGACGCGGCATTGACGCAAGGCGGCTCATTTTCGCGCCGCATTTGCCGCAGGCCGAGCATCTGGCGCGCCTGCAGCTTGCCGATCTCGCGCTCGACACGGCGCCTTTCGGATCTCATACGACGGCGAGCGACGCGCTTTGGGCGGGCGTGCCGATCGTGACCCGCGCGGGCGACACCTTTCCCTCGCGAGTCGCCGGCAGCCTGTTGCATGCGATCGGCCTGCCGGAGTTGATCGCGCCCGATTTTGACGCCTATTTCGAGATCGCGCTGGGCCTGGCGGGCGATCCCGTCGGCTGCGCAGAACTGCGGGCGAAGCTCGTCGCCAATCGTCCCACGGCGGCGCTCTTCGACGTCGCCGCTTACACGATCGCGCTGGAATCGCTCTTCGAAGCCATGTGGCGGCGGCGTCTCGCCGGGGCGCCGCCCGCCGCCATCGGCGCGGCTTAAGCCTCGTCGGCGCGCGCCGCGCGCTCGAAGGCGGCGCGTTCCTCTTCCCCCATATGAAAGGCGTGCGCCTCCGCCGGAAAGAGACCGGCGCGCACGTCGCGCGCATAAGCGGCAACGGCGGCGCCTAGCGCCGCGCCGACGGCGCCGTAACGCCGGTTGTGCTTGAATTCGCGTTCGGTAATTCCGGCAAGATCGTTGACGACGAGCACCTGTCCGTCGGTTGCCGCCCCGGCGCCGATGCCGATCGTCGGCGCGCCGATCGCCTCCGTGATCCGCGCCGCGAGCTCCTGCGGCACGAGCTCCAGCACCAAGAAGTTCTGCCCGGCGGCGTCGAGCGCCAGCGCGTCGTGAAAGAGCTTCGCGGCGGCCTCCGCCGTCTTGCCCTGGCGCCGCTTCACCTCGTGATGCTGCGACTCGAGGCCGAGATGACAGCAGACGTCGAATCCCGCCGTCGCCAGGGCGCGCACGAGTTCCGGCTGCGCGCCCTCGAATTTGACGCAGTCGGCGCCGGCCTCGCCCAAAACGCGCGAACTCTCGATCGCTTGGCGTGGCGTGTCGTAGGTCGCGTAAGGCAGATCGCCGATGATGTAGATTTCGGGCGCGCCGCGCCGAACTGCGGCGATATGATGCGCCATGTCGGCGAGCGTCACCTCGCGCTCATGGGCATAGCCAAGAATATTCACGCCGACGCTGTCGCCGACAAGAATAATGTCGACCCCCGCCTCGACCTCGATGCGCGCGGTCGGCGCATCATAGGCGGTGACGACCACGATTTTCGCGCCTCGGCGCTTCATCGCGAGGAAGGTGCTGGCGTTGGACAAACCGGGCTCCGGCGCGCCTTTCGTCAGGGCACGCTCTCGATCAAAACCGCTCACGCCAGCTGGGATGACGCTCAGCGCGGCGCGCCGTCCTTGCAGGCGTGCGGCACGCCGGGCGCGCGAAGCTCCTGGAAGCCGCCGCATTTGTCGCAGGCGGAGAGCAGCGCGGAGAGGCCGGCGAGCAGCGCGAACACTCTGAATTTCCGCGTCATCTCATCTCTCCTGGCGGCGGCCGGACGGCGCGAACATACTGGCGAGGCCGCGCCGCGGCAAGCCGCGCGGCGCCATGCTCTTGCATCCTGCTTAAAGCCGCGTATAAACCGCCGATCGCGAGGTTCCCGGCCGGGGGCTCAACGGAAGCGCTTTACGAGCATATTCGGACAAGAATATGCCCAAAAAGCGAGGGTCTAGATTCCCGTCTTCCCGTGTCTCCGCCTTCGAACTTTCCTTCTCGAGCCTTTCCGGGGACATTTCCCAAGAAGCGCTCGAAGGGCTTGGCGCCGGAACGGCTCGCGACAACGGAAAGGCAAAAAATCCATGCCTCTTTACGAGCATGTCTATCTCGCCCGTCAGGACGTTTCTCCCCAGCAGGTGGAGACTCTGACCGGGCAGTTCAAGAATGTAATCGCGTCGCTCGGCGGCACGGTCGGCAAGACCGAATATTGGGGCGTGAAATCGCTCGCCTATCGGATCAACAAGAACCGCAAGGCGCATTTCACCCTGATGAACATTGACGCGCCGCCGGCGGCGATCGCCGAGATGCAGCGCCAGCAGAGCATCAATGAAGACATTCTGCGCGTGCTGACGCTGCGCGTCGACGCGCTGGAGGAAGGTCCGTCGGCGCAGCTTCGCAAGCGTGAAGACGACGATCGCGGCGAGCGCCGCGGCCCGCGCGGCGACAGAGGCGATCGCGGAGATCGCGGCGATCGTCCCGACCGTCGCCCGCGCCGCGAGGAAAGCAAGGTTGAAGGAGGAGAGGAAGAATGAGCACAGCGCCCCGCCGTCCTTTCTTCCGCCGCCGCAAGTCCTGCCCGTTCACCGGCGCCAGCGCGCCGAAGATCGACTATAAGGACACGCGCCTGCTCTCCCGCTACATCAGCGAGCGCGGCAAGATCGTGCCCTCGCGCATCACCGCCGTTTCGGCCAAGAAGCAGCGCGAACTCGCGCAGGCGATCAAACGCGCCCGCTTCCTCGGCCTGCTGCCTTACGTGATCCGGTAAGAAGATCGCGTATTGAAGCCTGTGGCCGCGCTTCGAAAGAGGCGCGGCTTATTTTTTGCCCATAGCGCTCGGTCGCCGGCTCGCTTCTCGCCGCGCGCTCGACGCCGGACGATCACCCCGCCGCCTGCACCGCGCCGGCCTCGTAAACCCCGTCGAGCGGCGTCGTCGAAATTGTCGGCTCGGTCATGAACTGCGCCGCCGCGAGAGTCGCGAAACGGCCGCCTTTCGCCACCAGCTCGTCGAAGGCGCCGCTCTCGACGATCTCGCCCTGATCGAAGACGAGAATATGGTCGGCGTTGCGCACGGTCGCCAGGCGATGGGCGATGACGAAGGTCGTGCGCCCCTTCATCGCCGCCTCCAGCGCCTTCTGGATCAAGCGTTCGGTCGTCGCGTCGAGCGCCGAGGTCGCCTCGTCGAACACCATGATCGGCGGGTCTTTCAGAAGCGCTCTTGCGATCGACAGACGCTGACGTTCGCCGCCGGAAAGCGAGCGGCCGCGTTCGCCGACGCGCGTCGCCCGCCCGTCGCTCTGTCGCGCGACGAATTCCGTCGCCTGCGCCAGTTCGAGCGCATGGGCGATCTCCTCGTCGGTCGCGTCGGGATTGCCGATCCTCAGATTTTCTTCGATTGAGCGTGCAAACAGCATCGGCTCCTGAAAGACCACGCCGATGTTGCGGCGAAGCGAACTTAAAGTGAATTCGCGGATGTCGACGCCGTCGATCTTGACGGCGCCGCCGTCCGGATCGAAGGCCCGATGCAAGAGCCCGAGCGTTGTCGATTTTCCCGAGCCGGTCGCGCCGACGAGCGCGATCGTCGTTCCTGGCTTCGCGGTAAAGGACACGTCGCGCACCGCCGTCCTTCGACCGTCATAAGAGAAGGTGACGTTCTCGAATGCGACCGCGCCCGTCAGCCGCTCGGCGTCGCGCGCGCCGGGACGATCGGCGACGCTCGGCTGCGTGTCGAGCACGGCGAAGAATTCCGATATTTTCGCCGACTGCTGAAACAGCACATTGACGAAGCCGACGACCTGCTCGAGCCTTGCGATCAGCATGGTCGCAAAGCTCATGAAGGCGACGATCTCGCCGATTGTCGCCTGGCCCTGCAAATGCAGCCAGACGCCGAGCAGAAAAATTGCGAGAATGGTCAGCGTCGCCGAAGCGCGGCTGGCGACGACCACAAACGCCCACCAGGAGAGCACCGGCAATTGCGCCGCGAGCACGTCGTCGATGATGCGGTTGAGCGCATGCGACTCGCTTTCGATTCGCGTAAAGCTCTGCACCACCGGAATATTGCCGAGCGCATCCGAAGCGTGTTCGGCGAGCGTGGAATTATAGCGCTCGACCTGTCCCTGCAGATCTTCGGTGCGACGCAGGACAAAGCTCGTCGCGAAATAGAAGATGACGACCAGCGCCATGAGCAGCGAGCCGAGCCGCCAATTGACGAACAGAGTCGCCGGCAGCAGCACGAACAGCGCGACGAAGGAGGCGCAGTTCTCGCGAAAGAACGACAGCCAAAGTCCCGACATGGCGTTGGCGCCGTCGAGCATCGTCTTTAGCAAACGTCCCGAATGGACATTGGTGTGAAAGCTCAGCGGCAGATTCAGAACGTGGTCGAAATAATCCGACATCACCGCCAGACGGCGGCGATGCGCGAGCCGGTCGGCGTTAAGACCGACGAGAATTGCGCCGCCGATCGAAAACAGACCAAAGGCTCCCCAGGCTGAAACGAGCGGCAGCAGATCGCTCCATGTCAAAGTTTCGCCGGGCGCTTGCGCGCGCGTCATGCGGTCGATGATGCGCCCGAACAGCATCGGCTCGGCGAAGGCCGCGACGGCGAGCGCGAGATTGGCGGCGACGAGAATCATCGCGAGCCGCGCCTGAGGCCGCAGCAGCCCCAGCACCCGTGCATAAACGGCAAAGACCGACATTTCACTCGCCTGCAAGCAGGAAAAGAAGGGGCAATGTGGGAAGGTCGCGACCTTGGCGGACGCGCTCTATTCGTCCTCGCCGAAGCGATTGGCGACGAGCGCCTCCAGGGCGTCGAGGGCGGCCTTCGCCTGCGGCCCCGTCGCGGTGACGGTGATGGTCGCGCCCTGGCCCGCGCCGAGCGTCAGAATGCCCATGATCGAGCTGCCGCCCACGGTTTCCTCGCCGCGCGACACGGTGATGACCGCGTCGAATTTCTCGCAGCATTGCACGAATTTGGCGGTGGCGCGGGCGTGCAGCCCTTTCTTGTTGACGATCGCGAACTCGCGCGACATCAATTCTTCGGCCGCAGCCTGATGCACTTTATCGGTCACGAGTTCGTTCATTTTGCGTTGAGCACTTTGCTGGCGATGTAAACATATTTGCGCCCGGCGTCCTGCGCCTGCAGCACCGCCTGCTCCAGCGGTTGCGTATCGCGGACCGAAGCGAGCTTAATCAACATTGGCAGGTTGACCCCCGCGAGCACTTCGACCCTTGCGCCGTCCATCACCGAGATTGCTAGATTGGAGGGCGTTCCGCCGAACATGTCGGTGAGCAGCACTACGCCATCGCCGGTGTCGGCCTCGCGGATCGCTTCAATGATGTCGGCGCGCCGGCGCTCCATATCGTCCTCGGGCCCAATCGAGATCGCCGCAATCTGCTTTTGAGGTCCCACGACGTGTTCAAGCGCCGCGCGAAACTCAGTGGCAAGGTGGCCGTGGGTCACCAAGACCATTCCGATCATACGACCCTACCACTCATGCAGACGTCTCTTGTGCGCCGACATCTTAAAAACGCGTCGGCCGCATGGGGCGAACGGCGCCACTGCATATTCGGAGCCGTTGCGTCAGCCGTAATCGCCCCGTTCAACAGGGGCGACATTTTGTGCAACGCCGCGAAATAGGCAAGCGAAAACAGCAGGGCGCAGTCAATTTGTCGCAAGATCCTGAATGTAGGAGCCAATCCGCGTCAGAACACCGACGCGCGCGGCGTTTTCGAAAATGCGCGGCAATGTAACGCCGCTCAATTCAATCTGACTTTCACTCTCCTCCGGATATCGTTTTGGTGCCTCCTTGAGCGCGAGAAGATCGATCACGGCCCGCACCACGCAGGCGGGCTCATAGTCAACGCGCAACATCCCAAGGCCGCGCGCCTCGATCATCCCCCGGATCGATGGATGCGGCCTGGCGATCAACAGGCCGTGGCGGGCGTCGAGCGCCACACGGTCGTCGCCGACAAGGGCCGCGAATGCGCCGCGCGCCCGCCAGCGGTCGACCAGCTCCAGGGTCAGCGTGCTCTTGCCAGCGCCGGGCGGTCCGCGAAGCAGCAGGCCGGTTTCGCCGAGGACGAGCGCATTGGCGTGCACATATGCGGGCGCCTGCGGCGGCGTCATCGCGCCGCCGGCAGCCAGACGACGAAGCGGGCGCCAAGCACGGTATCGCCGGCGCGCGGCCCGTCAGTGCCCTGGGGATGCGCGCGCGTGCGATTGAGCGCGCGGATACGTCCGCCGTGCGCCTCGATAATCTGGCGGGAAATCGACAGCCCCAGCCCCGAATTCTGGCCAAATCCCTGTTCCGGCCGATCGGTATAGAAACGCTCGAAGATGCGGTCGAACGCGCGATCGGGAATTCCAGGGCCGTCATCGTCGATAATGATCTCGAAGCCTTCGAGCTGCTGACCCCCGGGGCCCTTGGCGCGTTCGGGCCACAGCCGCACGCGCACGGTCCCGCCAGGCTTCGAAAACGACTTGGCGTTATCGATCAGATTGTTGAGCACCTGGCCGAGTCGCGAATCATGTCCCAGGACGCGCCAGTGGCCGCGCGTTGGGTCGTGGGGAGACGGACGCACCGTCAGCTCGATCTTGACGCCGTCGCCGTAGTCTACGGCGCGCGCCACTTCGACGACGGTGGACAACGCCGCCGAGAGGTCGACGATGCCCATGTCGGCGCGCGCAAGCTCGGCGTCGAGCCGAGAGGCGTCGGATATGTCGCTGATCAACCGGTCGAGCCGGCCAACATCATGTTTGATGATGGCGAGCAGCCTGTCGCGCGCCCCGTCGGTTCTGGCGATCGGCAGCGTTTCGACGGCGCTGCGCAGCGAGGTGAGTGGATTCTTGAGTTCGTGCGCCACGTCGGCGGCGAAATGCTCGATCGCGTCGATACGGTTGTAGAGCGCCTTCGTCATGTCGCGCAGCGCGCCGGAAAGATGGCCGATTTCGTCCGGCCGGTCCGAAAAATCCGGGATTTCCTGGCGCGATTTCGCGCCGCGCCGCACGCGTTCGGCAGCCTCGGCGAGGCGGCGCATGGGCTCGGTGATGGTGTTGGTGAAGAACAGCGAAATCAGCAGCATCACCCCGGCCGAGACCAGAAAGATGCGGATGATGCCCCATCGTTCCGCGACGATAATGGCGTCGATGTCGCCGCTCATCGTCGAGAGCAGCAGCGCGCCGCGCACCGAACGAAAGCGCTGAATGGGAACGGCGACGGAAATGATCGATTCGCCTTTTGCATTGGCGCGAACCACTGAATGGATGCGCCCGTCGAGCGCGCTGCCGATCTCGGGATAGGCCTTGCCGTTGCCCATGCCGATGTCTTCGTAAAGCGGCAGTTCCGGACGATGCGACAGGCGCTGGAAAAAATTCAGCGTTCGTTCAAGGAAGGATGACGCGTCGATGGTCACGGGCGGGTCGCTCGCCGGCGGCAGTTCGAAGCGCAAAATGTTCGAGCGGCCTGAGACGGAGCGCGAATCGAGCAGCAGAAAGCCGTCGCGATCGTAGATGCGCGCCCGCAGCCGAGTCGGCGACACCAGCCGCCGCAGCAGCGGGCCGACGCGCTCGGGATTGAGCGAAAACTCCAGCGGCGAGCCGCCTTCAGCGCCGTTGGCGCTTTCCCCGGGGGCGAGCTTCAACAGCTTTTCCGGGTCGATCGAAATGGCGTCGGTGTCGACCGTCGCCGAGGCCGCCACCGCGGCGGCGATAATCTCGCCCTGCGTCTGCAAGCTCTGCACTCGAGCGTCGATCAGACCTTCGCGGAACTGGTTGAGATAGAGGAAGCCCGCCAGCAGCGCGACGAGTCCGCCGAGATTGAGAACGACGATGCGGCGGGTCAGCGACGATGAAAGATGCGACTGAACGGTGCGCAGCGCGCGCGACAGGCGGATGGAAATCGTCCGCCACAGCCGCGCCCGCGCCGCCGCGGCGCGCGCCGGCGCCGCGCCGGCCGTCTGGCGGCGCGCTTCCGCGACCGGTTCGTCGGCGACGTCGCCGTCGCCCGCGCCCTCGATGCTTGCGTCCATCTCGCGCACCCTCCGCGAGAACTCAGGCTTCCTTGAATCGATAGCCCACGCCGTAGAGCGTTTCGATCATTTCGAATTCATTGTCGGCGATCTTGAATTTCTTGCGCAAACGCTTGATGTGGCTGTCGATCGTGCGGTCGTCGACATAGACCTGATCGTCATAGGCGGCGTCCATGAGCGCATTGCGGCTTTTCACCACGCCGGGACGCTGCGCCAGCGACTGCAAAATCAGGAATTCGGTCACCGTCAGCACGACTGGGTCGCCGCGCCAGGTGCAGGTGTGGCGTTCGGGATCCATGACCAGCGCGCCGCGCTCCAGAACCTTGGCCTCGGTTTCCTTCTGGGCGGCGGCCTCCTTGGGATTGGCGCGCCGCAAAATCGCTTTTACCCGTTCGACCAGCAGCCGTTGCGAGAAGGGCTTATGGATAAAGTCGTCCGCTCCCATCTTCAGGCCGAAGAGTTCGTCGATCTCCTCGTCCTTGGAGGTGAGAAAGATCACCGGCAGGTCCGACTTCTGCCGCAGTCGGCGCAGAAGCTCCATGCCGTCCATCCGCGGCATCTTGATATCGAAGATCGCCAGATCAGGAGGATTGGCGCGCAGCCCGTCGAGCGCCTGCGCGCCGTCGGTATAGGTCTGGACCCGATAGCCCTCGCCTTCCAAAGCAATGGAGACGGAGGTGAGAATGTTGCGGTCGTCGTCGACGAGAGCGATGGTCGGCATCTTCAACCTTTGCTATTTGCGGCCGCGACTCAACCGTCGAGGACGGCGCAACATGACTGCGTTTCCGCGCGAAAGCGGCCGCCTACGGCCTGCAAGGGCGCAACGTTGGCGCAACTGTCGACATTCTCTCGACTCGACGGCGGGACTTCCGGAAGGCGCGTTGTCGACGCCGACAAAGTCCGGGGCCAAGGCGGCTGAAATGTGGCCAACGTCCGATCCAAAGGCGGCGCCGCTCCGGCGCCGCTCGACCTTTATACACAGATCGCTGAAAAAATCATCTTATTCCTGGTCGTGTTGCCGGTCGTGCGCCATTAATCAGAATGGCGACAATGAGATAGAGCTGCGGCGCGACGGGTGTCGCCGCCGGGGGGTTGGCAAGCCCCAGCTCCAAGCCAATCTTCTTCATGTTCTTTCAGGCCCGGCTGCGGTCGGCGCTAAATCTTAATGTAGAAGAAGCGACGTAGCGCGCGGCGCACGGGGAGTGGAGCGATGAGCGAAGACTGGGCATATCAGGTTCGGGTCAATCTCGCCGACGCGGCGGCCGGGCTCGCCCGGAAGGACCCCGGAAATCCGGAACTTCAGCCCTTGCGGGATATTTTGGCGAAGCACAATGCGCAGCTGCGCAACCAGCTCGACGCCTTTCGCGACTATGTCGCGGCCGCCGAACGCGAGGGCCAAGACGATTTTCCGCTCTACAAATGGACCAAGGCGGTGATCGAAGACCCGGCGAAAATCGAGAAGCACGGCAAGGCCTTCTCGATCCATGTCGGCGGGGAGGAAGTTTACGGCAAGGACGTGGCCGACGCGCTGGAGGCCGAAATTGCCCCGCTCGTCGGCGGCCCGCTGGTGACGCGGCTCACCAAGCACGACAGCAACCCCGCCAACAATCCGCAGCCGCCGGCGCAATACCGGTAGCGCGGCGCCGTGGCAGGCGGCCGGTTCCCCGCGTCATGGCCGCGCTTGTTGCGACCATCCACGCCCTGAGAGGCCTCCTACTACGCGTTTGGCGCCGTAGCCTCGTGGATGCCCGGCGCAAGGCCGGGCATGACGGCGGACTCCATGCCGTCGCTCCCTGAATTCGGAGCGCCGGGCGAGGGTTGGGCGGGGTCGCGAGGCTTACGCCGTCGCCAGGAAGCCGGCGATCTCGTCCTTGAGCGCGAGCCGCTTCTTTTTCAGATTTTCGATGGTTGCGTCTTCGGCCGGCTCGACATTGGTCTCCATGCGGTGGATGGCGCGGTTGAGCGCATGATAATCCTCGGCGATGCGGGCGAAATGGGCGTTCCCGGCCTTTAGCGCATGAATCGCTTCGGCCTGTTGTGGAAATTCTTCATGCAGCTCATGCGCGACATGGCTCATTCGACGGTCCTTCCCTGTTTATTCGATTGTTCAGCGTGAGCTTATCGGCTTTCACGGCAGCGTTGAACGGCCACTTCGCCGCCTGCGACGATTTGCGGCGCGTTCGTCGCCCGCGGCGATCTACGCTGTCGGTGCCCGCGGATGCCCCGATCGGCGCGACAAGGATGCCGGCCGAGGCAGCCCCGCCGACATTCGACGGGCTTTACCCCGGGGATTGGGTGCACCCCACATTTAGGGGTGTGGGCAATAACCGGATAGGCAAGAGAATCGGCTTGGTTACAACGACAATTTGGTTGTGCCGCCCCTTGTAACTTCGCAAAACTTAATGCTAATTTGGCGCATTGCAACGATAACGATATTCGAAGGAAACAATATGGCACACAGACTCTTCGCGGTTCTCCCGATCGCCGCTTCGTTGTCGGTCGTCGCGACTTTCGCATCGATGTCCCCCGCTGCGGCGCAGGCCGAGCCCTTCCTCGGCCAGCTGATGGTCACGGCCGCGAATTTCTGTCCCCGCGGATGGGCGCAGGCGGACGGCCAAATTCTCGCCATTTCGCAGAACACGGCCCTGTTTTCCCTGCTCGGCACGACCTATGGCGGCAACGGCCAGACCACCTTCGCGCTGCCTGACCTTCGCGGCCGCGCGCCGATCCACCAGGGGACCGGGCCGGGCCTTTCCAACTATCTCGAGGGCCAGGTCGGCGGCCGCGAGAGCTTCACCCTGACAATCAACCAGATGCCGCCTCACAATCACGGCGTGCAGGCGACCAACGTCACCGCCGACAAGGGCGGCCTGCAGGACCGGTATCTGGCCGGCGGCGTCGGCGACGACGACACCTATCACGACGGTCCGCCCAACCGCGTCATGGCCGCCGACATGATCCAGCCCAGCGGGGGCGTCCAGCTGGTGAGCCAAAGGGGGCCCTATCTCACCCTGATGTGGTGCATTGCGCTGGAAGGCATCTTTCCATCACGTAACTGACCGAAGCGGGGCGCGCTCCACGCGCGCCGCCCGCCGGGCGCTTTAGCGCCGGCCCAGTTCGCGAGCAGCTCTCGGTAGCCCGCCCAGCGGGCATCCGGGGATGCAATCCTGTCAATCAGGTTTGGATCGAGTTCCCGCCACAGGTCGTGGGAATTCGCAGTCGCCTCGTGCTTCCTCAGGCCGGCATGCCGCGAATTGGCGAAGCGCTGCAGTGTGCCTAGCCATGCAATGCGGGCGTTGTCGCTGAAGGGCTGGCGGTTGATCCGCAGGACCCCCTCGAAGAGCCAGTCGGGCACGCTCTCGTTGGTGACCTCCAGTTCGACCTTTTCGGTCGGCGTGTAGCCGCAGAGGCCAAGAAAACGTACCAGCCAATCGGAATCGTATTCCATAGTGACGACCTCTTTTGCGCCGAACGCCGCGGCGCAGTCCTGGGCGAGGTTAGGGACGTTCATCAGCTTGCGAACGCGCGGCAACTCGCGGAACGCCTGGAGATCCAGTCCCGTTCCATAGTAGAACTCGGCATTCCGCGGATTGATCGCGCACTGCTTGTGATACGACCTCAGCCAGTCTTCTGGTTTCCGATGAACCAGGAACACTGTCAGGTGAAATGCTTCGAAAAGGCCGCGGATCTTCTCCAGCCCGATCGGACGAAAATCGTAGAGATGGTTGGTCAACCCCTCGGTGGTGAGGACCGTGCTTTCTTCGCTGCCCTCGGCGACCGCCTGGGCGGTGCGGGAAAGATCGCCAGCCATCAGGTCCGAAACCATGAACTGGTGTTTTGGCTGCGCGGTGTCGGCGCTGGGCGTCGGGTAGCGGATGCTCTGTTCAAGGAACCGGTCGGAATTCGCATAGCACCATCGCTGCAGCGAGCTGGTTCCGGTCTTGGGCAATCCGACATGGAGCAACAACCGGCGCTTCCGGCGTATCGCCGCTGGTTTGGCCAGGCTCTCGTTGACGAAGGCGACCGCTCGATCGACCGTAAGCTGGCCCAGTGGCTGAAGCATGCCGCTATCGTCCACCTGGCGATGGTAGTGCAGCATGATCGGCGCGCCGTCGCCAATATCGGCCGCCGCCAGATGGGTTGGAAAGTTCAGGGCTTTCGGCAGCAGATCCGGTTCAATGCAAAGCTCTAGGCAAGTCAGCGCGAACGCGATCTGATCGATGTAAAACGTATAGACGCCGAGAACATCCGCCTGCGCCTCGAGCCACTGAGCCCATTTGCTCCAGGGCTCGTCGAGTTCGCCAAGCCGCGCACCGGGCAGGACGTAGAGGCCGCCGTTCCTGTTCTCGAAAATAGTCATGGCGGCGGCCGAACCCACGGCGATGTCGGGTCGCCGACGCGTCAGCCCGGCGCGCTGGAGCAGGATGTCCCAGATTTCGATCGGCGGGTTCGGGCTGTCCACGACCGCGGCCGCGACCATATTTTTCGCGAAATAGGGTCGCGGATCGGCAACAAAGAACGTGTCGCAGTCGCATAACACAGCCAGATCGGCATCGCGGAGGAAGTCCGACCGCAATTGTGCGAGTTTGTTGAGATGCGGGCGCTGCCGCGAAACCGCCTGCACTTCGGTCGTTCTGACGCCGAGCGGCGAGAAGCTCGCCACACAATCCTGGCCCAACCCCTGAGTGTAATGTACGACAAGATCTTCAGGCGGAACGTTGGCGATTTCGATTAGGCTTCGCGCCCATCTCATCGCTTGCGCAAGAAAAATGGGTTCGTTGTCAATTACACAGGAAAATCGTACGACGGGTTTCACAATGTCATTCCGGCCAGACGGCCCGCAGGAAGGCATTTAAAACGAAGGGGACATTCCCCGGGTGGGGATGTCCCGCTTGATGTTGAAAAGCGGGACGCGTCGTCTTTGGGGCGAATGCTATGCGGCCTTGGGGGCTTGAGCAAGAACATCACCTTTTTGGAAGCAGCGTGACATTCTTCCCTTGACGCCGCCCAACGTCGCCATTAGGTTCCGCCCACTTTCGACAGGCCGTAAGTTCACGCCGTCGGCGAGCGCCTCGCTCTCGATCCTTCGAACTTAAACGCTGTCGCCTTGCCTGTGACCGCCAAGCGTAATTGGCAATTATGCCGGCGCGTAGGACGCGTTCCGAAAAAGTTGTAAGACTTTTTCGATCAGAACTCGTCCACAGACTCGTCGGACAGGAAGGCACGATCCCGGCGACGGGATCCTCTGCGTTAGAAGCGCCTTGGCCCCTGCGGCCATCGGCGCTTCGCTCGTTTGCGCATGCCCTAGGGCCATGCGCGCCGGGACCACCTTGAAATCCGCCATTCGCAATCACGCGAAGGACCCTATTGAATGCCGACGATCAGCCAATTGATCCGCAAGCCGCGCCAAGCGCCGACCTATCGCGAGAAGGCGCGCCATCTGCAGTCCTGCCCGCAGAAGCGCGGCGTGTGCACTCGCGTCTATACGACGACGCCGAAGAAGCCGAATTCGGCGCTGCGCAAAGTCGCCAAGGTGCGCCTGACCAACGGATTCGAGGTCATCGGCTACATTCCGGGCGAGGGCCACAATCTTCAGGAGCATTCGGTCGTGATGATCCGCGGCGGCCGCGTCAAGGATCTTCCCGGAGTGCGCTATCACATTCTGCGCGGCGTACTGGACACGCAAGGGGTCAAGGACCGCAAGCAGCGCCGTTCGAAATACGGCGCGAAGCGTCCGAAGTGACCGGAGCGTAGCGAAGGTCATCCTCGGGCGAGGCCGGCGCCGAGACCGAGGATCGCGAACACAATCAACGGATGGCCGGGTCAAGCCCGGCCATGACGATGAGAAGAGAGATTAGGTCATGTCGAGACGCCACCGGGCCGAGAAGCGCGAAGTGATCGAGGACGCCAAATTTGGCGACGTCGTCCTCGCGAAATTCATGAACTCGATCATGTACGACGGCAAGAAGTCGGTCGCCGAGCAGATCGTCTATGGCGCGCTAGACCAGGTCGAGTCGAAAGCCAAGAGCGATCCGCTCGCCGTGTTCAAGCAGGCGCTCGACAATGTCGCGCCGGCGATCGAAGTGCGCTCGCGGCGCGTCGGCGGCGCCACCTATCAGGTGCCGGTCGAAGTGCGCAACGAGCGCCGTCAGGCGCTCGCCATCCGCTGGATCATCACCGCGGCGCGCGCCCGCAACGATAAGACCATGGTCGACCGCCTGTCGGCCGAACTGCTCGACGCCTCCAACAACCGCGGCGCCGCGGTGAAGAAGCGCGAAGACACCCATCGCATGGCGGAAGCCAACCGCGCCTTCTCGCATTACCGCTGGTAAGGCGCACGAGCTTTCACGAGGACAATTGTTATGGCCCGCTCTCATCCGATCGAGGACTACCGTAACTTCGGCATCATGGCCCACATCGATGCGGGCAAGACGACGACGACGGAGCGCATCCTCTATTACTCCGGCAAGAGCCATAAAATCGGCGAGGTGCACGAAGGCGCCGCGACGATGGACTGGATGGAGCAGGAGCAGGAGCGCGGCATCACCATCACCTCGGCCGCGACGACGACCTTCTGGAACGGCAAGCGCCTCAACATCATCGACACGCCCGGCCACGTCGACTTCACGATCGAAGTGGAGCGCAGCCTGCGCGTGCTCGACGGCGCGGTTTGCGTTCTCGACGGCAATCAGGGCGTCGAGCCGCAGACCGAGACGGTCTGGCGTCAGGCCGACAAATACAATGTGCCGCGCATCGTCTTCGTCAACAAAATGGACAAGATCGGCGCCGACTTCGACCGCTGCGTCGAGGAAATCAAGACCCGCGTTGGCGGCCGCCCGGTCTGCGCGCAACTGCCGATCGGCTCGGAATCGAATTTCAAGGGAATCATCGATCTCGTGCGCATGAAGGCCGTCGTCTGGGAAGACGAGGGGCTTGGCGCGAAATATCACGATGAGGACATTCCCGCCGACCTTCTCGACAAGGCCAAGGAATATCGCTTGGCGCTGATCGAAGCCGCCGTCGAAATGGACGACGAGGCCATGGCGGCCTATCTCGACGGCCAGGAGCCGGACGAGGAGACGCTGAACAGACTCATCCGCATCGCCGTGCGGAAGATCGCCTTCATTCCGGTGTTCTGCGGCTCGGCCTTCAAGAACAAGGGCGTGCAACCGCTGCTCGACGCCGTCGTGCATTATCTGCCGTCGCCTGTCGATCGCGAGGCGATCAAGGGCGTCGATGTTAACACGGGCGCGGAACTGGATCGCAAACCGCTCGATTCCGAGCCCTTCTCGATGCTCGCCTTCAAGATCATGGACGACCCCTTCGTCGGCACGATCACCTTCGCCCGCGTCTATTCGGGCAAGATCGACTCAGGCACGACCGTGCTCAATTCGACGAAGGAGAAGAAAGAGCGCATCGGCCGTATGCTGCTGATGCACGCCAACAACCGCGAAGACATTAAAGAGGCCTATGCGGGCGACATCGTCGCGCTCGCGGGCCTCAAGGACACGCGCACCGGCGACACGCTCTGCGACATGCAGAAGCCGGTGATCCTGGAGCGCATGGAGTTCCCGGATCCGGTCATCGAAATCGCCATCGAGCCGAAGTCGAAAGCCGATCAGGAGAAGCTCGGCATCGCGTTGCAGAAGCTTGCGGCGGAGGATCCCTCCTTCCGCGTTTCGACCGATCAGGAAAGCGGCCAGACCATCCTCAAGGGCATGGGCGAACTGCATCTCGACATCAAGGTCGACATTTTGAAGCGCACCTACAAGGTCGACGCCAATATCGGCGCGCCGCAGGTCGCCTATCGCGAGCGTCTCGGGCGCAAGCAGGAAATCGACTACACGCATAAGAAGCAGACCGGCGGCACCGGCCAGTTCGCGCGCGTCAAGATCATTTTCGAACCCAACGAAGCCGGTAAGGGCAATGAATTCGAAAGCAAGATCGTCGGCGGCGCGGTGCCGAAGGAATATATCCCCGGCGTCGACAAGGGCATTGCGTCGGTAACGACGTCGGGCATTCTCGCCGGCTTCCCGGTGGTCGATCTGAAGGCGACGCTCATCGACGGCGCCTTCCACGACGTCGACTCGTCGGTGCTCGCCTTCGAGATCGCGTCGCGCGCCGCGACCCGCGAAGCGCTGCAGAAGGGCGGCTCGGTGCTGCTCGAGCCGATCATGAAGGTCGAGGTGGTGACGCCGGAAGAATATACCGGCTCGGTCATCGGCGATCTGAATTCGCGCCGCGGACAGATTCAGGGCCAGGACATGCGCGCCAACGCCGTGGTGATCAACGCCATGGTGCCGCTCGCCAACATGTTCGGCTACGTCAATCAGCTGCGCTCCTTCACCCAGGGACGCGCGAGCTACACGATGCAATTCGATCACTACGAACAAGTGCCCGAGGCGGAGTCGAAGAAGGTGCAGGCGAAATACGCCTGATCTCGATCACTACGGGCGAACGGAACTCTTTAGAGGAGCACGGCGATGGCCAAGGAAAAGTTTTCACGCACGAAGCCGCACTGCAACATTGGGACGATCGGACACGTCGACCATGGCAAGACGTCTTTGACGGCGGCGATCACCAAGGTTCTGGCGGAGACGGGCGGGGCGA
>NZ_JAKFWS010000083.1 GCF_021731785.1 Methylocystis sp.
AGGAGCATCCGCGCGCGTTCGACCCGGCTCGCCGGTTCTGTCCGCGAACGCGCAAGCCTCATTAACTCCGCCAGGTCGCTCTCCGTAAACGCCAACTCGATCACTCGACGTGGAGCCGCCATGATCAACCTATCTCGTTCAGCAAATCGCTGAACAAGTGTATAAACGCAGCAGTGCTCCGACGGAATCCACCGCATATGAGCGGATTCAAGGAATCTGAGCACTAGGTCGAGGAGAGTGACGATGCGCCGCTACACGATTGCGCTTGTTTTGAGCGCTGTGCTGCTTTCGCCGGCAACGCGCGCCGACGAATTTACGACGACGGACATCGACCGCTGGCAGGGCGAATTTGATTCCGTCGCGAAGAAAGGCCGCGAGCTTTGGACCAGTGGAGCTGTAGGCACGAACGGCGTGGCCTGCGCGCAGTGCCATCCCAACGCCGCAAACACCCATCCGGAGACTTATCCGAAATTCCAAAAGCAGCTTGGCAAGGTCGCGCAGCTGTTCGAAATGGTGAACTGGTGCATCAGAAACCCGCTGCAGGGAGCCGCGCTTCCGGCCGACGATCCGAAGATGACGGCGTTCATCGCCTATATCCATAAGGAGCGCAAAGGGGTCGCGATCGACGCCGGCAGGCACTAGAGCGCGCCGCGAAAAAGTGGAATCCGGTTTTTCGCAGAAGAGCGCGCTCTGAACTTTTGGAATCGATCACCGCGCCAATAGGGCGGCCGGCTGGAACCATCTCGCCGGCCGCACGTTTGCATAGGAATTATTTCGAGCGCTCGCGCCTTTAGCGTGGCCGTCCAACAAGAGATTTTGAGGATGGTTCAGGAACTCATCGACCGCATTTACGAATGTTCATTTGCGCCGGACATGTGGCCGGATGTCCTCGACGAGCTTTCACATCTGGCCGAAGCGCAGGGAGGCGTGCTGTTCGCGGCGCGCGAACGAGTCTCACGATGGACGGCGTCTCCAGCGATTTGCGAGCATGTCGAGAACTTCATGCGCGGCGACTGGTTGAGCAATTGCACGCGCGGCGGCAAGCTGTTCAGCCGGCGCCATCCGGGCTTTCTCACCGATGATGACGTCTATACGGCGGAGGAGCTCGAACGCGATCCCAACTACTCTGAATTCCTGCGGCCGCGCGGGCTCGGATTCAGCGCCGCGACGGCGATCTCGCTGCCGACCGGCGACACCGGCATCATCTGCCTCGAGCGCGCGCATAATCGCGGACCGGTCGAGCCCTCGATCATCCGCCAGCTCGACGAACTGCGCCCGCATCTGGCGCGCGCCGCGTTCCTCGCCACGCGGCTACAGCTCGAGCGCGCGCGAGTCGCCGGCGAAACCTTCGCGCTCATCGGCCTTCCTGCGCTCGTGCTAGACGACGACGGGCGCGTCATTTCGGCCAACGACCCGAGCGGCGGACTGAGCAATTATGTCCGCTGGCGCGCGCATGACCGCGTGTCGCTCATCGACGCCGCCGCCGACGGTCTCCTGCGTCAAGCGATGAATGCGCTCGATCACGACCGCGTCGGCGCGCCGAGATCCTTCGCGGCCCGCTCAGGCGACGGCGCAAGTCCGATGATCGCCAATCTTGTGCCGATCCGCGGCGCAGCGCGGGACATTTTCGTGCGCTGCGCGGCGGTTCTGGTGATGACGCCGGTCGGCTCGCCCCAAGCCCCGGCGACCGAGCTGGTTCAGTCGCTCTACGATCTCACGCCCGCCGAGGCGCGCGTCGCCCGCGGCCTTGTCGCCGGCAAGAACCTCGAAGACATCGCGGCCGAGCAGTCCGTGTCGCGCAACACTGTGCGCACCCATCTGCGCGGCGTGATGGAAAAAACCGGCTGCAACCGGCAGGCGGAAGTGGTCGCGCTTCTTAGCGGACTGGCCGCGCTCGGCGGGCCAAAGGACGAATAAGCGTATACAATTGATTTAAATTAATTTTAGACCGGTCTCATCCATTTGGATGATGCCGGCCCGTTTTCTTTGTCTTAACGTTTTCCTTGAACGTCGGGGGGGCGGACGAAATTTCCGCGGACGCTTCAAAAACTCGGGGTTCCATACTACGCGCTCAATTTTCAACCCGCCATTTGAGTAATTCTACGAACAGCCCTTTCTGACTCAAATTTGGTGGGCCCTTGCGAGGCCCTTCTTCGCGCCTCTAAAAAAAGTACCCGTCATCATCAATTCGAATGACGCGCAGGAACGAATTTTATCGTAACTTTTTAATGAACGTTGAGAGGCTCAAGCCCTTGGACGAGGGAGCCCGCTCTCATTGTTCTCTTATCTGGCGCTCACTTTTAAGCTGTTTTGCATTCCAGACGTTTCCTCCTTCACTTTTCTCCCATGGCTTAGGGGCCGTTGCGCGGCCCCTTTTTTTTGCCCGTCTCAAACGCCTGTCGGATAGTTCGGGCTTTCGCGCGTGATCGCTACGTCATGCACATGGCTTTCGCGCAATCCGGCGTTGGTGATGCGAACAAATTGCGCGCGCTCCTGAAACTCCTTGATCGTCGGGGCGCCGACATAGCCCATCGCGGCGCGCAGGCCGCCCGCCAACTGGTAAAGAATTGGCGCGATCGGGCCGCGATAAGGCACCTGCCCTTCGATCCCCTCAGGCACCAGTTTGAGCTGTTCCTTCACATCGCCCTGAAAATAGCGTGTCGCCGACCCGGCGGTCATCGCGCCCACCGATCCCATGCCGCGATAGGCTTTGAACGAGCGGCCCTGATACAAAAACACCTCGCCGGGCGATTCCTCGGCGCCGGCGAAGAGCGAGCCGATCATGACGACGTCCGCCCCCGCCGCGATCGCCTTCGCAAGGTCGCCTGAATATTTGACGCCGCCGTCGGCGATCACCGGCACGTCGGCTCTACGCGCCTCTTCAGCCGCCTCCATGATTGCAGTGAGCTGCGGCACACCCACGCCAGCGACAATTCTTGTCGTGCAGATCGAACCGGGTCCGATGCCAACCTTGATGGCGTCGGCCCCGGCGCCGATCAGCGCCTTGGCGGCTTCGGCGGTGGCGATGTTGCCGGCGATGATCGACACCTTGTTCGACGCTTTCTTCACCCGCGCCACCTGATCGATCACCGCCTGCGAATGCCCATGCGCCGTGTCGATCACCACGCAGTCGACGCCGGCGTCGATCAGCTGAAGCGCGCGCTCGAAGCCGTGGTCGCCGACGGTCGATGCTGCAGCGACGCGCAGCCGTCCCTCGTGATCCTTGCAGGCGTATGGGTGAAGCGTCGCCTTCTCGATGTCCTTGACGGTGACGAGCCCGACGCAGCGATAATCTTCATCGACGACGAGGAGTTTCTCGATGCGATGTTCGTGCAGCAGCCGTTGGGCTTCCGCCTGCCCCACGCCTTCCCGCACCGTGACGAGCCTTTTCGTCATCAGTTCAGCCACCGGTTGGCTGCGGTCCTGGGCGAAGCGCACATCGCGATTGGTGAGAATGCCGACGAGCCTACCCATGCCGCCGTCGCCGGCGCGCTCCACGACCGGAATTCCGGAAATGCCGTGGCCCGCCATCAGGGCGAGCGCATCGGCGAGGGTTTCGTCGGGGAAGATGGTGATCGGATCGATCACCATGCCGCTTTCGTAGCGCTTGACCTTGCGCACTTCCGCCGCCTGCGCGGCCGGCGACAGGTTTTGGTGGAGGACGCCGATGCCGCCCGCCTGCGCCATGGCGATGGCGAGACGCGCCTCGGTGACCGTGTCCATGGCCGCCGAGACGATCGGCAGATTGAGCGAGATTTCGCGGGTCAAGCGGGTCGTAACATCGACGCCGGACGGCATCACCCTCGAATGGCCTGGCCGCAGCAGCACGTCATCGAAGGTGAGCGCTTCGGTCAACGTGATGGGCGATATGGCCATAGGCGCCAACTCCTTTGCGCGGCGGCGCGAGCGCGTCAGCCGTGAATGGAAAAATGACGGCCTGCGCCGTCAGGGGTTGGCGGGTGCTCATAGCATTATTCAGGCCGAAGGCAAATGACAGGCGCCACGGGCGGATTGGAGGGCCAAGAGCGGATCATCGTCGGCGCGATTCTGATAAGCCTTGTTTATGCGCTCCATGGCGCCCTAAAAAGCGCCCGACGTCCTCCTCGCGCCCGATTTCGCCAATGCTCTTCCTGCGCTCGCTCGTTTTTCAGATTCTGTTTTTCCTGAACATGTTCGGGCTGATGATCATTTGGCTGCCGGCGATGCCGATGCGGCGCCAGATCAATCAGGAGCTCGGGCGCACTTGGGGGCGCGCCAATCTCTGGCTGCTCGACAAAATCTGCGGACTGAAGATCGATTGGCGGGGACTCGAAAACATCCCGAAAGGAGCGGTGATCGTCGCTTGCAAGCACCAGTCGATCTGGGAAACCTTCGTCCTGCCGATCAAATTTCCCGACTTCAGCTACATCTTGAAGCACGAGCTGATCTGGCTGCCTTTTTTCGGTTGGTATCTGCTGGCCGCCGAGCAGATCGCCATCGATCGCGCCAAAGGCGGCAAGCTCATGCCGCAGCTGATCGCCAAATCGAAGAAAATCTTCACACAGGGACGTCAGCTCTTCATTTTCCCTGAAGGCACCCGCCGTCCGGCCGGAGCGCCGCCGCAATACAGATTCGGCGTCGCCCAGCTTTACGCCGCGACCGACACGCCGGTGTTGCCGGTTGCGGTGAATTCGGGGCTCTTTTGGCCGCGCCGGTCGTTCATCGTCCGGCCGGGAACGGTGGTGATCGAATTCCTGCCGCTGATCGCGCCAGGAATGGTGGCGCGCGATTTTTTCAATCGGCTGACGGGGGAGATCGAGGAAACGTCCAATCGGCTGATCGATGAGGCGGTGGCGAAGGACCCGTCGCTCGCGGCGATCGTTGAAAAGGGTCGCGCGAAAGAGGCGACCGCGCGAATGGTGAAGGAGGCGCCGGAAAGTTGACCGGCCCTTCCGCTTCGTCAAGCCGGCGCGCCACCGTCTTCGCGCGGTGATGATTTTCGCCGCGAAAGCGATTGAGCAAAAATGAGCCGCCGAAATGAAATTCTCAAACATGCCGACAAAGACGCCAGAGGCATCGAGCTCGGCCCCTATTTCTCGCCCCTCGCCTCGAAGCGCGACGGCTATAATTGCCTCTATCTCGATGTTTTCGACACGGAGACTATTAGGCGTCGCGCCGCCGCCGATCCTTTTCTTTCGGCCGAGCAGGCCGCTCAGGTCGAATCCTCGATCTCGTCGGCGACGCCATGCGCATCGACGAAATATGCCGCGACGCGGGGGAGACCGAGCCTTTCGACTACATCATCTCCGCGAATAATTTCGAGCATCTTCCCAATCCGATAAAATTTCTGCAGGCCTGCGGGCGCGTCCTCAACTCGGGCGGCTTTCTCTCCATCGTTGTTCCCGACAAAAGCGGATGCCTTGATTTCTACCGGCCGCGGACGAGCCTGACCGCCTGGATCGAAGCGTTTTTCGAGGAAAGGGAGCGTCCGACCTGCGCTCAGATCTTCGAGCAGGTCAGCATGATCGCGAGAGGCGCCGGCGAGGAGGCGTCCGCCGCCTCGTTCAGCTTTGTCGCCGAACGGAATTTGCGCGAGGCTTTCGAAGACTGGGCGCGACAGCGAGTGGAAAACGACGAAACCTATTTCGACGTTCATTGCTCCGCCTTCACGCCAAACAGCTTCAGACTGCTCCTGACCGACGCCTATTTCCTCGGCCTGTCGCCCTTCATCGTCGAAGAAGTGATCGACGATAAAGTGCAAGGCGGATCTTACGCGCATTTGCGCCTCGACTCATACAAGACCTTCTCCGAGCCGGAGACCGCCGCGCATTACGCGCGCCGCCAGGACATTCTTCAAAAGGTCATCGAGGACGAGGCGAGCGTCATCGAGAACGAGCGCAGCTGTCAGATTTTCGAGAGCATGTCGCAGCGTTACGGACGCGCCCGACTCGACCGCGCCTTTGCGATGGCGAGAGCCTTCGAATTATTGCTGCGCAGGCGCGACGTGAAGCTCGTCAAGCCCTATCTCGCCCTGAAGACTTCCGTCCTGTTCGATCCTGCCTTCTATGCCGAGCGCGTTTGGTTCGCGGGCGACGCCGCCATGCATTATCTCCTGCATGGGGCGAATGAGGGCCTCGATCCGGGACCCTTTTTCTCGACGAACGGATATTTGCGACAAAACCCGGACGTGGCGCAAAGCGGGATGAATCCGCTCGCCCATTACGAACTCTTCGGTCGCAAGGAAGGCCGCAAGCCCGCGCTGCGGTAGTTCCCCGCCGAGAACACGCCCTGCGCTTATCCCCCCGCCGTCCCTGTCAGCGCTTGCGGCGCCGCGCTCAGCGGGTATTCCGCCTCGACGATATAGGGACCGCCGCCGACTGAATCGCGCGACGAATAGAGCACGAAGCGCTCGGCGGTGAAGCGCAGCGGCGGGAAATAGCCGCGCGTCCCGAGATAGGCGGCGACGGCGCCGGCGCTGGCGCCGCGCAGCCGCGCCAGCGTCACATGCGGGATGAATTTGCGCGGCTCCGGCGGCGCGCCGATCCGGCGCAGCAGGCGCTCCTGTTCGGCCTGCATCTCGATCAGCGCCGGCTCCGGTCTTGCGCGCGCGACGATGGCGCGCGGCTTGTCGCCGCCAAAGGACGTCAATTGGTCGAAAGTTACCGTGACTTCCGGTCGACGGATGAACGAAAGCGCATTCGCCGCGTCGCGCGCGAAAGCGTCATCCACATCGCCGATGAAGCGCAAGGTGACATGATAATTCTCAACGTCGATCCAGCGGGCGCCGGGGATTCCGCCGCGCAGCCGCGCAATGCTTTCCGCGATTGGTCGGGGAATCTCCAAGGCCGTGAACAGTCTGGGCATGACATCCTCCCCAAACGGAATCGCGCCGTCTCATTGTGCGCGCGAACTCTTGCTCGCCCCCATCGAGATGAGCGTTTTTTCGACATAGGGCGCAAGCTTTTTCACGATTTTCGCCACGCCGGCGCCGTTTGGATGAACGCCGTCGGAAATGAGCAGTGCGGGCGAACCCCAGACGCCTTCCAAGATGAAGGGCACGAGCGGCACCTGATGTTTGGCGGCAAGCTCCGGAAACATCGAATCGAAATCCCGCTTGTAAGCTTGCCCGTGATTGGCGCTCGACGCCATCGCCGTCAGGATCGGACGAACGCCTTTCTGCTGTAGCACGGTAAGAATTTGATCAAGATTGGCCCGCGCCGTCTTGGGGTCGTGCCCGTTGAGCATGTCGTTTGCGCCCAGTTCGACGATGGCGATGTCGAACGGGCCGGCGCCCAGCGTATAGTCGAGGCGCGCCAACCCCGTCGTCGTGGTGTCGCCGGAAACGCCTCCTTGCACGACTTCGACGTCGAACCCATCGTCGCTCAAGCGCCTCTTGAGCTGCGCCGGAAGCGAATCCTCGGCGGCGATGCCGGCGCCAGCCGTCAGACTGTCGCCGAACGCCAGAATCCGGACCGGCTGGGCCTGCGCCGGCGCAACCGCGAGCGTGAAGAGCGTCAGAACGGCGAGAGCCGCGGCTTGGAGAGGACGGCGGAAAGCGCCATAAGGCGAGTGGACCAAGGGCGTCGAATGCGGCGCATCAATCAAGGTTTTGCTCCGTGCGGCGACAAATTATCGAGGTTGAGGGCGTCGATCTCACTTTAGGCGAAGGCGCCGCCCGCGTGCATGTGCTCAAGAATGTCAGCCTGAGCGTGGCGCAGGGCGAGACGGTCGCTCTTTTGGGACCCTCCGGCTCCGGCAAATCGACGTTGCTCATGACCCTCGCCGGACTGGAGCGACCCGACGCCGGAAGCGTCAGGATCGACGGGCGCGATCTGGGCGCGCTTTCGGAGGACGCGCTGGCACGTTTCCGCGGAGCAAACATAGGAATCGTTTTCCAGTCTTTCCAGTTGATCCCGACCATGACGGCGCTGGAGAACGTCGCCGTTCCGTTGGAATTAGCCGGCAAATCCGACGCTTTCCAGCGCGCCGAGGCCGAGCTTGCGGCGGTCGGACTCGCTGAGCGCCTGTCCCACTATCCGGCGCAGCTTTCGGGCGGCGAGCAGCAGCGCGTGGCGCTCGCTCGGGCGCTGGCTCCCGACCCGCTTATACTTGCGGCGGACGAGCCTACCGGCAATCTCGATTCCGAAACCGGCGCCGCGGTGATCGACCTGATTTTTGCGCAGCAACGGCGCCGCGGCGCGACGCTGGTGCTCGTCACCCATGATCCCGCGCTCGCCGACCGTTGCAACCGTCGCGTGCTGCTGCGTTCGGGCCGCGTCGAGGCGAACGAGCGGGCTGCATCATGAGCGCGCTACGCTTCAGCGCCCTGCCCTTCGCCCTGCGCTTCGCGCTGCGCGACCTGCTCGGCGATCCGCGCGGCTTTGGCGTCTTCATCGCCTGCATCGTCATCGGCGTCGCCGCAATTTCCGGCGTGTCGGGCCTGTCGCGGTCGCTGGCGCAGGGGCTCGCGCGCGAGGGCCGAACGATTTTGGGCGGCGACGCCTCGTTCAGCCTCGTTTCCCGGGCGTTTTCGCCAGAGCAGCGCGCGTTTTTCGAGGCGCGGGGACGGCTGTCCGAAGTCTCGCTGATGCGGGCGATGGCGAGGCGCGACGACGGCGAAGCGGCGCTGGTGGAAATCAAGGCCGTCGATCCGCAGACTTATCCCGCCTTCGGCGCAGTCGCGCTCGAACCCGAGATGCCTTTGGCCGAAGCGTTGGCGGAGCGGGATGGGCTGCCCGGCGTCGCCGTCGATCCCACGCTGCTCGCGCGCCTCGACGCCAAGCTCGGCGAGACGGTGACGATCGGCGTTTCGCGCTTTTTGCTGCGGACGATGCTGCGCAGCGAACCCGACAAGCTCGCCGGCGGGGTCGGCTTCGGTCCGCGCGTGATGATGAGCCGCGCGGCGCTCTCGGGCGCGCAATTGGCCTCGCCGGGCGCGATCGTCAGAAATGTCATCCGGGTCACTCTCAATGGCGCAGGCGATGCGGACGCGAAAGCTTTCGCCGCCGACGCCGCGGCCGCCTTTCCGCAAGCCGGATGGGAAGCGCGCACCCGCGACGCCGTCTCGCCGCAGTTCTCGCGCAATCTCGACCGCTTCGCGCAATTGCTGACGCTCGTCGCGCTCACCGCCCTTGTCGCCGGCGGCGCGGGCGTGGCGAACGCCGTGCAGGGCTTCGTCGAACGCAAGCGGGCGCAATTCGCGATTCTCAAGGCGCTCGGCGCGGAAGGGTCGCGCGTGTTTAAGATCGCCCTCGCCCAGGTTCTGGTGGCGGCGGCCTTCGCCATTTTGATCGGGCTCGCCATCGGCGCGCTCATTCCCTGGGCCGGGGCGCAGGCGCTGCGCGAACTCGCCGATCTGCCGGTATCCGCCGCGCTCGACGCACAGGGGGCGTTCTTTGGCGCGCTCTACGGATTGCTCGTTGTGTTGATCTTCGCGCTCGTCCCGCTGGGCCGCGCGCATGCAACGCCTGTCGCGGCGCTGCTGCGCGACGATTCCAGGGGCGCGACTCTCACGCGCTATCGCCTGGGCGCGGCGGCGGCGGCGATCGCGCTTGCCGCTTTGGTCATGACCGCATCCTTCGACGTGAAGCTCGGCGCGGCCTATGTCGCCGCCGCCGTTGCGGCCTTCGCCGCGCTGCGCGGCGCCGCATGGCTCGCCATGCGACTGGCGCGCGCGCTCCCCCGTGCGCGAGATGCGCGGCTGCGGTTCGCGCTGGCCAACATCTGGAGGCCGAAAAGCCTGACGCCGGCGCTGATGATCTCCATCGGCCTGACGCAAACGCTGCTCATTGCGCTCGCGCTCGTCGAAGGCGCCATTCACAACGAGCTGGCGCGCGCTGACGCCGGAGAAATTCCCAACTTCTTCTTCATCGACATTCCGAAGGCGCAGACCCAGGCCTTCGCCGATTTCGTTTTGGCCAAAGCGCCCGGCGCGCGCGTCGAACATGTGCCGATGATGCGCGGGCGCATCGTCGCCGTGAAAGATAAGCCCGTCGACAAGATCGCCGTCGCCGACGACGCCAAATGGGCGCTCGAAGGCGACCGCGGCGTGACGTTTTCCGCGACTGTTCCGGCGAACTCTACGCTGGCGGAAGGGGAATGGTGGCCGGCTGATTACGCCGGGCCGCCGCTCGTCTCGCTGGAGCAGAGAATCGCCGAGGGTTTGGGATTGACCATCGGCGACGCGATCCGGGTCAATGTGCTCGGCCGAGAGATTACCGCGAAGATCGCCAGTCTGCGCAAAGTCGACTGGCGCAGCTACGCCATCAATTTCGTCATGGTGTTTTCACCCAATGTCTTCGACGGCGCGCCATACACCGAACTCTTCACCGTCGCTTACGGCGCGCCGACGGTCGAGGCGCGCGACGCCAGCGACGCCCGCCTCACGCGCGAAGCGGCCAAACGCTTTCCGAGCGTCGTTTCGGTGCGCGTCAAGGATGCGCTCGCGGCGATCGACAAGATCGCCGGGCAGTTGGCGCTGGCGGCGCGCGCCGCGGCGGGACTCGCCATCGTCACGGCGATCCTGGCGCTGGCGAGCGCGCTTGCAAGCGGCCAACGCGCGAGGGTCCACGACGCAGTTGTGCTGAAAACCCTCGGCGCAACCCGGCTCTGGCTCGCCACAGCCTATGCGCTGGAATTCGGGCTGGTGGGTCTCGCCGCCTCGCTGATCGCGCTCGCCGCCGGCGCAGGCGCCGCCTACGCCATGACGACGATCGTGATGAAGATCGATTTCGCCTTCCTGCCCGGAACCGTGGCGGCGACGACGCTGGCGGCGCTCGGCGTCACGATCGGCCTTGGCCTCGCCGGGACTTGGCGCGTACTGTCGCGAAGGCCGGGGCCGGAATTGCGCGAGTTGTGATGGCGATGCGCAATGAACGCATATCATCGCGGCAATATGAGCGCTTAATCGAAGTCCGCGTCAGGCGTCTACGAGACGGAATTTGAATTCGAGGACCGCCGCGCAGCTCAATGTTTCATCCGGCCCTTTGCGCGTCACGCTGATCCCGGCGTCCTGCATGGCGATGATCTCATCGACCTTAAAGGCGCGGCGGGGGTAGCCTTCGGCGGCTTTGGTCAAGGCGGACGGCATGGTCGGCTCCTTTAGGCGATGATATCCAGTCGGCTCCTGGCGGAGAACGCAGCGTCCCCCAAGGCTTGCCCTCCCGGCCCGTCCGGCCTAAAAGCAAGCGCGCGCCGACGTCTCCGCATGTCTGGCGCTTCTTGGCTTGCCGCGCGCCTTTCCGCGCCCAGCCATGTCAACCCGAAAGCCCGATCGCCCGTGCCCGAAAAGAGCGTTCTCTCCTGGCCGAATTTCGCCGTGTCGATTCTCGGCGGCGTCGCCGCGGCCGTGATCTTCGCCGTGGTGGCGCGGGGCGGCCTCGGCGGAATCCTTCTGGCGCATCTTGCGCCTTTGACGATCATGATCGTCGCCTTCGCTTTCGGTCTCATCCATGGTGCGACGTCGGCGATCCTCGCCTCGGTGATCCTGTCCCTGTGGCTCAATCCGGTGATCGGAATGGCCTATGCGCTGTTGATCGCGGCGCCGGCCTGGAGCGCCGTTTATGCGGCGTCGGGAGCGCCGCGCGGCGGCCGGGACAGGCTGACGAGCAATCTGCCGGGCTGGGCGGCGCTCGCGCCGGCGGCCTTTCTGGCGACGGCGATCATCTTCTGGCTGATTGTCGCAAGCGTCATCTTCGGCTCGCTTGACGAGGCGCTCAACCCGATCCGGGCGCGCGCCTTCATCTTGCTCGACCTCATGGTCAAGGAACGCGACCTTGGCGATAAGATCGATCCGACGACGCTTTCCGCTTCGGTGGCGCGCGCCGTTCCAGCGTTTCTCGCCGGCTACGGCCTCTTGATCCACGTCGTCAATTTGTGGCTCGCCGCACGGATCGCTCAAGCCTCCAAGCTGCTCGGCCGCCCCTGGCCGGACATCGCCAAGGAATTCCGCGTTCCAAAGGCGATTGGCGGCCTCTTCCTGAGCGGGATCGCGCTAACCTTCTTCGATGGGCCCGCCGGACCGATCGGGATGGTGCTGGCGACGACCACGGGATTGCTTCTCGCGTTCCAGGGACTCGCCGTCGCGCATATTTTCCTGCGCGGTTCGCGCTCGAGCGCCCTTGTCCTGGCGATTATCTATTTCACCCTCGGATTCCTGGGCTGGCCGATCCTGTTTTTCGCCGCGCTGGGATTAGCCGACCTCATCTTCAACTATCGGGCCCGGATGAACGACGCCGGCCCGGCCGCCATGCAAAAACCGGATTGACTTTCACCCGGTTTTTCTCGACATAGCCCGCAATCCCGGAGATATAGGACAGATGGACGTCATTCTGCTTGAACGCGTGGCCAAGCTTGGCCAGATGGGCGACACCGTGCGCGTGCGCGACGGCTATGCCCGCAATTTCTTGCTGGCGCGCGGCAAGGCGCTGCGGGCGACGGAAAACAACAAGAAGCATTTCGAGACGCAGCGGGCCCAGATCGAGGCGCGCAATCTCGAAGCCAAGAAGGAAGCCGCCGCCGTCGCCGAGAAACTGAACGGCCAGAGCTTCACGATCATTCGCCAGGCGGGCGAGAGCGGCCAGCTCTATGGTTCGGTTTCAGCGCGCGATATCGCCGAAGCGGCCACCGCCGGCGGGTTCTCGGTTAACCGCGATCAGATCGTCCTGGTGCACCCGATCAAGACATTGGGTCTTCATCAGATGCCCGTGCATCTGCACCCGGAAGTCGACGTGAGCGTCACCATCAACGTCGCCCGTTCGGAAGAAGAGGCCGAGCGTCAGTCGCGCGGCGAGAGCGTCACGCTCAAGGAAGAGACGTCGATGGACGATCTCGGCCTTGAAGTTGGCGCGGCTCTGGCCGAAGCCGGCGACGTCGAGATGTAAGCTTTCGCAAATTGAAACTGTCAATCGGCGGCCCTTTCGGCCGCCGTTTTTCTTTCGGCCAGCCTCACCTCCGATTCTCGCGTCAGCGCAAGCGCGATGCTTCGCACAGTCGAAGATTATTTTTCTCGTGTGGATATGACTCGTAACGCCGCGCTTTGGAGAGACGCGCGCAAATGGATGTGGCGACGCCAGCACGTTAATGTATTGTTAACTTCCCCCCGACGAGTCGCGCGTCGCGTTCGCGACCAAGGGCTGTCTCGCAAAGTCAACAAAGACCGATGCCACCAATCGAACAATTGGCGGGCCGGCGTGCGATTCAGATCGCGCAGCCGGATGCGCCCGCCTATCGCGCGCCGCCACACAATATCGAAGCCGAACAGGCGCTGCTCGGCGCCATTCTCGTCAACAATGACGCTTTCGACAGAGTCTCGGACTTTTTAAAGCCCGAGCATTTCTCGGAGGAACTGCACCGCCGCATCTATGAAGTCGCAGCGCAACTCATTCGCGCCGGCAAGCTCGCGACTGTCGTCACGCTCAAGACGTTCCTCCCCGAGATCGAACTGCCGGCAGGCGTGACGATCCAGGCCTATTTGGCGCGACTCGCCGCAGAGGCGACGACGATCATCAACGCCGAAGACTATGGCCGCACCGTGCATGACCTTGCGGTTCGCCGCGAGCTCATCGTCATCGGCCAGGACATCGTCAATACTGCCTATGATTCGCCGATCGATTCGCCGCCGCGCGCGCAGATCGAGGAGGCCGAGCGCCAACTCTATTCGATCGCCGAGACCGGCCGCTACGACGGCGGCTTTCAGCGCTTCGCCGACGCGCTCACCACCGCGCTCGATATGGCG
The DNA here is from genome assembly GCF_021731785.1 of Methylocystis sp. Lineage (GTDB taxonomy): Bacteria > Pseudomonadota > Alphaproteobacteria > Rhizobiales > Beijerinckiaceae > Methylocystis. The sequence continues at coordinate 13,715 of NZ_JAKFWS010000083.1, forward strand.
AGCAGCGCCTATATGCGCGACGGCCATCTGTCGGGCGTCGCCACCGGCCTTCTCGATCTCGACGACAAGATGGGCGGCCTGCAGAAATCCGATCTTATCATCGTCGCCGGGCGTCCCGGCATGGGCAAGACGGCGCTCGCCACCAACGTCGCCTTCAATGTCGCGAGCGCCTATCAATTCGAAACCGAACCCGACGGAACGCACAAGACCGTCAATGGCGGGATCGTCGGGTTCTTCTCTTTGGAAATGTCGGCCGAACAGCTGGCGACCCGCGTCATCGCCGAACAGTCCGGCGTCGCGAGCTATAAAATCCGGCGCGGCGACATCAACGAGGACGACTTTCGCCGCATCGCCGACGCCGCACGGCACATGCAGAGCATTCCCTTCTACATCGACCAGAGCGGCGGCATCTCGATCGCGCAGCTCACGGCGCGGGCGCGGCGTCTGAAGCGACAGAAAGGACTCGATCTCTTGGTCGTCGACTACATTCAACTGCTTTCTGGCTCGCGCTCACGCAACGACAATCGCGTGCAAGAGCTCACCGAAATCACCACCGGCCTCAAGGCGCTCGCCAAAGAATTGAACGTGCCGATCATCGCGCTGTCGCAACTCTCCCGTCAGGTCGAGAACCGCGACGACAAGCGTCCGCAGCTGTCTGATCTGCGCGAGTCGGGCTCGATCGAGCAGGACGCCGACGTCGTCATCTTCGTGTTTCGAGAAGAATATTACCTGCGCAACCGCGAACCGCGCGAAGGCACCGAAGAACATATCCAATGGATGGCTGAGATGGAGCGCGCGCATGGCCGCGCCGAAGCGATCATCGGCAAGCAGCGTCACGGGCCGACAGGCACCGTGCAACTCGCCTTCGAGGCGGAAGTGACGCGCTTTTCGAATCTCGCGGACGAAGACAAGCTGCCGGCGCAAAGGTAAAGAAAGGCCTCGCCGCCAGCGGCGAGACCTTCGCTTCGTACTAAAGGCTTTTTTTGAGCGGGCGGTTACTTCTCGGCGCTGCCGAGCGTCCACAGGCCCTTGTTCTTGTCGAAACGGAAGCCCGTCGCGTTCTTCAATTCGTCTTTGGTGGCGTTCATCGTCAGCCACCATTTGTTATTGCGCTCAGCGGCCTTGATATTGTCGAAGGCGACTGCGACATCCTTTTCGCCAATGCCAAGGAAGCCGCCGACCGAAACGATCGCCGCAGTGATCTTGCCACTGCGATCCAGCACGAGATCCTTGATTTCGCCGATCTTATTCTCCTGCGGATCGTAAACATTCTGCTCGTGAATGTTCGAGACGAGCAGCGCGTTCTGCGGAAGCGTGGTCAGGAAGTCCGGCCGACCCATCGCAGCGCCGCCCGTCGTGCGATTCATCGTCTGTTCGGCCAAAGCAGCGCCTGAAAGCGCCGCTGCGATGGCGCCGGCAAGAACGTAAGACTTGAGCATGATGGTCTCCGTGCATGTGTTATCGCGTCACAGCGAACAAATGTTCCTGTGCGCTTAGAACAAGCATCGAAGATCGATGTTCCAAGCTTCGCCGCAGATATCCAGCGCGCCCTGAGCGCTGCCGCAGGCGTTTGAAACAAGATTCAACCGATCAGATCGGATCCCAAAGGCCGGTGGCTTTGTCGAACTTATACGCGAGGGCTTTCTTCAGCAGTTCCTTCGTCGTATTGAGCGTCAGCCAGGTCTTGTTGTTCTTCTGGGTGATGGTGATCGCGGAGACCGGAATCGCAATATGCTTAACGCCCAGCCCCAGGAATCCGCCGACGTTCAGCATCACCGCATTGATCGAGCCGTCAGCCGAAAACAGCATGTCGGCGATCGTGCCGAGCTTCTTTTCGTTGGGATCGTAAACCGGCTGCTTGTACCACGCGGAGACCACCGAACCATAGACCGGTAGCCGTTCGAGCGGCACGATGACCATGGTTTCGGTTTGGGCTTGTTGCGCGCCGGCCGGCAGCGCCGCGCAGGCGACAAGGGCCAGCGAGGCTGCGAAGACCACATGTTTCAGCATGAAAAAATCCTCTTTGACAAAGCGCCTGACGCAACGCGGAAAACGACCTCAGCGAACCCTTCGCCGCGGCGTTTGCTACATCTGCTTCCAGGCATGTTCCTTCGCGTCATATTTGTAGCCGGTGGCCTTCTTCACGACGTCCTTCGTCGTATTGATGGTCAACCAGCTTTTGTTGTTCTTCTCGGTGATGGTGATCGATTCCGCCGGAATGGCGACATGCTTGGCGCCAATGCCGAGAAAGCCGCCGACATCGAGCATGACGGCATTGATCTCGCCGCCGGAAAACAGCATGTCGGTAATCACGCCGACTTTCTTCTCATTGGTGTCGTAAACCGGCTTTTTGTACCAGGCGGAAACGAGCGAGCCATAGCGCGGCAACGCCTCCATGGGCACGACGATCTTGCTTCCCGGCGCGGCCGTCTCGGCGAAGACGGGCTGCGCCACCGCCATGGCCACGCCCAAAGAAAGCGCAACGAGCAACGTTTTGTTCATCCGACCATTCCCCCAAGATCGCTGACAGGACCCTGCATCATAGCTGATTCACCGCGGCAGCACGCCCCAATAATCAAGATCAAGCAGCACCGACGGGTCGGGCTTGCCGTCGGCGCCCTGGAGCGGAAAGTCGGCGCAGGGTCTGTCCTTGGCGGCGACAAGCCGCAGGCGCAGCGAGCCAATATCTTTCCGCCCGGGAATCTCCGCTTTATCCAGCACTTCCGACCACGCGAAAACAGTTCCTCCGGCAAACAGCGGATTGACATGGCGCCCGCCGTTCACCGCCGAGATATGAAAGACATTCTCCAGCCCGTTGAAGGATAGAGCCCGGGCGAGCGATATGACATGGCCGCCGTAGATGATGCGTTTCCCGAACCGGCCTTGTGCTTCATAATATTGATTGAAATGAACTTTCGAGTTGTTCTGATAAAGCCGCGTCGCGAGCTGGTGCTCCGCCTCCTCGACCGTCATGCCGTCGATATGGTCGATCTTCTCGCCCTTTTCGTAATCGCCCCAGAAATGGGGCGAGCCGGCAAGCGCCGTGTCATAAGCGGCGGCGTTAATCAGCGGCGCCGCCTTGCCGAGCTGTGACGGATCGACGGACTTGGGCAGATCAGGAACGACATCCGGCCCAACGGCGGCGTCCTTGTCGCGCTTCTTCACCATGACCCATCGCGCATAGCTCAGCACGGTCTCGCCGCGCTGATTCGCGCCTGTCGTGCGCACATAGACGACGCCCGTTTCCTTGTTGGAGTTTTCCTTAAGGCCGATGACCTCTGAGGTCGCCGACAGCGTGTCGCCAGGATAGACCGGAACAAGAAATTTGAAATCGGCGTAGCCGAGATTGGCGATGGCGTTGAGCGAGACGTCCGGCACCGTCTTGCCGAGCACGAGATGAAATACCAAGAGATCGTCGATCGGCGCGCGCTCATAGCCGATCGCCTGCGCAAAGGCCGTCGACGACTGGACGGCGAAACGCGGCAGATAAAGCGCCGTATAGAGCGCAACCTCGCCGACCGTGACCGTGCGCGGCGCGGCGTGGCGAATGATCTGGCCGATCTTGAAGTCCTCAAAGAAATTGCCGACGTTGATCTTCGACTTGCTCATGTCCTAACCGTCCGTTGGCGCCAGCTTCGCCAGCGCGTCGAGATAAAGCGCGGGCGCTCCCGCAACGAAGATTGTTTTGACGCGGCTTGTCGCGCCGGCGCGGATCGAGACCGCGCTCTTGGGAACGCGCAGCACAGAGGCGATCAGCGCGATCAGCGCCTCATTCGCCCGGCCGTTCTCCGGCGCGACGCGCACCCGCGCCTTCAGCACGCTGCGACCATCGGCGAGCGCCTCGACGCCTTCGACCGCGTCGCGTCCGCCCTTAGGCGTCAGCCGCACGTAAAGCGCGACGCCTCCCGACTCCGCCGCCCATGGGGAAGATGCTTTCTCCGCGCCTCCCTCACCCAAATGCGGCGCCGGCGCTGCTGGCGATGGCGTCGCGCAGGAACTGCATCAGCAGCAGCAGAATGAGCGGCGAAATGTCGAGGCCGCCGACGCTCGGCAGCACCGAGCGGATCGGTCCGAGCAGCGGTTCGGTCATGGCGTTCAGCCATTTCCAGATCGAATAGGCGGCGTTCGAGCGCATATTGATGACATCGAAAGCCGTCAGCCAGGACACGATCACCGTGGCGAGCAGAATCCACCAGTAAATATCGATGATCGTGAGAAGAAGTTTGACCATTGCGTAGGACATGAGGCGAGTTCCAGCGGATGAAGCTGCCGACTGTCTAGCCTCCCCGCCGCGCCGCGGCAATCCTTGGCCGGGCCGCTCCCGTCGGTCCTGCATGGATCCACCGCCGGCGTGGCACGCCGTCAGAGCCCGGGCAGCAGCCGGTAATCGAGCAGCGCCGTCCATCCGAGGCCGCCGATCGGCAAAAGCAGCGCGCGAATGGGCGGCTGTTGCGAAAGCGGCACGAACGAGCCTTCCCGCAGTCCATCGACGAGTTTGAGCAGCGTTTCCAGCTGCGCGGCCTTCCTATCCGAACCCTCCAGCGCTTTGACCGCGACAAGCCTTTTCGTCAGACGTGTCTTTGCAGTCTCGCGGGCCTTTTCGGCATTGAAGCAAAGCGCCATAGCGCAGCCAAAGATAATAATGAAGCCTACGATTTGTGTTGCCAGAATTGGCACGCTCGACGCAAACTCCGCAAAAGCAGTGCTGCGGGACATGATCATCAAAGCAAAAATAGCAAAGGGAAAATAGATCAGTTTACTAATACAGTTTGTGCGGCTCGCTATGAAATTGAGGTCAATCCACTCGTCGATTAGTGGATCTTGAAGCTCGAGCTTTTTCTCGAAGGCGAGATGCGTTTCGGGCGGCCAGAGGGTCTTGTGCTTTCGTAAGGCGCTTACAAAGCGCAGGCAAAGCAATGTGGAATCCACGACCAAGAAAATCAGGATGAGCATTAGAAATACGACGGGAACCGTCACGTCGGAGTACACTTTCCTCAGTTCGCCGCGCCAGGGCACGTTGGGCGTGCCGAAGATAAACGTCAGAAACGTAAATAGCATCAGCATCAAAACCACGTATACGGCTATGCGATACGTGCTTGGCCAAAGCGCACTTTTCTTCACATACGCATTCCAGATTTGCCTGATGTGAACTCTCCCGTTCTTGTCTTCCGTTTCGGGCAGATGATAGCAAAGCATCCCCCATGTAATCGGAAACGATCCCCCCTGGGTACGAACGGACTTTTCGTCAGTCTTCCCAGTGGGATTTTCGCCGAAGAATCTGGCTTGAACCTGCGCAAGATTGTTCCGAAGCTCCCTTCGAGCATCGAAGATCAGGCAAAATGCGAGTATGGCGGCAATGACGCGCAGCGCGATCGACGGCCAGACGGATATGCCCTGAGTCCAAGCTATAGGCTCGCCCAATCCATGTTCCGTGGCCGCCTCAGCAAAGAAATCCCATCTCGCAATAACTCCGGCGCCAAGCACCAGTATCGCCGCGAGGCCAATGCAAGACGCACGAAGAAATGGAAATATCATTCTATTCCAATAGAAGGCCGAAACTACTGCAGTCAAAAGAGCAAGTATCCCAACAAGCCCGGCTGTGCTTTTTGGTGAAAGCTTAGTATATAGCGCGGGTATGGTTGGATGGATTTCATCGCTTGCCCGCTGCGCCTCTCCGCTCACTTCTATTTTTGTGGGTAATGCGATCACTCCTCCGCGCCGATCAATCTCAAACATTCGTGGGTACGAAATCCCATCCCTGATTTTTTTGCGTAAGCCTCTGTTCTCTTTCGCATCTTCTTCTTGCGCCGCCAAACGGGCTGCGAGAAAAGCGGCTGTCTGGTACGTGGATCGAAATGGCGGGATGTCTTGCTGGAGCTCTTCTGACAGCGTGGGTCCGTAGCTTGACGCGATGATCAGATTGCGGGTCCATTGGAGGTCCTCCTGACCAGCGAGCGCAGCGTCATAGTCGGTCGTGAAAAAAACCGCCTCGGGAAACAGCGGTCTAAGCGCGCGCAGGACGAGTAGCTTGTCGAATACATCATTGCCCAACACCCCAATCGCCGCTATGCCTTCCTCGCCTTGGGCTCGGAGATCATTATCCTTCTCTTTGAGGCTCGCCGCCAACCTGCGCAGATAATCGAATTGGTCCTGCCCAAAAGGACGCTCAAGCGCTTTAGTGTCCTCTCGAGCCTTCAAACTCTCGTTCGCGCCGTTCTTGTCCGCGTTTTCGAATTTTGACTTCCCGCCCGTGCTGGTTGGGGGCAGCATGCCATCGAGGCCCCGATGATAGGTTCTCGTGTAAATCCACGCTGGCGGCCCATTCCTTGCAAATTCTTCCAGACACTTCTGAGTATCCTTGCCGAACACACGCGGACATTGGAACTCTCGAGCGAGAGCTTGTATCATGGCGCGTCCATATAGCGTGTCACGATCTGATATCAATACGATCTGCTGTTCCTTGCGTGCATTGAGAAATCCAGCCGAGCCGGGGTTTACGCCTCTTTGATTCAATTCGGCCGTTATAGCCCGCGCTAAGGAATCGTCCTGCCCATTGGTACGGAAGACCCGCTCAGGAATGTTCTTGATCCCGAGCTGTTCGTCGCTCACTGTCGCGCCAAATACGTAGAACTGAGCGTCATCAGATCTTCCATCTTTCTCTGAAGGGTAAGTTAGGGGCGACAATGACGCAGTCCTTGTTCTGCTTCGAACGGGGGTCGGCGCCTTTAGCGCTTCTGGCTTACGCACTTTCGCGATGGCGATCTGCCGAAGAATGCCGGAAGAGTATGGGCCCAAGACTTGGTAACTCATCGCGGCGCATTGGGTGGCGCTTGCTGATGCGCAAAGCATCGTCTTAAGAGCCAATATCCTTTGCAACGGGTCACTCGTATCGGACAGCACGTCCTCATCGATCCATAAAAGAAGTATCCGCCTCGATTTTTGTGTCTCGTGATCAAACCATTCATAGGGAATGGCGACCGGAAAGCCGTTCATCTCATGGTCGCGAGGTCGGAAGTAGCCCATATGCTGCTCGCTACGCGGCTCATAGCCTTCGAGATGCAGCCCGCTGAGCACGGCATACCGGAGTCGACGACGCGTTTCGCTGTCCTCGAAATAGGAGGCGCCTGGCGCAGTTACGGCGATGATGCGCGTGCCGCCGACTTCGGCGCGCAATTTGCCGCCTTCATCGACGAACGGCGGACGACAATGTAGCGGAATCGTCAGAACTTTCCTTGTCCAGGCGTCCTCGCATTCCTTCCTCTCTTCAGGGTCTACTTTCTTGATTTGGCGCGCGATGGTATCAAAGGGATCCTGCCAGAGCCGCGCCTCCACGTCCTCTGAGTGAAATTTCTCTTCTATCCGGGATTCCATTGGTGGCGGGCGTAATACGGTAAACGGCGCCTGCTGCGCATAAAAGTATGCGCCTGTAGCGAAAAGAGCGACGACGATTGCGCTGTTCGAGCCAATGCCTCCAGAGGCTTTTTTCTCATCGTCAGACATAGCCGTACTCCAAAATCACTTTTGCGCCTTCGCAGCGCCAACATCAGAAAGAGGGTGCCACGCCGCGCAGCGACTGGCATTCGATAGGCCAAACGCCCCTATTAAAATTCGCAAGCATCTCGGCGCTTGCGTAAACCATAATGCTCAAGCAACGAGTTTGGCTTTTTTTTATCAGCCAATACCTATTACCAATACCTAGCGTTGGCTTCGCATTAACGACGACCCGCGCCCAACGTATTATTATGCGGCAAGAATTTCCCATGGCAAGCGTAGGCTGCAGTTCGGCCGCGAGGCCAAATGCAATTGACAGGAAATCGCCCCCCGTGTACCCCACGCGCCGGAGCGGGGCTGTAGCTCAGATGGGAGAGCGCTGCAATCGCACTGCAGAGGTCGGGGGTTCGAATCCCCCCAGCTCCACCATATCCCCGGCGAATGATCGAAGCCGCATTCCGCGAAGCGGGCGGGCCTGCCATGCGCGCGTCGGATACTCAATTGCTATCGATTGTTTCGTGTGGATGCTGCGCCATATCCGGTAGGAGAATCTCCCCGGAGCGCGCCGATGTATCGCAAAATTCTTCTACCGATCGATATCACCGAACGCGCTATGACCGACAGCACGATCGCCGTCGCACAGGGATTGGCGAAGGCGTTCGACAGCGACATGCGCCTCGTCAACGTGCAATCGCTCCTGCCGATCTCCTTTCTCGACTACGTGCCCGAGAATTTTGACCTTCAGGTGCGTCAAGGCCTCGAGAAGGAAATAGCGGCGGTCGCCGCCAGGATCGACTGCGCGCCGGAGCGCGTGTCCACAACGCTTCTGTTCGGTCCGGTCTATCAAAAGGTCTTGGCCGAAGCCGAGGAATGGGGCGCCGATCTCATCGTGTTGTGCTCGCATCGGCCCGGGATGGATCGTTTTCTCATCGGCTCCAACGCCACGACGATCGTCAATCACGCAAATTGTTCGGTGCTGGTGGTGCGCGGCGCGTCGCCGTAACGACGTCGGCGCGCGCATCTGCCGGCGCTGGTTCAACAATCGCCTGCGGAAACGCCGACAGGCCCCGCGCGATGATGAAGCTAAAATGGCGCCGCAATGACGACGCCTTCACGAAACTCTCATCACGCTCTCACGTGACTTTGCTAACGACCCGTCGATGCGGCGATCACGTGTTTTCGCGGGAGGATGCCATGTCGAAAGAGGCCATGCACAGCGCCGACGGTTCGGCGACGGAAAAGGCTGAGAGCCACACCGGCAAGATCGTCGGCGGCGTCATCGCAGCGGCGATCGGCGGCGTGATCGGCGCGCTGCTGATGGGCGGCTATGCGGTGTTTCCGGCGGCGGTCGTCGTCGGTCTGCTTGGGGTCGCGCTGGGATCGGTTTTCGACTGAGCGGGAGTTCGCGCCGGGCGCCGCGTTTATAAAGGGGTCCGGCCCGGAGCGTGCGTTTTTGAGTTTCGCGCGTGAAAAACTTGGCGGCTTGCGTCTTCCTTGAAGGCGAAGCCGCCTTTTTCATGTGGAAAGTTCGCGGCGTCCGTTCTATCGCCGAGCGGCTAACCTTAAATCGAACTGGTTCTGGCGCTCTCGGCCACGGCTTGGCTAAATCGAAGCGTGGGAATATGAGAATTGCTTACGAGGATTGTGGCCTTGGGCGGAACCGTTTCGTTCTGTTTTCGTTACTCCTGAAGAGCCAGAGCCTCGCGCTGATAAGGCCAAATTTTGTAACTGGGAGGTAGAAAATGAATAAAATACTTGGACTCGCCGCAGCCGCCGCCGTTCTGTTCGGGGGAGCAGCGGTCGCCGATCCGGTGACCAGCCCCGCCAATGTCCGGTCCGGCCCCAGCCCGAAATGGCGCGTCATCGCCACCTTGCCCGCCGGCACCGATGTGACGGTGATCGATTGCGGAGGCGGCTGGAAGCGTGATTGGTGCGAGATTCAGGCCGGCCCGGTGCACGGCTTCGTCGCCGCGGGCGTGCTCGGGACGCAGGGAAATAATGTCCTCGTCGCGCCGGTCGTTACGAATAATGTCGTTGCGATCTACAAGGGCCCCGGCGTCAACTACAAGATCCTCGGCAGCATCCCCGAGAATCAGACGGTCAATATGGGCGGATGCGTCGCCGGCACGGGCGGCGTCACCTGGTGCAAGGTCACGTTCGGCGGCAAATCTGGCTACGCCATCCAGTCCGAGCTACAGCGCCAGAACTCGCTTTTCCCGATGTGATTGCGCGGCGCGGCTATGGCCCCTCCGCCTTCGCCGCGCCGCTCTTTCGGAGCCTCCTTCGACGCCCTATGATGACTTTTGGCCATCGGCCGCATTTGAGGGCGCCGTCATTCGAGTCGAGACCTCCCGACCCGCTACAGCGCGCGTTTCGCCGCTGACGCGGCGCGCGCTCGCGCCTAATCCCGGTCCATTCACCCATACGGGAACGTGCAGTTATGTCGTCGGAGCCGGCGATGTGGCGATCATCGATCCCGGGCCTGACGACCCGCGTCATATCGAAGCGCTGCTTACCGCGATTGCCGGCGAAAGACTGCGCTATGTGCTCGTCACCCATACGCATCGCGACCACTCGCCGGCTGCGCGAGCCTTGCGGCAGGCCACGGGCGCGACGATCGCCGGATGCGCTCCCTACACGCCTCGTGAGCCGCCAGGCGCCGGCGGCCCCAATCTCGACGCGGCCCACGATCTGACCTACGCGCCGGACATTGTGCTGACAGACGGCGACGAACTTGTAATCGGCGGCGGTTCGCTCGTCGCCGTGGCGACCCCGGGTCACACCGCGAACCATCTGTGCTTCGCGCTCGCCGAGGAGCGGGCGCTCTTCACCGGCGACCATGTCATGGCCTGGGCGACGACCGTGATCGCGCCGCCCGACGGTTCAATGAGCAACTATTTGGCCTCGATTGAGCGGCTGCTTGCGCGACCTGACCGCATCTACTGGCCGGCGCACGGCGGTCCGGTGTGCGATCCTCCTCGTTTTCTGCGCGCCCTGGTTCATCATCGGCGCGGACGCGAAACCGCGATCTTACGGCGTCTCGAAACGGGAGACGAGACGATTGCCGAGATCGTCGCGCACATCTACGCCGGCGTCGACGAACGCCTCCATCCGGCTGCGGCGATGACCGCGCTCGCGCATCTTGAAGATCTGATCGCGCGCGGTCTTGTCGATTGCGCGGGACGGCCTGTCCTACAGGCGCGCTTCTGGCGCCGCGAGGGTTAAGGCGCCTTCGTAGCCGGCAGAAATATCACAACGTCGTTCTTATGCGCGCGCCCAAGCCGCTTGCGGGCTTCTTCATCCAGAATGTCGGCGTCGACGGTCTGGCCCTTGATAAGCGCCAGACGGCTTTCCCAAAGCATGCGTTGAAGCTTGAGAATATTGCGCTCCAGGCGCAGCTGTTCGAGCTTCTGCTCATATTCCTCGCCGGTCTTCAGCCCGCGCTGGCCGTGAACGCCGTGCCAGACGAAATATGCCGCCGTGACGCCGGCCACAGAGTAGAGGCTGAGCGGAAGCACAAGCGCGCGAACGAGAACTCGAAGGCGATGCATGACCGCCACCCTAGCTCTGACGCGTTTATGCGCCGTTAAGGCTCGTTCGATTTGGCGGTTGCGGCCGGAAATCGGCTTCCTGCCCGCGTGATCCGGTCAATTTCGCCGCGCACGAGCCGCTCCACGAGCGACGGAAGATTCTCGTTGAGCCATTGCTCGACCATCGGCCGCAGCATTTCTTGAGCGCATCGGTCGAGAATGTCGCTTTCGCGGAACGCCACGCCAGCGGCAAGCGCCTGAAACTGCGACGCGACTTTCGCAGCCGATTCGGCCGACAGCAGCGGACGTTCTTGGCTGGGGGTCGAATCGGCGATCTTTGTGCCGGGATTTGCCTCTTCGGTCACCCTTTCGCCTTCTGACGTTTCTCCGGCTTGCGACGAAGGGTCCGCTAACGCCCGCCCCGCACCGTCGGCGACATACAACAGCCGAACCGCCCCCGCGTCCTCCATCTCGCCATTAAACGCGTCGGCAGGCGACAGTGGTGGCTCGTCCTGGCGGCGCTCGAGCACCGGCGTCGGATAGGCGCTGTGCGCCGTGGGTCCTTCGTCGATGTCGGCGCGCCCGCGGCGGCGAACGTCGCGACGCATGCCCGGCATATTGTCGTCGTCGGCGATGATGCGACGGATGGAAGCGAGAATTTCCTCCATTGACGGCTCGTTCGCACGCGCTTCGTCCTGAATCGGGCGCGAAGGAGCGGATGCGTTGGCTGCGCTCATGGAATTCTGTCGCTTTGCGCGGAAAGTCCGCGCATGAGGGTGGCCGGATCTCCGATTGCGCCAAGACGGCGAATCAACTCGGTCCGACTGAATTCGACACTTTTCGCGTTATGATGTCACCCGCATTCGCGAAATTCTTATTGGCCGTCGGGCGTGTCGACACCGAACCACTTCTCCTGCACCTGATCGAGATGAACGCTCGGATCATAGAGCGCAACGGCGAGGTCGAGCTCTTGCGCCGACAGGCGGCCGATCGAACCCAGCGCAGCGTAGGAAGCGACAACGCGATCCCGCTGGGAGGTGAGGAGATTGACTCTGGCGTTAAGGAGCGACTGCTGGGCATTCAATACGTCGAGGGTCGTGCGCTGGCCGACCTTGGCTTCTTCGCGCACGCCGGCGAGCGCCGTCTCCGCGGCCTTGACCGCCGCCTGGCCAGAAGCGATCGAAGCCTTCGCGGTTTCGAGGAGTCCGTAGCTCGAAACGACGCTGGCGCGCACGCTGTCGCGCTGCACGTCCGCATTGAGCCTTGCCTGCCCAAGTTGCTCTTTCGCCTGTCGGATCGAGGCGTATTCTGAGCCGCCCTGATAGAGCGGCACATTCAGTTGTCCGATCGCGGAAGCGGTGAACTGCTTGGAGCCCGGCAGTCCCAAAAATGAATCGTACTGATTCGAAACCTGGGTGTTGACCGAGAGATTAGGCATCAAGGCGGCTTCCGCGACCTTGACCGCAAGCGCCGCGGCGTCGACCTGATGCAGCGCCGCCGTCACGCCGGGATGCTCCACGATTGCGATGGCGATCGCCGCCTCAAGCGACTTTGGCAGCAAAGGCTCGAGGCTGCGCCCAGGCTCCAGACGTTTCGGCTCGACGCCGATGATCTGGCGATAATTCGCCATGCTGTTTTTCAGCTGCGCCTGCGAGGCGTAAAATTCCGAACGGGCCAAAGAGACCGAGGCTTCCGCCTGGGCTACGTCGGTTCGCGTCACCTCGCCAACCTGGAAACGGTCGCGGGTCTGCTTGAGCTGCTCGTCCAGCACCGCAATGTTGTTCTTGCGCAAGGATACGACCGCCGTGTCGCGCAGCACGTTCATATAGGCGGTCGCGCCGTTCTGAAGGGTCGCCTGTTCGGTCAGCCGCATCGTCGATCGCGCCGCGAACACGCCCGATTCTGCCTGCCGCACGGAATTTTCGGTCTTGAAGCCGTCGAACAACGTCTGCGACAGGTTGAGCGTCGCGCCGCGCGGATAGCCCACATATGTATCTTGGAAATCGCCGCTGGCGCCCGATGCGGCGCCGGCCTGTTGGCTGGAGCTGCCGCCAAACGGAATCTTGATTGCGGCGTATTGCGCGCCGGCCTGAGCCGTGATGCTCGCCTTCGGCCGGAGGCCCGCCTTGGCTTTCGGCGCGTCCTCGTCGCGCACCCGCACATTGGCGCGGCTCTGGTTGAGGTCGGGATTGACGTAATAGGCGCGAGCCAGAGCCGAGAGCAGACTTTCGGCTGCAGCCTGATCGGTCGCGACCGAGACGAATGCAAACGCCAGGACGGCGACCGCGCAGTACGGGAAGCAGGCTGATCGCCGCCCTCCGAGACCACCTCCGTCAGTCGCCATTGTTCTTCAACCTATCCTCGCGCGCCCGTTTTGCGGCCGGTGAGTTGCAACGATGAACGCCGAACGCAACGCTGGACGATGTGAATTTGGCCGGCGCTATAGACTGAATCCAGGGGCCTGACCGAATCCTTCGAGAACCGGCGCGCTGGCCGAGAAAAGCGGCCGTTCTCCCGCGGCGCGACCGGCTTGGCGCTCGAAACGCACGACTTGCTGGCCGCCGCGCGGCTCCGGCGTGACGATCGCCAGCAATCGGCCGTCGGGCGTCAGCTGCTCAAACAAGCCGTCGAGGCCTGCCTCCGCATGTCCCTGGACGATGATCACGTCGTAAGGCGCAGCGCTGCGGCAGCCCATTTCCAGCGGCCCCAACTCCAACTGCACGTTTTCGCAGCCCAGCGCGTCGAGCCCTGCTTGGGCGCGCGCAAATAGATCAGGATCGCACTCGAGCGCGACGACCTTCTCCGCAAGTCCGGAGAGCAACGCGGCGGAATAGCCGGCGCCGCCAATGTCGAGCGCCTTGTCGGTCTCTTTGATGCCGGCGGCCTGAAGCATTCGCGCCAGCACGAGCGGCGGCAGCAGACTGCGCCGGCGCCCGCCGGCCGACTTCACGGCGACCGCGAGATCCGAATAGGCGAGCGGCGCGAGCGAATCGGAAAGGAAAAGTTCTCGCGGAACGCTAAGGAAGCGCTCGAGCAAGGGAACATCCGTAACGTCGAAAGGACGGAGCTGGCGCTCAACCATCGTATGCCGAAGCGTCGCCGTCGCCTTGCCAGTTTTCGCCACTCGCGCCACCACGTCCAACATTCGATTTCCGGCCACGCGCCGGCCCCTCGAGGGAGATGCTGCAGCGCAGGAAACGCCGTCGCAGCTTTATAGGCGCCGTCTTGCGGCAAGTCCATGGCTACTCCATGGCCTCACAGCTCCGCGCCGACGAGCAGACGGACGCTGTCGTCGCCCGCCCCCAATCGGCGCATTTGTTCGAGCGACGTCTTGTCGAGAACATCGGCGATCGCTTCTCGCGCGCGCAGCATGACGAGACGAACCGCGCATCGCGTCTCGTCGGCGCAATCGTCGCATCGACGATAAACGGTCTTGCTCGCGCATTGAATCGGCGCCAGCGGCCCATCGAGCGTGCGCACGATATTGCCGACGCCGATATCCTCTGGCGGGCGCGCCAACATATAGCCGCCGCCCTTGCCCTTTTTCGAATGCACGAAGCCCGCGTTCCGCAGTTCGCCCAAAATTGCGTCGAGAAACTTTTTTGGAATTTGGTTCGCGGCGGCGATCTCAGCAACCAGAGCGGTCTCCCCCGGCCGCACCCCGGCGAGGTGAACCATGGCCTTGAGGCCATATTTGGCTTTTTTCGTCAGCATTCCCTTGGACCTTAGGGTCAGCGCCGATCGCGCGATTCCCTCTTCGTCGCCATATTAGTGCAACTCTGCAGGTTTTTATAATTGATCGCGGGACAGCCCATAGCCTCGAATTGACAAAGTTGACTATCTTTATAGAGTAAAATTTAGGTCACCTGTCGGGTAAAGGAAGAATGGCGGAAATTTTCGACGCTTTGAGCGCAATTAATCCGCTCTATTCCGTTTCTGGCTTCGCTGTTGGCGCGCTTGTTGGGTTCACCGGCGTCGGCGGCGGCTCGCTGATGACGCCGATTCTGATGCTGGGCTTCGGCATCGCCCCCACGACCGCCGTCGGCACCGACCTGCTCTATGCCGCCATCACCAAGACAAACGGCACGCTCGTTCACGCCCTGCATGGCACGGTCGATTGGCGCATCACCCGCCGGCTGGCCTATGGCAGCGTGCCGGCGACCATTGCGAGCCTGATCCTTCTCTCCTGGCTCGGCAAGTCGAGCGGCCACGCGGCCAATGGTCTGATCACCTCGGCCCTGGGATTCGCCCTCATTCTCACCGCCTTCTCCATCCTTTTTCGTCGCTGGCTTCTCGATCATATCGCGAAACACACCAACAACATGAGCGACAATCGCCTGCTCGGCCTGACCGTGACTCTCGGCGTCTTTCTCGGGGTGCTGGTTTCGATTTCCTCGGTCGGCGCCGGCGCGATCGGCATGACCGTGCTGCTGGCGCTCTATTCGCATACGCCGACCGCGCGTCTCGTCGGCTCCGACATCGCCCATGCCGTGCCGCTGACGCTGATCGCCGGCTTCGGGCACTGGCTGATGGGCGGCGTCGATTGGGTGCTGCTGCTCTCGCTGCTGATCGGCTCAATTCCTGGCATCGCCATTGGCGCGCATTTCGCCGCGCGCGTGCCAGATCGCTATTTGCGCCCGGCGCTGGCGAGCGTCATGGCGCTCGTCGGAATCAAACTCTCGATTTAGTCCCGACTTCGCTCAGGAGTGCGACATGTTGCAGACCGCGCCAAAGTTCACCCCGCCGTCGAAACCCGGCCGAGGCCGAATCTACGATTCGATCACCCAGACGATCGGCGATACGCCGCTGGTTCGGCTCGACCGGCTGGCGCGAGAGCGCGGCGTGGAGGCCAATCTCCTCGCCAAGCTCGAATTCTTCAATCCGATCGCGAGCGTGAAAGATCGTATCGGCGTCAGCATGATCGAGTCGCTCGAGAACAGCGGCCGGATCACGCCAGGCAAATCGGTGCTGATCGAACCGACCTCGGGCAACACCGGCATCGCCCTTGCCTTCGTCGCGGCGGCGCGCGGCTATCGACTCATTCTCGTCATGCCCGAGTCGATGTCGCTGGAGCGGCGCAAGATGCTGGCGCTGCTCGGCGCCGAACTGGTGCTCACCCCGGCCTCGCAGGGCATGAAGGGCGCGCTGTCCAAAGCCAACGAACTCGCCGCCGAGAACCCCGACGCCGTCATCCCGCAGCAGTTCGAGAACCCCGCCAATCCCGAGATTCACCGCGCGACGACGGCGGAGGAAATCTGGAACGACACCAACGGCGAAGTCGACTATTTCGTTTCCGGCGTCGGCACCGGCGGCACGATCACCGGCGTCGGCCAGGCGCTCAAGGCGCGCCGGCCCGGCGTGCGCATCGTGGCGGTGGAGCCGGAAGATTCGGCGGTGCTTTCCGGCCGCCCGCCGGGTCCGCACAAGATACAGGGCATCGGCGCGGGCTTCGTGCCGCCGATTCTCGATCGAAGCGTCATCGACGAGATCGTCACCATCGGCAATCAGACGGCGTTCGAAACGGCGCGCCTGCTTGCGCGAATCGAAGGCATTCCGGTCGGCATCTCTTCGGGCGCGGCGGTCGCCGCCGCGCTGGAAATCGCGAACCGCCCCGAGGCCGCCGGCAAGAATATCGTCGTGATAATCCCCTCCTTCGCCGAACGCTATCTTTCGACGGCGCTCTTCGAGGGGCTGTAAGGCGCTGGCGCGCGAGCGCTTGCGTATTCTTCAGCCTTTCGACGATCCGCCTCTCTTGCGCTTTTGCGGCTGCTTTGGCGCAGGGCTCGGCTGTGGCGCGGGCGTCGGCGCCGTCGGCGCCGCCTGCGCGATCTTGCGGCGCTGAAGCATCTGTCGCGAATAGCCGCCGACGACATAGCCGACCGCGACGATCACGATATAGACGATCACCAAAAAACCGCCCCGCATATTCGCCGACGCCGCCTTCTCCAGAATGCCGACAACTTCGCTTTGATCGATGAATTTGTCGGCGATGACGCCACAGATGATGCCGACGATCGGCACGAGCCAGGACGGCAATCGGAAATAGCCAAGCGCCATCGCGATGAGGAAAGCGACAAGCCCGAAAACGTGCAAGAATTGGATGAGGATCGACTGTATGACGAGTCCTACAAAACGGACGAGTCTGACCATTTCACTCCCCTGGCGTCATTGATTTTTGGCAAGCTTACACATTCGGCAAATGCTGCGCGAGCGCTTCGAGCACCGCCATCCGCACCGCAACGCCCATTTCGACCTGTTCGCGAATGAGCGAGCGCGCGCTGTCCGCTACGGCAGAGTCGATCTCGACGCCGCGGTTCATCGGCCCGGGATGCATCACCACCGCATCCGGCGCGGCGCAAGCAAGCTTCTCCTCATCGAGTCCGAAGAAATGGAAATATTCGCGAGCGCTCGGCGTCAGCGCGCCGGCCATGCGTTCGCGCTGAAGCCGCAGCATCATGACAATGTCGGCGCTCTCGAGCCCGCGCCGCATGTCGTGAAACACCTCGACGCCGAGCCGCGAGAGACTGTCCGGCGCCAGCGTCGAGGGCCCGATCACCCGCACGCGGGCGCCGAGCGCGCCGAGAAGCAGAATGTTCGACCGGGCGACGCGGGAGTGCAGAATGTCGCCGCAGATCGCCACTGTCAGCCCTTCGATGCGGCCCTTGTTGCGCCTGATCGTCAGCGCGTCGAGCAGCGCCTGGGTCGGGTGTTCATGCGCGCCGTCGCCGGCGTTCACCACCGAGCAGTCTACCTTCCGCGCCAGAAGCAGCGCCGCCCCGGCATGAGCATGGCGGACCACGATGATGTCCGGCCGCATCGCGTTGAGCGTCACTGCCGTGTCGATCAGCGTCTCGCCCTTTGATTCCGAGGAGCGCGCGACCGACATGTTCATCACGTCGGCGCCCAGACGCTTTCCCGCGATCTCGAAGGACGCCTGCGTGCGGGTCGAGGGCTCATAAAACAGATTTATGAGCGTGCGCCCGCGCAAATTCGAACGCTTCTTGTCAACGCGCCGGGACACTTCGATCGCCTCCTCGGCCATGTCGAGAAGAACCTCAATGTCGGGACGGGCCAGACCCTCGATCCCGAGAAGGTGCCGGTGCGGAAAAGAAGCCTGCGTCGCCCCTGTTTGCATGCGCCGTCTATAGCAGCTTTGCCCAGCGCCGGAAGCGCCTGTCGCCGCCGCGCTGCAGTTGTCGATCGCGGCTCGCGTCCTTGACATATGCTCGGCCCGAGCACATTTCTTGCGCGACGAAGGTTGCGTGAATTTAAGCCGCAGCTTAGTCTGCAAAGCTTGAACGCTCCGAGCGGGGATCCGTCTCGGAGATTTTATCGGGTCTACTTATACTCATTTTGAGTATAAGTAGGAGGCGTTGAAACCATGACCCACCTGACTGCCGATAGGCGCGGCGTTTCGAGCGCTGCGCGCGAGCCTCCGGCGAACGCGCTCGGCGTTGGCCCTGGCGGCCGGTTTCCGGCCCTGCCCCGCCCCGTTCTGGAATGGACTCCGGAGGTGCAGGCCGCAACCGCGCATCTTTACGAACGCGTGGCGAGGGTCATCCCGCCCGTCGAGTGGCCGTTCCACGCCCCCTATGTGAAGGCGATCAACGATCTCAAGCATGTGCGCAACGCCACCATACTCGCGCACAACTACATGACGCCGGAAATCTACCATTGCGTCGCCGATCATATCGGCGACAGCCTGCAGCTCGCCAAGCTCGCCGCGAAATCCGACGCCGACATCATCGTTCAGGGCGGCGTGCATTTCATGGCCGAAACGTCGAAGCTGCTCAATGCTGACAAGCTGGTGCTCATGCCCGACCTTAAAGCGGGCTGCTCCCTTGCAGAGTCGATCGCCGGCGCCGACGTGCGCGCCTTGCGCAAGCGATATCCCGGCGTTCCCGTCGTCGCCTATGTGAACACCTCGGCCGACGTGAAGGAGGAAGTGGACATCTGCTGCACCTCGTCGAACGCGGTCAAAGTCGTCGAGAGCCTCGGCGCCGATCGCGTGATCATGGTCCCGGACCGCTACTTGGCGCAGAACGTCGCCGCGCAGACGAAGGTGAAGATCATCGCCTGGCATGGCGCCTGCGAGGTGCATGAGCGCTTCACCGCCGAAGAGATCGAAAATTATCGCGCCGATCATCCCGGCGTGCAGGTGCTGGCGCATCCCGAATGTCCCCGCGAAGTGGTTGAGGTCGCCGATTTCGCCGGCTCGACAGCCGCAATGATCGATTTTGTGCGCAGCAAGAAGCCGGCCCGCGTGCTGCTCGTCACCGAATGCTCAATGGCCGACAATGTCGCGGCCGAAACGCCGGACGTCGAATTCGTGCGGCCCTGCAACTTCTGCCCGCATATGAAGCGGATCACTCTGCCGAAAATCCTCGACAGCCTGCTTTACCTCCGGGAAGAAGTAACGGTCGATCCCGCAGTGGCCGAGCGCGCGCGCCGCAGCGTGCAACGGATGATCGATCTGGGCTAAGCTGGGGGCCGTTTTGGCCTCACCTCAACAGGGCGGACCATGCCGGCGCTCGATGCGACGATTGCGGCCATCGACGCCGCCAATGCCGACGACCCCCGCCTGATTGAGGGCCGCGTCTTCGAGCTGGTCTACGCCGAGCGCATGAGCGCACGGCTCGCCGCGCTCTATCCCGACGCCTCGGATCTCCTCATTATTGCAACACGCGCGCAGCACCTGCGCCGCTGGGAGATCGACCGCGCGACATATGAGGAAGGGCGTCGCGGCTATAACGACTGGCGGCGCGCCTGCCGCATCCACCACGCTAAACTGGTCGAGGAGATCATGCGCGCGCATGGCTATGACGCGCCGGCGATCGCGCATGTCGGCGCGCTGATCCGCAAGGAACAGCTCAAGAAGGACCCCGAGTCGCAAGCGCTCGAAAATATCGCCGCGATCGTCTTTCTCGAGCATTACTTCGACGACTTTCTCGAAAAGCATCGAGATTACGCCGACGACAAGCTCGTCGACATTCTCGGCAAGACCTTGTGCAAAATGTCGCCCAAGGGCCATGCGGCGGCAGTGGCCCTGCCCTTGGCCCCGCGCGCTCGCGAGCTTGTCGAAGCCGCGATCGCCCGCGAAGCCGCGGCTCTCGCGCGGCTCGCGGCGGTCGCCGTCGACTAGACGGTCGATGCGCGAAAATCAGCCTTCCATCATTATCGTCGGCGGCGGGCTCGCGGGCGTGTTCTGCGCGCTCAAACTGGCGCCGACGCCGGTGACGATCTTCGCGCCGACGCCGATAGGATACAGCGGCGCTTCCTTTTGGGCGCAGGGCGGCATCGCCGCCGCCGTCGAACAGGGCGACACGCCCGAAAAACACGCCGACGACACGGTGGCGGCGGGCGGCGGCATCGTCGAGCGCGACATCGCGCTCGGCATGGCGCAAGAAGCGCGCGCCCGCATCGAAGACCTCGCGGCGATGGGAACGCCGTTCGATCGGTCCGCACTCGGCGACTTCATGCCGTCGCAGGAGGCGGCGCATTCAGCCCGGCGCATCGTTCGCGTCAAAGGCGACGTCGCCGGACGGGCGATCATGGAGATTCTGGCGAAGGAAGTCGCCAGAACGCCGTCGATTCACATCGTCGAGGGCTATTCGGCGCAGGAGATTGTGCTGCGCGCCGGCCGCGCGGTCGGCGTCCGCGCCCGCGACAATGCCGGCGTGATCCGCGAAACGCCCTGCACGGCGCTCATTCTCGCGACCGGCGGGATTGGCCATCTTTACAGGGTCACGACCAATCCTTTGGAGGCGCGGGGAATCGGCCTCGCCATGGCGGCGCGCGCCGGCGCGCTGATCGCCGACGCGGAATTCGTTCAGTTTCACCCGACGGCGATCGACAT
Organism: Methylocystis sp.; assembly: GCF_021731785.1. Taxonomy (GTDB): domain Bacteria; phylum Pseudomonadota; class Alphaproteobacteria; order Rhizobiales; family Beijerinckiaceae; genus Methylocystis. Next base: position 34,592 of record NZ_JAKFWS010000083.1, read on the forward strand.
CGACGCCGATCCCGCGCCGCTCGCGACCGAAGCGCTCCGAGGCGAAGGCGCGACGATTGTGGACCGCAGCGGCCGACGCTTTATGCTCGACATCGATCCAAGCGGCGAACTCGCGCCCCGCGACATCGTCGCACGAGGCGTGTTCGCCAGCATCGAGGCCGGAAATGGCGCTTTCCTTGACGCCCGTTCGGCGGTCGGCGCCGAATTCGCGACGCGCTTTCCCACGGTTTACGGAAGCTGCATGAGGGCGGGAATCGATCCCTCGCGCGAACTGATCCCGATCGCGCCCGCGGCGCATTACCATATGGGGGGCGTCTGCACCGACGCGCGCGGACGCACCAGCCTCGATGGCCTTTGGGCCGTCGGCGAAGTGGCATCGACCGGCGTTCACGGCGCGAATCGGCTCGCGTCGAACTCTCTCCTCGAAGCGATCGTGTTCGGCGCCCGCGTGGCGGCGGATGTGCGCGCGACACCGCTCTCGCCCGTCGACTGGCGACCGCAGGCGGATCGGATGGAGCCGCCCGCGCGCGATCGCGACTTTGCGGTGATCGAGGAGCTGCGCGACCTGATGTCCGCCAATGTCGGCGTCATCCGCAATGGCGCGGGACTGGCCGTCGCGTTACGATCGATCCGCCGCATGATGTCGCGCACGAATGACATCGAGGCGCATAACATGTTGACGACAAGCCTTTTCATCGCGGCGGCGGCGCTGGCGCGCCGAGAGAGCAGGGGCGCGCATTTCCGCTCGGACTATCCCCAACCCGACGCTGCGTTCGCGCGACGCTCGCTGATGACGCTCGAGGCCATCCTGCGCATCGCCGACGAGGCCGACTCATGAGTTACGAATTGCCGCCGCTGCTGGTCGAGGAGGCGGTCCGCGCCGCGCTCGCCGAAGATCTGGGGCGCGCCGGAGACGTTACGACGCAGGCGATCATCCCGGCGAGCGCGCAGGCGCGCGCGGCCATCATCGCGCGCGACTCCGGCGTCGTCGCTGGGCTTGCGGCGGCGCGCGCCGCCTTCGCGCTGACGGATCGGGCAATCTTGTTCGAGGCGCGTTCGACCGACGGCGCCCGCGTCGAGCCGGGAACGCCGATCGCGCTCGTGTCCGGCCCCGCTCGCACGATACTGTCCGCTGAGCGCGTCGCGCTCAACTTTCTTGGCCGTCTTTCGGGCGTCGCCACCCTCACCGCCCGCTATGTCAGCGCGGTCGCCGGCACGTCCGCGCGGATTTGCGATACGCGCAAAACCACGCCCTTGCTGCGCGCCTTTGAGAAATACGCCGTGCGCTGCGGCGGCGGCGTCAATCACCGCTTCGGCCTCGACGACGCCGTGCTCATCAAGGACAATCACCTCGCCGTCGCCGGCGGCGTCATTCCGGCGCTCCGGGCGGCGAAGGCGAATGTCGGCCATCTGGTGAAGGTGGAAATCGAGGTCGATACGCTCGACCAACTGCGGGAAGTTCTCGACGAAGGGGCGGACGCCGTGCTGCTCGACAATATGACGCCCGACGATCTGGGCCGCGCCGTCACGCTGGTCGGCGGTCGGATGATCTGCGAAGCCTCGGGCGGCGTTACGCTCTCGAGCGTCGCCGAAATCGCAAAAACCGGGGTCGACTTGATCTCCGTCGGCGCCCTGACGCACTCCGCCCCGGCGTTTGATGTGGGCTTAGATATCGAAATAATTTGATTATTTTGAGCATTCCGGCTTTCGCGGCGCACAGCCGCCGCGCGCTTTCGTGGCGGCGCGCGCGCTGCTATAACCCCCTTCCCAAGCTCGAAAACCCTTAGGAGCCATGCCTTCCTTCGTTCGCAAGCTGATCAGCCGAGCACGGCGAAGGCTTTGGAGCTCCCCGATCTCGTCAATGCCGGGCCCGCTGCGGGCCGAGGCGACGCGCGACAAAACCATTGCGGCCGAAATCGGCGCCTATGAGCGGGACTTCGGCTTCGCTCACAGCGCAGGATCGATGCCGCTGCGCACCTTGCTACGCATCGAGCGGCTGCTGAATGGATCGTCGATCGTGTCGGCCGAAACCGGCTGCGGCAAGTCGACAATATTTCTGTCGCGCATCGCCGATCGACACAAGGTCTTCTGCTATGACGATCGCGGGCAGAAAAACTCCAGCGTCGACTATTTCCTGAATTGTCCGGCGACGCGTCAAGATCACCTTGACCTTGTCTTTGGTCCGACTCAGTCCACGCTGCCGCGCTACACGGACCATCTTCCCTACGATCTCGTCCTGATCGACGGGCCGCACGGCTTTCCGTTCCCCGATCTCGAATATTACTACTTCTATCCGCACCTGAAGACCGACAGTTTGCTCGTCGTCGATGACATCCATATTCCGACCATCAGCCGGCTCGCGGACTTCCTGAGCGAGGACCGCATGTTCGAGAAGGTGGAGTTCGTTGGCTCAACCGCCATATTTCGTCGCACCGACGCGCCGGTCTTCGATCCGCTGGGCGATGGCTGGTGGCTTCAGGACTTCAACCGCCGGCGGGCGTCTTTCCTGAAGGATATCTATCTCAAGGACGGCAAGAAACGGACGCCGATTTCCTTCGAGGGGATCTACTGAGCCGCGGCCGCCTGCGGCGCGGACGGCCTTCGGTCCGCTTGCGACAATCGGGCCAGCCGGAGGCCGCGCCGCTCCAGCATTTCCGGCAGCTTCGACGACAGAAGGAACGCGAGTTCCTGCTCGCGGGTGATCGTCACCGTATCGAGCTTGCGCAGGTCTTCGTCCACATGGCCTGGATGGCACATGATGAGGTGTCTGCGGCCAGGCGCTCGAAGATAGCTTTGAAAGATTCTCGCGTAGTCAAAGCTCGGGTGGAAATCCGAAAATCCCGCGAAGCCGTCGTTGACGCTGAACCCGCGCCTGCGGACTTCCCGGCGAAAGCCGCTGGCCAACGACAGAGCGGAGAGCGCTTTGCGGGCGTTGGCGCCGCGCGCAAGAATTCGATGCACGCCGTCCCCCGCGTCGCGAACCCAGACCCGGCCGCCAAGCCTTCGCGCCGCCATCGCGTCAAGCAGCGCCGTTCGAATGCCCGGAAGAACGTGAATATGCTGGTGGCCATCGACATGGTCCGGCGGGCGATCCGTTACGGCTTCGAACCTGTCGAACTGCCGATCGATTTCCACGCGGATTTCATCCATTGGCAACCGTCCGCCATAGGCCATCCGGACAACCTGGGAGAGCGGCGGGAACTCGCCATTGGGCGCGAATTTCGGCATCGAAGAGAGCGGCCGCCCCAAGGTGAGATTGAAATGCAGGCCAATGTCGGCGTCTCGTCCGCGCCGAACCAGCTCCAAGCCCATTGCCGGCCAGCGAGGACCGTTCACCAGCGCCGAAACCGCGGTAATCCTTCCTGCGTCGAGCGCCTCCAAAATGCCGGCGCTCACCCCATAAGACAGGCCATAATCGTCCGCGCACAGCGCAACAATCTGCTCCTTAGCCATCGGCCCGCCTCTCCGAATCCGGCAATCATCCCTATGCCGCTCCAATAAATATTGGTTTAACCCACCCATGAACAGCCCAGACGTCTCGCTTGTCATCCCTCTTTTTAACGAAGCACAAAATCTTCGGCCGCTGGCGGCCCGAATAGAGGCCGCCCTCGACGCCTGCGACGTCTCCTACGAGGCTGTTTTTGTCGATGACGGGTCGGCCGACGAGAGCCTGGACATTTTGCGCGACCTTTGCGCCGAGGAGCCACGCTTTTACGCCCTGTCGCTTTCGCGCAATTTCGGCAAGGAGGTTGCGATCGCCGCCGGGCTCGATCACGCCAGCGGACGCGCTGTCGTGATCATGGACGCCGACTTGCAGCACCCGCCGGAAGTCATCGCGCAATTCATCGAAAAATGGCGAGAAGGCTACAAGAACGTCTATGGCCAGCGCGTCGATCGTGCGACAGATCCAAAACTGCGCGTCGCCCTTACCGGCGTCTTCTATCGCCTGCTGGAGAAATTTGGCGACGTGCGGCTGCCGCCCGGCGCAGGCGACTTCCGTCTCCTTGACCGGCAGGCGGTCGACGCGCTGCTGACGATGCGCGAGCGCGCGCGCTTCAATAAGGGCCTTTTTGCCTGGATCGGCTTCAAATCGATCGGCGTGCCTTTCGACGTCGACCAACGCGCGGGCGGGATGTCGAAATTCAACTTCGCTCGTCTGGTGCGTTTCGCGCTCGACGGGATGATGTCCTTCTCGTCAATTCCGCTCAAGGTGTGGACCTATGTCGGACTCTTGATTTCGGCCTTCGCCCTCGCCCTGGCGGGCTACTATTGGGTCCGCACGATGCTCTTTGGCGTTGATACGCCGGGCTTTCCCACGCTCGTGGTCTCGATCGCGTTCTTTTCCGGCATTCAGCTGATTTCGCTCGGCGTGCTCGGCGAGTATGTCGCGCGCATCTTTAATGAGGTAAAGGGAAGGCCGCTCTATCTCGTCGCCGAGAGGTTGGGCGCGAGGGAAACCCAGCCAAAGGCGGGCGACCGGTCGTAAAGTCCGCAGATAACGTGATTGGTCTAAAAAGTTTAGGATACGCTCGACGCAAAGGCGGGATTCGGCTTTTCGCTGCGCGTTCTATCCGCACATCGTTGAGAAAGCGCAAATTCATGAGTTCCGACGCCAGCCCTTCGCTATTTCGCGGCAGAAACCTCATCATCGCGGCGACGCTCATCGCGCTGTTCGCGGCCTTCGGCGTTCGCATATGGCGCTTTGCGACCGCCAGCGGCGTGCCGAGCCTGCTTGAAGGACTGCCCGAGTCAAAAACCGAGGCCGACCAGCAAATCTTCCAGTCGCGGCTCGTCAAACGCTTCCATGCTGGATCGACCGAGATCGACGATATCATCGACGAATTGCGCGATGAAGGATTTACGGTCGACGCCGACAAGGACATCGCGACATATGAACGTGGCGCGAGCATTTCCGACAAGTGCCGCCGCAGCGCCAATATTCACTGGTCACGCGGCGAAGGCGACGAACTCGCGACGATAACCGGCGGCTATTCCTTGCACTGTCCCGAGCACTGAGGAGAGCGCAGGCTTAACGGAATCCTGTTAGGACGATTGCGATGATTCGCAATCTGCTCTCGGTCGGCGGCTTTACCCTGCTCTCGCGCGTGACGGGATTCCTGTCGCTCGCCATGCAGTCGGCGATCATGGGCGCCGGCGCCGTCTCCGACGCGTTTTTTATCGCGCAGCGATTGCCCAATAGTTTTCGAGCGATTTTCGGCGAAGGCGCCTTCAATGCCGCCTTCGTTCCGTCCTATTCGATGGCGATCGAGCGGGAGGGCGACGCGGCGGCCGAGGAGTTCGCCGGCGAAGTCTACACGCTGCTTCTCGCTTCGCAGATCATATTGCTCGCCATCGTCTGGACGCTCACGCCGCAATTCGTCTCGCTGCTCGCGCCAGGCCTCGACGACCGTCCGGAAAAATTCGCGCTGGCCGTCAATCTGACCCGCATCACTTTTCCCTATCTGCTGTTCATCACGCTCTTCGTTCTGCACCAGGGCGCGCTGAACGCGCACGGCCGTTTCGCGCTTCCGGCCTTCGCCCCCAATCTGATGAATTTCTCGGTGATGGCCGCGCTCGCCGTCGCCTTTCTTTTTCCGAACGCCGGCTATGCGGCGAGTTGGGGCGTCACCGTCTCCGGCGCGCTGGAACTCGGATTGCTGATGTGGCAGGCGCGGCGCATCGGCGTTCTGCAGCGCTTACGAAAGCCGCATTGGCCGCGCGTACGCGACTTCTTCATCCGCCTCGGGCCGGCGATCATCGGCTCGGCAAGTCCTCAGATCGCCGTTCTCGCCGATACGATTCTCTCTTCGATGCTTCCAGACGGCGGCGTTTCCTCGATCTCCTATGCGGAGCGGCTCTATCAGCTTCCCGTCGGCGTGATCGGCATCGCCGCCGGCACTGTGCTCTTGCCGGAAATGAGCCGACGCCTCGCGTCGGGCGACGAGGCGGGCGCCCATCACGCGCAGAGCCGAACCATGGCGCTCACCGTCGCGCTCGCGGCGCCGTTCTTCATCGCCTTCGACACCATCCCGGAATTGATCGTCGCAGGCCTTTTCCAGCGCGGCAAGTTTTCAGCCGCCGATGCTTACGCCGCTGGCGACGTGCTCGCTGCCTATGGCGCCGGTCTGATGGCGCTTGTGCTGATCGCCTCGGCCCGCGCGAGTTTCCAGGCGCGCGGCGATACGAGGACGCCGATGCTCATCGCGCTCGCGGCGCTGGCCGCCAATGTCGCCTTGAAAGTCGTACTGTTCCAGCCCCTTGGCGCCGTCGGACTCGCGACGGCGACGTCGGTCGGATTGTGGATCAACCTCGCCGCCCTCGTCGGGATCGCGCTGGCGCAGGACTCAATGCGTTTCGACGCCATTTTCGTAAAGACGCTCGGCGCGACATTCGTCGCCTGCTTCTTTCTGACCGCGGTCGCGATTTTCGGCCGATCGCCTGCGTTGGCGATCGGCGGACATTTTGGCGCGCTCGCCAATCTCGTCGCGCTTGCAGCGCTCGGCGTTGCCGGCGCGCTCGTCTATGCCGGCGCGCTCGTTGGGGCGCTACGCGCGCTCGGCGTGACGATCAGAAGCCTCAGACGTTAAACGAACTGAGCGAGGCCGGGGACTGAATCGATGATCTCCCGGAGCTTTTCCGGGCCGAGCTCGGCTTCAGCGTAAGCGAAAATCTCATGACCGAGCTTGGGGATTTGGCTCATTTCAACGCCGGCGCCATTGAGCTTGGCGCCAAGTCCCATCAGCCCGCCCATGCCGCCCATCAATCCTGCGAGACCACCCCCGCCGCCGGCGGATTGAGCAGATTCGATCGCCTCGCGCGCGCCGGGAAGCTTGTGGAGTAATTCGGCGACGGCGCCGTCGGGCGACTCCTTTTCAAGGAAGCCCAGAACGAGGCCGATAGCGGTCCGCGCCACTTCGGCCTCAACGCCAAGGGCCGCCGAAACGCGCGCTGCCAATTCATCCATATCCGGCCTCTCTCGCTTCGATGTTTGAAAAACGCGAGGACTGTCGCCGCGACGGGGACGAAAATCAAGCGCCGCTACGCGCGCGCTTCCCGCGCGGCAGCCAGACAGGGAAAGGCTGGCGCGCGATTGGCGCGCCAGCTGGAGCCCTACGCCGACTGGCGCAAATCTGTCGGCGAGTCGGTGCGCTCGCGCAGGGCCGGCAGGATGCTCTTGATCTTCTCGGCACCCTCGGTGCCGATGACATTCTCGGCACGCTTCAGGACCTGGCGCACCAAAGCGTCAGTTTGAGCTTCGCTGACCCCCAGTTTTTCGAGCTGTCCGGCAAGAATATTTAAGTCAGCGCGGCCGTGGCCAATGAAGCTTGACATGCCTTCGATGACCTGAGTGACGCCGCCGTCGCCGACAAACTGCGACGCGTCGATGACCTCCTGGGCGCGGGGCATCTTGGCGATCATAACCTCCATATTGCCGGTCGTATCCTTGTCCCGCAGGAAACCAAGCACCAGGCCGAGCGCAGCCTTGGCGATCGTCGGATCGAGCTTCGTATCGGCGATGACATTCGTGGTGAGTTCTTCCATTGGACGTCCTCCCCGCAAGCATTGCGGTTGCGGGGAAAGATGTCGCGGCGACGCTCGGCTTCAAGCGTGGCCATGCGAGCGCCACTATGCGGCGTCGAGGCCGTAGAGCGAGTGCAGCGTGCGGACGGCGAGTTCGGTGTAAGCCTCGTCGATCAGCACGGAAAATTTAATCTCCGACGTGGTGATTGCGCGGATATTGACGCCCTTTTCGGAGAGGGCGCGGAACGCCTGGGCGGCGACGCCGGCATGGCTGCGCATGCCAATGCCGATCGCCGATATCTTGGCGACGTCCTTTTCGCCCGTCATATGCGCGAAACCGACCGCGTCCTTGACCTTTTCGATGATCGCGAAGGCGCGTTCATAGTCAGCCGTTCCCACCGTGAACGTCATGTCGGTCATGCCCTCTTCGGAGACGACCTGCACGATCATGTCGACGTTGATCCCCGCCTCGGCCAGCGGCATAAAAACCGCGGCCGCGACGCCCGGCTTGTCGGCGACGCGCCGAAGCGTGATTTGCGCCTCGTCGCGCGAGAAGGCGATGCCTGTGACGACCTGGGCTTCCACAATGTCCTCCTCGTTGCAGATCAGCGTGCCCTGCCCCGGATTCTCTGGATCGTCGAAGGACGAGCGCACATAGGTCGGCACGCCATGCACCATGGCGACTTCGACCGAGCGCACTTGCAGAACCTTCGCGCCAAGCGACGCCATCTCCAGCATTTCTTCAAAGGCGACCTTGTCCATGCGGCGCGCCTTCGGCACGACGCGGGGATCGGTCGTGTAGACGCCGTCGACGTCGGTGTAGATGTCGCAGCGATCCGCTCTGATCGCTGCGGCAAGCGCAACGGCGCTTGTATCCGAGCCGCCGCGCCCGAGCGTCGTGATCCGTCCGCTTTCGCGGTGCACGCCTTGAAAGCCGGCGACGACGGCGACTTCTCCACGGGTGAAACCATCGACGATACCCGAGCCGTCAATCGACTCGATGCGCGCCGCTCCATGCGTGGCGTTGGTGCAGATCGGCGCCTGCCAGCCGAGCCAGGAGCGCGCGGGCACGCCCGCCTTCTGCAACGCCATCGCGAGAAGCCCGGCCGTGACCTGTTCTCCTGACGCGACGACGGCGTCATATTCGCGCTGGTCGTAAAGCGGCGCCGCCTCCTTGCACCAAGTCACAAGTTCATTGGTCTTGCCGGCCATCGCCGAAACGACGACCGCGACCTCGCGCCCGGCGTCGACCTCGCGTTTGACGTGGCGCGCGACATTGTGGATGCGTTCGACAGTGGCGACCGATGTGCCGCCGAATTTCATGACCAGGCGCGACATGAAGACCGGGAAATGGGCGGGACGCTCGCGTCCCACAGGAAGCGGCGCTATATGTGTCCGCGCCGGCGGGCCTGTCAACGCCAGCCCGCCGCCAAGGGAATTATCAATATCTCCGCATCTTCGCGAGGCTCCACTTGCCCCAACAGTCATCGCCCCACTCCGCCAGCGTCGATCCCGAAGATGTCGCGCGGTTCAACCGGTTGGCCGAGCTTTGGTGGGACAAGACCGGCAAAATGGGGATTCTCCACGAGATCAACCCCGTTCGGGTCGCCTACATCCGCGATCATGTGCGCCGTTTCATCCGCCATGACGCCGGCGCGCTGAATGCGCCGGGCGACCGGCCGCTCGAAGGCGTGCGCATCGCCGATATCGGCTGCGGCGGCGGCATTTTGAGCGAGTCGCTGGCGCAGCTCGGCGCCGATGTGACCGGCGTCGATCCGGCGCCCAACAACATCGCCATCGCAAAACGGCACGCCGAAAAGTCCGGACTGAACATCGATTACCGCAATATCACCGCCGAAGACCTCGCCGAAGCCGGCGCGCAATTCGACGCAGTGGCGGCGCTCGAAGTCATCGAGCACGTCGAGGGACCGCGGGAGTTCATCGCCACGCTCGGGCGGCTGCTGAAGCCAGGCGGCCTGCTCTTCCTAGCGACGATCGACCGGACGTTGAAGAGCTATCTACTCGCCATCGTCGCCGCGGAATATGTAATCGGCTGGGTGCCGAAAGGCACCCACAACCACGACAAATTCATCCGCCCGGACGAGCTGTCGTCATGGCTGCGCCAGGGCGGCATGCGGGAAATCGACCGCGCCGGGATGAGCTTCCAGCCGCTGACCAGACGGTGGCGAAAGAGTCATGACACAGACGTCAATTACTTGATGACGGCCCGGAAAGAGGGCTAGGCTCGGACGCGCTGAACGGGTGAGAACGGCGCTGAAGCCCTTGTTCGCGCCCGCCGCCGCCGTTAGAATCTTTGCCTATGGATAGAACATCTCGCACGCGCTCCCGACTTCTCCTCACTCTCGCCGCCGCCGGACTGGCCATCGCCTTCGCGTTCGACGCAGCGGAAGGAAAGCCCAAGCCAGCGGAAGAAGCTCCGGCTCAGGACGCCGGATCGAAAACCGCCAACAAGCGCAAACCGGCGAAGAACGAAAAGATCGAAAAGCCGGAAAAGCCGGAAAAGACCACCGCCGAAAAAGGCTCCGAGAAGCCCGAGCAGCTTGGCAGCTACGGAGAATGGGGCGCCTATGCCGCCCAGAGCGGACGCAATAGGACCTGCTATGCGCTCGCGCAGCCGAAAGAGCGGACGCCAAAAGCGAAGCTCAAAGACGCTTCCGCCTACATTTTTATCTCGACGCGGCCGGCGGAAAATATCCACAACGAGGTCGCGATCAATTTGGGCTATGCGACGAAGGACGGCTCAGCCGCAGTGGCTGACATCGACGGCGACAGCTACGAGCTGATCACCAAGGGAACGAACGCCTGGGTGAAGGATCAGTCGCGGGAGCGGGAATTCGTCGGCGCGCTGCGCGGCGGCTCCAAACTCGTCGTGAAGGCCTCTTCGTTAAAAGGCACAAGCACCACCGACAGCTATTCGCTCAGGGGATTGTCGGAAGCGCTCTCCCGCGCCGTGCAGGAATGCAAATAGCTATCGCGGGCCGCCGCCCGCTGTCAGAGCGTCTCTGACCGACGCCGCTATGGCCCGGATCTCAGGCGCGACGCTGAGATATTTCGTCGCCAGTCGATCGACATCGCCGATTTCGACATCCTGCGGCGTGACGCCCGGCCATTCGGTGCTGGCGCCGAAAAACCAGCGTCCGCTCCCCAGAAGCCGCGCCGTATGAAAAGTGTCGCCGGGAATGAGCAGCTGCACGCGCTGACCCGCGCGCAGATCAGGCCCCACCACCACGCGCTCGACCGAGCCGTCGCCATGGAGCAGAAATAGCTCCAGCGGATCGCCGAGATAATAATGGTAAAGCTGGTCATTGCGGATGCGGTGCAGCCGAACCGGCGCATGCGGCGTCACCAGAAAATAAAGCGCCGAACCCACTGGCCCGCTGCGCGCGAAGGGCGGCGGCAAAGCGTTGGCGCCGAATGACAACTTGCTCGTGTAGGTGATGCGGACAAAGCCGCACGTCGCGTTCGCCTCGAGCTCCAGCAGATCGATGATGTCTTCATAGCTCAAAGCGTCGGACATGGCGCGGGCTCCTGGGTCCAGAAAGTATAAATCTCATGATACCAAGTATTTGACCAAGATAAATACTCTCTGTGGTCCTTGTTCTTCGTGACCGCCTCCACAAACTGCGCGTTAGCCACGGCAGTCCCCCTGTAGCTGTCCTGGCGGACGGCGGCGGCTTTTACCGCTGCATCACCCGTCGCCGTCCCTATCCTTCCGGCAAAGGCCGGACAACAATGGGAGAGGCAAATGCCAGTTAACGTTCATGACGGCGAAGTCGGCAAAATCCTGATCTATCTGGTTGGGCTCACGGCTTTTGTCGTCGTCGGCCTGACCTGGGCGCCGCACTGGATTTCGCCCGACACCGCAAACTTCACCGGAGACACCGGCAGCACGGCGCGCATGATCCAATGACGCGGCGACGCTCCGGAAGAGCCCGCCCCTTCCGGAGCGTCGCGGTCAAGCTCCATCGCCCAGTTGCAAAGCAAATTCGTTTCCGGCATAACGGCGCCGCGACGGTTCTTCGACACGCTTTGCCGGCGCAACGGATGCGGGTGTAGCTCAGGGGTAGAGCACAACCTTGCCAAGGTTGGGGTCGAGGGTTCGAATCCCTTCGCCCGCTCCAAAAATCAGCAAAAAAATCAAAGAATTAAAGCTCGCCCTTAGGGGCGTTTTCTTTTTGGTGCGCAGCGGGGAAGCATGGGGGAAGCAAACGCGCCCTGCTCTACCGCCGCCCTACACACGAAAAAGCCCGGCCATTTCTGACCGGGCTGCTAAGTGAGGGCGGCGTCGACCCATAGGGCCGACGGCCTGCGGCTCAATTAGGCGTCCATGCCCCGAATACAAGCCGATCGCTCATGAAAAATCCCGGTCGTCGCCGGCCCTAATCCGCAATTTTCAAGTTGTCTGCTGACGATTTGCCGCTGCGCCGATCGACGACGATTTCGTAATTTAGCTTCTGACCTTCATTGAGGGCATGCATCCCTGCGCGCTCGACTGCGCTGATATGAACGAATACGTCCGGTTCGCCTGATTCCGGCTGAATAAAGCCGAAGCCTTTTTGGGCGTTAAACCACTTCACGGTTCCGGTTGGCATGACATGTCCTTTCAAGAACAAGCTATCGGGTCCCCGCGGGTTTGCGAGAGCGCGAAAATCGAAGTTCTGGATAGGAAGTCAGATGCCGACGCGGCCAAATTCGCGAAAGCAAGATCGTTCGGCCGAATTTCGATAGAGTCCATATAGCGCCAAACCTGGGTGAAGCCAAAAGCGTCGCAACTTGAGAAGCGAGAGGCCGTCTGGACGAATTGCCGGGCAACATCTGTGACTGTTGCTTGAGACTGTCGGGCATCAAGAGAAGCAAAAACGCCAACATCCGCGGTCGGGGCCGCGCCCAGCCTATCTCTTCCTCAGCCGCACGCCCGGCCCGCCGCCGTTCTCTTCGATGAACTCGACACCGGCCGCTTCGAGCGCCGATCGGATGGCGGCTATCGTCCGTGCTTGAGCGGCAAGCGGTCCAGGCTTCGTTTCGAGTCGCTGGATTGATGGGAGTGAAACCGTAGACGCCTCGGCCAATTCCCGTTGTTCCCAGCGCAGCAGCGCCCGCGCCGCTCTTACCTGTTCGCTCGTCATCATTAATGGTTCACCAATTGTTTAATAGCTCAGACATTGACAACAGACTGACCATCATTTAATTGGTGAACTATCCCAAGCCGCTCGCGAGAGCAACGCCGAAACCACCCGTTTCGGCGAACGCCCTCGGCTTATCCAAAGGAGGAAGATTGCATGAAAACCCAAACCACCCGCCGCGCCGTGATGGCCGGCCTCGCCGCTGCGCCCGTCGCCGGGCTTCCCGCCATTGCTGGCGCCGCGCCTATTTCAGAAGCGCTCGCAGGGGCAATCGAGCGCCACAAGGCGGCCCATCTTGCTTACAGGTCGAAACCGTCGCCCGACTACAAGACGGTCGATGCGCTCTACTTCGCATTGGTGGCGGCTTGGGATGAACTGTCGCTGGCGCCTTGCGCATCCGACGCCGAGCTGCTTGTGAAGCTGAAATATCTCTTCCGGTTCGAGTGTGACTTTCTCGGCTGTCGGCCGGAACTGAGCGACGAATTCGGGAATGTCCTGCGCGCGCTGGACCTGCATCTGAACGGGGCGGAGTCGCTGTCATGAGCACAGCCAATGACAACGCCGCCGCCCCTCTCTTCATCGAACTGCGCCCCGGCATGCGCAAGGCGCTCGCCGACGCCGTGGATGCATTCTTGAACCTGTTGGACCAGATCGACGCCGACGCCGATCTTGAGGACGCCGACGCGCCGGAAGACGACGCGCCCTGCGAAGATGTGGGCGACGACGAGCCGAGTCTGGGAGCGCCCGGAGCATCCAGCTTTCCCCCTCAAACGCTATGGGCGCTCGGCGCCGCCGACGACGACCGGGAAGTAGAGGACGAACACGACGAACCAGCGGCGACGACGAGCCGGCGCTCGGCGCGACGATGGCCGTCAATCAGCAGCACGCCTGGCGGGCGAATGCGGACGCCTGGGGCTCATGTGACGAAGCTGAGCCTTCGCTCGGCTGGACAGGCCACGGCCACGGCCATCCCGAGATGGCGCTGCGCGGCTACGACAACGATCGCGAGCACGATGACGAGCGCGAGGAAGATCACGACTTCGAGGAGGATTACGGCCGATGACCGACGCGACCAACGGTAAAATTCTGGAGGAGAACCTCAGAGAGGCGGAGTATCTTTCGCGCGCGCTGTGGATGCTGATGGTTGGACTGACTGGAAACTACCCGCATCAGGTCGGAGAAAGAGATCTATCGGCGATTTACCAGCTTGCGGAAGAAGTCCGAGAGCGAACCGAAGCAGCGAACCATCAATGGCATGAGGAGGAGTAGCAGTCATGACTGACCTCTCCCAGGCCACCATTCCGCAATTGTGGATCCGCATACAGCGCATTCGCTTGGCACGATGGGCCATGCGTGCTTGCCGGGCCTTCGCCGACCTTGCCGAATGGCTCATGCCCGAGGATTTGCGCACGCGGCTCTGAGCCCTACATCTTGCCAAGCGCCGGCTTCGATCTCCTCTTTGCCGGCGCAGAGACGCCCCGACCGTGGATGTAACGGCGGGGCGTTTTGCGTTGCGAATCAGCCACTATGCCGGCCCCCACGTCGAGGCGGTGACGATGACAAACGGTGCTGAAATAGCGTTAGCCGAGCATTCCGAAAATTCAATCACAGTGGAAATAGAGCGTCCAATTGAGCCACAAATCGGTATTCCGTTCGTTGCGCTACGCGAGGGGCAATGCAAATTCCCACTGGGACACAATAATGATCCGCCGACGCGGTTTTACGGCGACTCCACGCCGATCGGCTCTCCCTATTGCTTCGCACATAGACAGCTCGCTTATCGGCCAGTCCCGCGCCGATAAGTCTAGCGCGGCTGGTTCGCGCTTGCTCCCGACGCGCCGCGCGCCTTCGGATCAGCCTGTCGCCCGCCAATAGGCGACGATCCTTTCTACCGCAAAACTCCAGCCCGGCAGGCGACGACCGGGCTATTTCATGCGCCGCAAGCGCACAGCGGCAAAATTTGCTCAGCCCTGAACCTTGATCAACAATTTATCGGCCCAGTGTCTAAGAGCGCGGTCCCGTGGGCGCGACGGCTGTGCGCTCCAAAGGGAAAGCGTGCGCCTTCAGGCGTCGCGGAGCGTGGTCTTGCTCGGTCCTCGCTTGCCGAAGGCGTAAGCATACCAACTCGCGCCCAAAGCTATCACGACGAGGGTGGCGACGGCGATGGCAGTCCAAGCGCGTTGAAACTCCTCGCCGACCGAGAAGACGAAACGAGCGTTGTATTCCTTGCGGCCGTCCTCGCTCCGCGCCCGCACCAAAGCGACATAGTCTCCTTTTTCCCTAAAGTCATGTTCGAGCTGGATAACTCCAGTCTGGAAGCGCGCTGGCGGAAGATAGGCCTCGGCTAGCGCAGCGCTTTCCTGCTCCGTCGAATCCATCTCCTTAACGATGCGCATCTCCACCATCATGTCCCTCAATTCGTCCTGCATGGTGTCGACGACGATGATCGTCGGACCCGTTTCGGGAACGTCCTCGCAGAACTGGCTTCTCGACTTTGTCGGCTGATAGAAGCTGAAGGTTATGACGTTCGGGCCCATCTGGGCCGTGCATTGCTGAACTTTCTGGATAGCCTTGGCGGAATCCCTGCGCACTGCCTGCGCGTCCGCGCGCCCGATCAAGCCGATCGCCGCGACGAAAATGAATAGGAGTCTCATCATGAGCATGTCTCCGCACGCGTGCAGCACATTGGCGAATTCGCCACTCCCGACCTTGAGCAGATCGTGCCGCCGTGGGGGCAGGAACGGATGATACGCGCCAAAAAAAGACCGCGACCGTGAAGCCGGCAAGGGACTTACAGGAGCTGCTCTGCTGCACGCCGAGCGACGCCGGTCAGTTAGTCCTGAAGCGAGCCGAGGCAAGCGTGGCAGGCGAAGCGTCGCAAGGACGCCTATGAGGCGCTGCACCCGGAGACGAAGCACGGCAATCCCTCCGTAAGTCGCCAAGTTGGCGACACACGGGAGCGGAGTGAGACCGACCGCTTCACCGCCGACACTGCCGCAAAGACCGGACAGTCAGAGCGGGCCGCATTGCGCGTCGGTGCGCTTGGCGCTGCCCGCGACTCGGCGAGCGTGTGCCTGCTGTGAATAAAACTGATTTGCGAAGCGCAGGAAGCGCCGCCTTTTTTCGTTGTCAGCAAAAACGAAGTCGACACGTTCGGTCGAGGTCAAATAAAGCCGAACCATGCGATTATCGATTGCATCGATCCGAGAGAGGCTCCTTCCCGGGATTTTTCTGCGCCACAGAACGGGAAAACCGACATGCGGAAAGATGCGACGTGGGATGGAAAAACCATTTTCGTCGGCCCACAGCCCCAACGCTTCCGCCAGAAAGCCTTGCAGTACCAAGAGAGCCATGAGCCCGAGCGACAGGCGCATTTCCGGCGCCAGATTGAATTCTTCACAATTAGTTTTGTCGCAATAAATTAAGCCCAGAACAAAGGCTGCGCCGAACACGAACCACGAGACGCAACTTCTCCAAGACCGAATGACCATCGCAGCTCCCCCAAGCTGTAGCTGAACTTATTCCAATGAACCTAAAATTGCCTTAAGTTTGAGCATCTGGCAACAGCCTGTGGCAGTAACTTTGTATAATCATGTGATTTTTTGGATGGCTTCACGGCCGCCATGGAGGCCGCTGGCGTCGAGTTCACGAATGGCGACGAGCCGGGCGGTGAAGTTGAAAAAAGGCCCGCGGCTGTGAGCCGCGGGCGAGGTCGCTGACAAGTGCCGCTCTATGTGAGGCGACGCCGGTCAACTAGGGCTGGAGCGCGCCAAGGCAAGCGTGACGGCGCGCGGCTCGCCAATTGGCGAAGCGAATAGACGCCTGGGCGGCTCGCCAATAGGACGCGCCGAGCGTTCGCTGATGTGGTGGATTGGAGATTGGTGGGCGTTCGGGGAGACGAAATACGGCGCGCGAAAATCTATCGTCGATGCTGATGATTGGACTGGCCCGGCATTCCAAACATGCCGCAATGCAGCAAGCGTTTGCCGTAGTTTTGAAACGTCCCGCCGGCGGGACGCTCTCTCATTTAGTCATCATGCTGAGGTTGCTAAGCGCTCCCCACCTGTGCCGCCTCGACTTCGGCGATGCGCTTTTCGAGCCTCTGCGCCAGCGCGTCGGCGACTGCGTTGAGGTCCTTGCCGGCAAATTCCTCTTCGCCTGAAAGCCCGTCGATCAGTTCTTGACGAAACCATGCAACAGCCGCGGCGAGCAACGCCGTCGTATCGATCACGCGCCGAATTGACGCTTCGACGCCATCGAGGCCGAGCAAATCGGCGACGGGATCACTTTCCGCCATGTCAACGCCTATTGTTCCGGTCGGCGAGGATCGATGGAAGGTCGCGATTATTGGCCGCGAGGCGCTTCTCGATATGCAGCATAATCTGACCGTCGCTCATGACGCGCGGCGTCACTTCAACGGGAGCATTGTTGTGGATCGTGATGCGCGGCGCGCCGCCGCCGCTCATCGCCACCGGAATTGAGCGGCCATCGGGAAGCGGGACGAAAGCTTCCGGAGTGCGCCCTTCGCCGAACATGGCGAGCTGTGGCGAGTCCGCGATACCGCCTCCGGCATAGCGGCGCAGAGGCAACGGGCCTGCGCTCGTCATGATCCCGCCATCGGCGAAGTGGAACGGCTTCCCGGAAAAAAGCGCTCCGCCGCTGAAATAGCCCGCGCCTTTAGACGCGCCTCCGAAGAAGCCACCGAGCGCGCTGGCGCCGCCCGTAATGAGACCGCCAAGCAAGCCGCTCGTCCCGCCCTTGCCAGTTGAGCCGAACAGCGCATCGGTCAGGCTGCGCGACGCGATATCGATGGTTTTGCTCTTAATCTGATCGAGGACCGATGCGAAGGCATGTCCCGCAGTCTCGCCCCGGCGCAGATCATTGGCAAACGACGAAAATGCGCTCCGCGCCACATCGCTGGTTTCTTTTAGACGCTCGGCGATACTGTCGATCTGCGTCAACTCGTCGTCACCGGGCTTTTTTTTCGCCGCGCGTGAAACCCGGCGCCGGGACGCGGCTTTGGCCGCCTCGGCGCGCTGTTCGAAACGCGCCCTCGATGCGCCAGCCGCTTCCGGCTGGGCGATCCCCGACTCGCTTAACGGAATGAGCCGGCCCTTGAAGGGCGTCTCGCCGGTCACAAGCTCGCGCACCGTATCGAACGGATGCAGAAAGCCGCGCATGACGGCTTGCAGATTTTGCGACTCGGACACCGCCTGCGCAATCGAGCCGACGATTTCATACCAGCCGAGCTTTAGCGACGCGACCGGGTCGCCCAAATCCTGAAACGCCTTCAAGAGCTTGTCGCTGGCGATCTGCGCCGCCATGTCGATTTGCAATTGCGTTTCATGCGCGGCGCGTGCCGCCTGGTCGAGATGGTCGCCAGTGCGGCCAGTCGCCTCCGCGAGCCCGCGCATGGACGCCGCGCCGCTTTCGATGGCGTCGAACAGCCGCCGGCCGGCGTCTTCGCCAAACAACGATTGCGCCAGATTAATCCCCTCGGCGCGCGGCAAATCCTGAATCTTGCGCTCAACGATATCGATGAATTCGCCGGCGGTCCTGGCCCGGTCGGCGACCTTGAGGAAGCCAGCGTCGATCTTCTCCAACGCGCTTTTGACCGCACCTTCATTGCGCGCGAACTGCTCGAATTGCTGCGAGGCGTTGGCGAAGGCGCCGACCGCGCTCTTTTCGTCGAGGCCAGCGCCTGCGCCGACTATCTTCGCGCCCTGAATTTGCTCGGCGGACAGACCGGATAATTTTGCCGTTTCGCCGATCTTGGCGAGAGCGCTTTCCGCTTTCAGCGCAGCGACTTCGATACCCGCGACGGCGGCCGTGAGTTGGACGGCAATTCCGATCGGCGAAGTGAGAG
This sequence comes from Methylocystis sp., assembly GCF_021731785.1. Taxonomy (GTDB): domain Bacteria; phylum Pseudomonadota; class Alphaproteobacteria; order Rhizobiales; family Beijerinckiaceae; genus Methylocystis. The sequence goes on from NZ_JAKFWS010000083.1 coordinate 53,123, forward strand.
CGCGCACCGCGCCAGCACCGAATGAGCGCAGCGCGCCGGCTGCGCCGGCCCCGCTTGACCCAAAAATATCGGCGATTTGGCTGCCTTGCTGGAATAGGACCGTCAACGGCGACTGGCCGCCGGCGAGCGATACGCCAACGTCCTGAAATTGGCGGGAGAGATTGATCCATTCGTGCCGCGCCAAGCCCGCCGCCCGAGCGTTGTCATTGACCGCGCCGGTTAGGCGCCGGTGGCGGTCGGTCGCAAGATCAAGCACCCGCTGCGCGTCCTGTTGGGTGCGCACGCCAGTTGCGACAGCGGCGTTGGCCTTGACATAGGTCGACGCCACTTGCGCTGCAGAACGCGCCTGGCCGTCGAGGCTCTTTTCCAGCCGATCGAAGTCGCGCGCGGCGTTCTTGGCCTCGCGGGAGAGGCCCTGCATCGCAGCGTCGCCAGTCTCGCCGATCTTTTTCAGCGCGGCGATGATCTTGTCGTCGCCTTCCGCGCCGAGGCGCAGTGTGACGCTAGCTTTCGCGGCCATTGGTCAGTCCTTCCCGTTCAATACGGTGATGCAAACGACAAATTGTCGTTTGCAGACAGTCGGCGATGCGCCCACGTCGCTGGCGAACGGCAGCGCGAAGCCGCCGCCCGCCTTGTCGTAGGAGACGCGTCAACGGTAATCACGCGGCCGACGAAGCATCCGGTCGACGCAGGATGCGCAGCGTGCCGGAAGCCTCGAACCTCTTGAATGCGAGATACGTTTCCTTTGAGCGAAACTCAGAACGTATCGCCGCAGAGCGATCATACTCAGCCGCCCAATCATCTTCCGTAGACGCGGCTCGCTCAGACACAACTGGCGGCGCCACGCGTTCCTTGCCCTCGGCGACGCGCCTGCAATGGCGAGCGCGCTCATAACTTTCGCTGAACGCCCACTGTGCTTCAGACGGCCAGCGGTCGAAGCCTTGCGGATGGCCCTCGCCGAGCAGTCCGGCGCGCGCGCCGGCTCTCTTTGCTTGCTCTTCAGAGCCGGCAAGCCGCTCGGCGGCGGTGATTGCGTTTTCATCGATCGTCATTTCGATTGCCTCCAGTGTTGGAAATAGGCGCGCGACCCGCTCGCCAAAGTAGGTCGCGCGCCGTCCCTCGGCGGCAAGGTTAACACCGCCGACGGAATCGTCATTCCGCCGCCTGCAACAGTTCGGCGTCTCCTGTGCGCAGCGCCGCCGCTTTCTCGCGAAGCGGTCCGACGATGAGCAGATCGGCGGCGATTGGCGCAGTAAAAACTTTTGGTTCGCCTTGCCCGCCGAAGGGCGCGAGTCGTCCACCGTCCCAGCTGTAAAGGCTCATGGCCTTCTCAAAATGGGTGTGCTGCTGCTGGAGCGTGTTCGCACGAACTGCTCTAAGCAGTTCGAACAATCGCGGCTCGTTGTTGTAAATGCCGCTCGCCACGATGGCGCGCGCCACGTCTTCCGGCCTCGCCGGCTGCGGCATAAGGTGACCGTCGGAATATTTTTCTGTGAAGGTTTCCGCCGGGATCACTTTGACAAGCTCGTCGAAGGCCGCCGCGAGCGCGTTCATCGGCCCTTCCAACGCTTTCGCCTTTTCCTCAATCGCGGCGGCAGCGCGCTCATGTTCAGTGGCCAGGCGTTCGCGCTCTGATTTGTTGCGCGCGCGTTCAAGCCGGTCTTGCAGTTGAAGTTCGGCGATCTCGAGCCGCTCGAGGCGAATTTGAGCGAGGTTTGCGGCGGCGTCGAGTTGCGCAATTTCGGCGTCGCTCGCATCGGACAACAGCATCGCGGCGCGCTTCGGCGCATGCTCTTCGACGACCGCCTCAACGTCCTTGCGCTCGGCGCGCAGCTTCACCAAGGACGCCTGCATTTCCTCGATCTGGCTTGCCACCGTCTTCTTCGTGGTTTTCAGAAAATCAAGAACTGACATCAGCCCCTCGTTGCTCTGCGAATTGCTCATCGTGAGATTCGCATTGCGGCGTGTGCAATGTCATACGCTCGCGATTGCACACCGCTCCAATGTTGTGGATTTGTCTCCAGCCGAGCGGCTTGCCCTGGCGCGAGCGAAGAATGCGGTGCAATGCGCGACGTTGCGGCGCCTTGCTGTCGGGCAATTCGTCAAGGCAGCATTCGCGCAGCCAGCCATTTGCGGCATATGCCTGAAGGTGCGCTGCGAGCATTGTCGCGCGCGCACGATCAGAGCCGGAATAAAGGCCGAGCGCCTCGACAATCGCGTCCTCGCGCTCTTGCGCTTGGAGGCGGCGCGCCTCAGCCAATGCGGCTTCGTAACGCGCGCGAAACTCGGCGGCTTTTGCGAAAAGAGCGTCGGCGGTATCGGCCGGCGTCATTGCGGATTATTTCGAGATGCTGTTGGCTTTGCGGGCGCCGCCCTTCTTATCGCGCGCCGCCTCAGCCTCTTCGCTCCCTTCGATGCCTTCACATTCCCGAGCCAACGCCGACTTGCGCTTTTTCGCGTAGGCGTCCCATTTTTTTGGCTCATACCGCTCGCCAGCGTCTTCGGCCACGCGTTTCCAGTCGACGCGCATACCCTTCTCGCGCGGCCAAATGGGGGGATCGTCGTCGCCCTCAAACGGCCCGACGCCGTTCCGGCGCATGAGGTCGCCCGCAATTTCAACGAACATCGTGGGCATGATCTGTTCGACCGTCCTCGCCGCCTCGATGGTGGCCCCAGCGTCACGGGCAGCCATTGCGGCAATCGCGCCGATATCGCGAACAAAACTCAGGGTCGCGAAGAGCACGCCCCGGTCGAATGGATTCTCACAATCACGAGCCGGTCGCAGCCAGCCCGGGCACTCCGGCTGCGCCGTCTCGCCCTTGAGCAAGCGAGCCGCGCGCACGGTTCCCTTGTCGGTTTCACGGTCGGACGGAATGATAGCCCCAGAAATCCATTTGAGCGCTCGTTCGCGGTCAAGTTTTCCATCTGAACGCGTCGGCATGCCTTTGGTGCAGTATTGGTTGACCCTGACACGGGAAATTCCGAGTTCGCGCGCCAATTCAGCTTTCGAGATTGTCGCCATCTATTTCACACTCCTGTTAAGTGAATTTTGGGGTTTACACCTAGTTTTCCCCCGAGGCCCCGCTTTACCCGTATTAGTTGCATCGCCGGGAGGACCCGCGGGGTATGGCTCGCCCTCTCTGCTTCGATCGATGCAACGAGGCGGGCGACGCGCGCGCCGGGCCAAAGGGCGCTGCATAGGCGCGCCGTCTGCAGCTCGTCTTCGCAGAGATGGACAACGAGCGTCGGCTTTTGCCGGGACAACTCCGCGATGAAATCTCGTCGCAAGTCGTCGATTGGGTAGCCGGGGCCAGCGCGCCCCCAGGACGTGCGGCCGAACGCAAGAGCAATGCGACGTATGTCGTCTATGTATTCATATACGAAGGCCACCGCCTCATCGTGAGCGACGCCGTCGAGGACCGCCATCTCTCCGAGCAGGTGCTCACGAAAACCGTTGATATGTGACGCGCGTTCCGCCTCATCCATAACAGCGAACGAAAAGGCCACCGCAACTCGCGAGGGAGCAAACTCAATCATTCCTCTACCCCTGATGAAGCCGGACATGCGGGACATGCGGGACATTTCGGGACATTGTCCCGGCTTGTCCTGTCCCGCAAAATAGCTGCAAAGCGGGACGGGACGGGACACAACCCTTTAGGGGTGTCCCGGCGTGTCCCGTTTGCGGATGCGCCCGAATGATTTAGGGAACCCATAGAACACGCTCCCCATTTTTAGACGCGGCGAAGAGTCTCTTGGCGGCGAGAGCCGCTGCGATCGATCTGTTGAAGGATTTGCGCTGGCGCTCGGCAAGTTTTTCTTCGTCTTCGTCCGGCCCTGCCTGTTCAGCAATTCCGGCGTAGTAGCGCTCGCGGACAACGCCATCGGCGACGGCCTTGACGAACGGCCCGTCTGCGAAGGGACGGAACATCTCGCCGGCTTCGTCGATTGACGCCGCGATGGTGTCCATCAGGAGCCGCTGTGACGCCGGGACAGTCTTAATCTTGGTGACGCTCTCGGCCTTGGGCGCGTCGGTCCATGCGACGACGGCGGAGCGGACGGGCTGGCCTTCCGGGTCGTCGCCGATATAGACGTCCGTGAGCTTGAAGCCGTAGGTCTCGCCGCACTCCATATCGCGCTGCTTCGTTACCTTCAGCGCGCCGATTGTCACCTCGATTTCGGTATCTGTAGCGGCGCGTAACAACGAATGGCCGCGAGCCCCACGCGCCGCATCCTTGCCGGTGTGGTGGACATAGGTAAAATGGGTGCCGGTCTCAGCCCGGATACGATCAGCGGCGAGGACGATACGCCCCATGTCGACGGGCGAATTTTCATCGCCGCCAGCGAGAGCGCGCGAGAGCGTGTCGACAACAACCCAAACGCATTTCTCGCCGGTCTCGGCTTCTGCGTCGCGAACAAGCGCAAGCAACTCTTTCAGGTTCGCGTCATTGCTGCGCAGATCGATAGGAAACCGCACAAGCGCAAACAGCGGCGTCGGGGCGTCTTCCCCGTGCTCGGCCTCGTATCGCTTTTTCAATGCGGCGAGGCGGCGCATGATGCGCTTGCCGCCTTCGGCTGCGACATAGACGACTAGGCCGCGTTTTGTCGCCTTGCCATTCCAAGGCTCTCCGGTTGCGACGGCCATCGCCATATCGAGAGTAACGAATGTTTTGCCGCTGTTGCTCTCGCCGTAGATGACCGATAGCGCGCCTTCGTCGAGCGTGTCGGCGATAAGAGGATTGCTTGGCTCAGACAGCGCCACGGCGCATGCGTGGATAAACCATTCGAGACGCATCTTGCGAGACGGCCGCGCCGGTTCTTCGACATGAATGCGCTCGTCGTGCGTTGACTGTTCGCGCTCCGCGCCGTTGGCGGAGTCGCCAGGGGTGAAGCGGGCGACGATGCGCCCGCCCTTGTGTGGCTCTGGCGTCATTGTCGTTTGTCCCGCAATAAGTCGTTGGCGTCTTTGAAGCCGTCAGGCGGCGTCCAAATCGCGACGTCATGCCCCGCGGCAGCCCAGCGCGGCCCGGCGTCTCGCCAGGCGGATTGCGACGCGCCTGCGTCATTCTCGCCGCTTATGGTGATGTGCCCCCAATGGAAGGGCGGCTCGAAAGTTCGGAACCGGCCCGCGCCGGCAAGCGCGACGCAGCCCTGAAATCCAAGCTTGCGCATGGCGAGCGCCGTCTCGACGCCTTCCGCGATCGTCGCCGTCGCTGAGTAGAAACTTTCCCAAATGCTGCTAACAAAGACGACGCTGTTGGCCATCGGGCCGAGTGTTTTGCGCTCAACCTTCTTTCCGTCGGCCGTAAGTCGGATGCGCTGCACGGCCAGGACGTGATGCGGGTCTTGCAGGAAGCATTGCTCCAGCGCGCCCATATCGTCCAAGTGGCTGCAAATCTTCATTACGAGATGGGGATCGCGCAGCGCGCAAATCAGCGCTGGCGCTTTCTCACGCCCGAAATGGCAAGCATGATGAAAGCGAATTGTGAGCGCGAGCGTATCGTCTATGACACCAGGCAAACCGCGCTCTCTGGCGAGATATTGCTCGGCGAGCGTCCCACGCGGGTCGCGCGATTCAAAGAATAAGTCACGCGCTCGCCGGCTATTGTCTTTGCTGGGCGCTTCGCGGATTTCTCGTTTTACAGAAGGCGTAATGCGGCGACGTTCTCGCGTTATGCCGAGCCGCGCGCGCACATGCTCTTTACATTCTCGCCAGTCGTCTCCTGAGAAGGAGTGGACGACGAGCCCGTCATCAGATTGGCGCGAGAGCGAGACGGCGAGGCTTCGATCATTGCGGCTATGTCCCGGTCCCGGCGCGAGAACGCGCCCGCCCGACACTTCGCCCCCAAGGGCGTGCGCGATCTGGCGGAGGTTCACGGCGCGCCACCTTTCCACGTTTCCGCGCCGTAGCGCGCAAGTAAGGCAGCCTCCGCCCTACCGTGATCCTTCTTTCGTTCGAACAAATCGGAGCGGGCCGGCCATAGACGCAGCGCCAATGCGCGGCTCGTTTCTTTGTCTGAATTCAGCGCGAAATGTTTCTTCCACTTCGGCGGCGTGACGAGAATCGACGGAATGCTCAGCGCGCCGACAACGCCAAGCAGCGCGCCATATGCAGCGCCGAATTTGAACGTCGACGCGACGCCTTGCTTTGGCATTGCCGCAACGCGTTCAATAACCGCGAGGCCGGGTTGCATTTGCCTGATTCGAGAGGCGAGCGTTGCAACGTCGATCGCGCCGTCGACGGTCGGCATATCTTCCGCGGCGACAAGGTGAGGAGCGTCGACGAAATAAAAAGCGACCGCGCCGGAGAGGCCGGGATCAACGCCAAGAATGCACGAGGGAGTTGCTGTCATTATGCTCCCCTTCAGAACGGAATTTGGTCGTCGAGATCGGCGTCGACACGCGGACGGTCGTCGCGCATTCGATCGGGCGCGGCCCAGCTTTCGCGGGGCTTCTCGGCCTTTGGCTTGCGCTCGCGCGGCGCCGGTTTCAGCGGAAGAACGCTTTCCGCGAACAGCGTGAAGCCGACGCGCGTTTCGCCATCCTTGTCGTATGGCTCCGCCTTGAAGACGCCCTGCGCCGACACGGCGTCGCCGTCGCCAAGACGCATCAGCTCCGCGCCGGTGCTCTCGCTGAATATGAGCAGCTTCCACCATTGCGTGACGTCGCCGTCCTTCACGCGAATGGTCGCGCTCCAAAACGGTTTGCCAGCCTTCGAGATCCGCTGCTCGGGCGCGCGAAAGAGTGTTCCGGTAATGAGGGCGTGCACGGTCACGGCTGCGCCTCCTCGAATGCGATGGCGGCGAGCACAGCGCCCAAAATCCCGGCGGGACGGCCCGCGCCGTCTCGCGTCAGTGAGGCGATGGTTTTGCCCGTGCGGCGGTTGGGGAGCGTCTCGCGTTTCATCGCGCTGGCCTCCGCTCGAAGGCCAGATCGGCGAGAACGCGCGCCATTGCTGGCGGGAGCCGGAAGCGTCGCGCGATCCAAGCGGCGCGCAACTGTTGAAATTCGATGGGCTGTGGGATAATCTCGAAACTGTCGACGCCCGCCAGGCTATGACAATTCCGAGTCCCGCCGATTCCCGTCGGCGGGCTCTCTCGTTTTGAGGCCATGGCGCGTCACGCTGCCCGCACGTCGGAAGTGGACTTCTGCGGCTCGCCGATCTTGCTCAGCGCCCACTCGTCAAGTTTGGCGGGCTCATAAAGCGCCGCGCCGAATCCCTTCCGGAACTCAGGGCCTCCACCTACGGAGGCCATCTTGGCGAGAGTCTTCTCGCTGCCGAAGCCGTATTTGTTCTTGAGATATTCGCCGGCGGCCTTGCGGCGAAGAAACGGCGCGGTGAGCATGTGCTATTCCCGATCAACCGGCCCCGTCAGGCGGGGAATAGCCATGCAAGTTACTCATATTTTCGCGCTTGTGACGTGGTGCACAGATCGAATTTTAATCGCGCTCTCGCGCACCACGTCGCCGAGATGATGCGCGCTTTCGCGGTTGCAAAGGATTTCCCTTAATCGAGATGGTGCCCGTGGCCACGTCGAAACTGTAATGTTTCTTAGCGGCGTTCCAGGCAGATTTTACAGCTTCGGCCGTAATCTTCGGTCGTGGACTCTCTGGATCGTATTCGTTCAGGACATAAAGCGCGAAGCGAACAAAAGGCCCATCCGACTCCTCGGTCTTGGGATTGGTGGACACCGCAGGCTTTCGTTTGAAATGCCTTTCGTAAATAGGCGCGAGCGAGAAGCCGATTTTGGAATGTGTCGCCTCCAGGTATTGCGCCAGCTTGTGCGCACTGCCCTTGACTGAAGACGCTTCATTTCTTGCCCAGTGAGCGAGCAAGCGCAATTGAGTTAAGAGCTTGTCCCTATCAACGATGCAGAAATCGTCAGGAAATTTCTATAGCGCAGCGACTCCGTTTCAAACGAAGCGAGTATTCCCTCCGCATGACGCGCCAGCGCATCGAATTCCCTTTTCGTGTTTTTTTCCTGCGTCGGATAATCGCGCGCCGTAACATCGTTGCTTCGCAAGCCCTCAGCAAATCGGTCTAAATCGCGCCTCAAGTCATGCAATTTCAGGCAGTCTGGAGCGTTCCTGTGACCGACAGCCTCGACGAGTTTTCGGACTCTTTCCAGATCGTCCTCTTGCTGCGTCATCTGCCCCGCCGCTCCCTGTTTGCGCTGGGCAACTCGACGACGTCGCCATCACTGCCCGTCATCGCTACCGAAATTCTGGCCGCGACTTTGTCCGCGGCTTCGACGAGCGCGCTATCCGGTCTGCGGATGTAATGACGCGCGGTCACGCCGCGGCGGGCATGCCCCAGCATTTCGCCGATTGTCGCGTCGCCATAGCCTTCGTCCGCAGCCACGCTGGCGAACGTCCGGCGCAGCACTTGCGCCCGCGCATCATGCAGCCCGGCTGCGTCGAAAAGGTCCGCAAGCGCCGATTTAAGATCGGCGTGGCCGGTCCCGTCGCGATTCGGAAAAACGAAGTCGCCATGCAGGCGCGGCAGCGCTCCCAAGAGCCCGATCGCTGCCTTGCCGATCGGGCGCATAGATTTTCCGGTCTTCGTCGACTCCAGCCGCACGCATTGCGTTGCGACGTCTATTTCCCGCCAGCGCAAACCGCAGGCCTCATTGGCGCGCAGCCCCGTCAGTGCAATGAGCCGCAGAGCGGCGACTGGCATAGGGTTGTTGGTTTCATGCTCGCGCAGCGCGGCGCCGAGCTTGGCAAGCTCAGGAGCCGATAAGACGCGCTCGCTCGTTTGATCGGCGATCATCTCGACGCCGCGGGCCGGATTGGCTCCCTTCACAAGCCCGCGCTTGGCCGCCCATGTCCAGATGCCGCCGAATAGACCGACAGCGCGCTTCGCCGCCGGTGCGCCGCCGGTGACGCGCGCAACTCCCCGAGCCTTTGTCTTGATCGTCGTCGAGGTTTTTCCAGCGGCCACGTCGTCATAGAACCGCTGCAAGATATCCGTGCGGCCGGCCAATTCGTTCGCGACGCGCTTGCCGAGCAACGGGACGATATGGCGCGCGATGCGTCCTTCGTCGACGGCGAGCGTCGAATCGGCTTTGACACGCTTCTTATTGGTGACGACGAGCCCTGCCCTCGCCGCCTCAAGATAAAGGTCGCACACTTCAGCGATGGTCAGCGCCTCGCGCGCGACTTGGCGCGCAGACGAAGGGTCGCCGCCGTCCGCCACTTCGCCCAATAGGCGGCGCGCCTTGGTCCGCGCTTCGTCAGGCGTGAGCGTGCCGAGCTTCGCGAAGGCGTGACGCCTAGTCTGGCCCTGCGCAGTTCTGTATTGGATGATAAAGGACGCCGAGCCCGACGACTTCATGCGCAGGCCAAAGCCCTTCAGGGCGCCGTCCCAAATGAAAAGGTCGCGACCATCAGGGGATGGTTTAAGAGCGTCGATCAGGCGCTTTGTGATATTCGCCACGGCGGGAATACCAGGGTTGCGGTCGCGCCGGGGAAGCATGGGGGAAGCAGCCGGCGGAAAGTGTGAGAAACAGAGCGTGAACGCTGGTAAAAGAGAAAAACATCAAAGTCAAGGACTTGGTAATTTCGGGGAAGCCCGGGGAAGTGGGTGGAAAGTGCGCCAAAAAACCTTGCCAAGGTTGGGGTCGAGGGTTCGAATCCCTTCGCCCGCTCCAGTTCAAAGGGCTCCGCGAATTCGATCCCCACGTGCGGAGACCGGGGTGAGATGCTAACGACGCGCGCCCCGGCGAAAATCAATCTCACGCTTCATGTGCGCGGCCGCCGGCAGGACGGCTATCACGACCTCGAAAGCCTTGTCGCTTTTTCCGGCGCCGGCGACAGCTTGTCGCTCACCCCGGGCGAGGCGCTGTCGCTCGACATTTCGGGCCCGACGTCCTCGGACGCCGGCGATGGCGACGACAATCTCGTGCTGCGCGCCGCGCGCCGGTTCGCCGAAGCGATCAAGGGCGGGCGGCTTGGACGGTTTCGACTTGAGAAGAGGCTGCCCGTGGCGGCCGGCGTCGGCGGCGGCTCTTCGGACGCGGCCGCGGCGCTGCGCCTTTTGGCCAAAGCGAATGATCTTGCGCTCGACGACCCGCGCATTCGCGAGGTCGCACGCTCTGTCGGGTCGGACGTGCCGGTCTGCCTTGAAGCGCGGGCGCGCATGATGCGCGGCGCCGGCGAAAGTCTCGGCGCGCCGATTCATCTGCCGCCGCTGCCGGCGGCGCTGATCAATCCCGGCGTTCCCGTCGCGACGGCGCCGGTCTTCGCCGCGCTCGGACTGCAACCGGGCGCTTCACGTGGCGGCGCCGCACATGTGGAGATCAGCGCAGAGCCGAGCGCGGGCGAACTCCTCGCCGCGCTTGCAAAGTGCCGCAACGATCTCGAAGACGCCGCCTGCCTGCAAGCGCCGGCGATCGTCGACGCGCTCGCCATTTTGCGGGCGGCGCGCGGCTGCAGGCTCGCGCGCATGTCGGGCTCCGGCGCAACATGTTTCGCGCTGTTTGCGACGCGGCGCGACGCCGTCCGCGCCGCCCGAGTCATTCGCGCCCAGCATCCCGGATGGTGGGTCAAGACAGCCGTGCTGAGATGACCCGCCGGCCGCCGCCGAAAGATCGCAGCGCCCATGAAAGGGGCCGCCGCGCCCCGATCCCGCCATCGGAGGCGCGCGGTACGTTCCGCCCCGCCTCGCCCGACCTCGTCGCGCTTTACGGCGCGCATCCGGTGCGCGCCGCGCTGACCGCGCGCAAGCGCAAGCTGCTGACGCTTTACGCGACCGAGACGGCCCTGCCGCGCATCAAGGATCTCGCCGCCGCGGCGGGACTCGAGCCGCGCCTCGTCGACGCGCGCGATCTCGACCGCCGCCTCGGCGCCGAGGCGGTGCATCAAGGCTTGCTGCTCGAAGCGCGCCCGCTGCCTGAAGCCGATATTTCGGACATCGTCAGCGTCAGCGGAATCGTGCTGGCGCTCGATCAGATCACCGACCCGCACAACGTCGGCGCTATTCTGCGCACGGCCTGCGCCTTCAACGTCGACGCGGTGATCGTCACCGAGCGTCACAGCCCCGAATTTTCCGGCGCGCTCGCCAAGGCAGCGTCGGGCGCGCTGGAATTGGTGACGATCATTTCCGTGGTCAATCTCGCGCGCGCGCTCGACGACCTCGCCGAGCGCGGCTACGCCCGCATCGGCCTCGATTCGGAAGGGGCCGAATCGCTGTCGACGGTCGCGCTGTCGAAGCCGCTGGCATTGGCGCTCGGCGCCGAGGGCAAGGGATTGCGGCGTCTGACGCGCGAGCGCTGCGACGCCGTCGCCCGGCTCGATCTTCCGGGGCCGATCAAGAGCCTCAATGTGTCGAACGCCTGCGCCGCCGCTTTGAGCGTCGTCACGATGCGGGTGGGATAGGAGCGCCAGGCGCGGGATTGACCTCTCCGCTGGCTTCGACGCATAGAGAAGTTGCGCAACGCGCCTGAAACAACGCCACTAGCCGGTTTAGCTCAGCTGGTAGAGCAACTGATTTGTAATCAGTAGGTCGCGGGTTCGAATCCTGCAACCGGCACCAACCAAACCCCACAAAAACCAGCCGCTATCCCCTGCAAACGCTGCCGTTCTGCGAGAACGTGTCTCGCGCCAGCTTGCATTCATCCGTCCGCGACAATACGTATTGGTTCGCTGAGACACACCGCGGTTCACGGTATTTGTGTCTCCCAGAGTGTCGCCTGGACGAATGAACGATGGCGCGGAAGACGACAGAGAAGCTCCCGACAACCGACCAAGGCTGGCAGGCTCGGTTGCAGAATCAAAAGCCGCCCGAAGCGCGGGAATGGCTCCCGATGGGACATGGGCTTGTCGTCTGTCTCGCCCCGAGCGGCGATAAGACCTTCCAAGCCCGGCTCCGGCGCATCGGCGATCAGCACGCCCGTCGCATCACCCTCGGCCATTTTCCCGAATGCAGCGTCGGCGAAGCGCGCCAGCGTTTGCTGGCGGCGCGCGCCGCGGCCAAGGAAGGCCGCGACCCCGGACTTGATCGGCGGCGGGCGCGGGAGGGAATCACCACAGTCGGAACGTTCGGCGCGCTTGCTGATCTCTATCTCGCCGAGCGCGCCGAGCGCGGCAAGCTTCGGCCAAAAACCATCGAAATGGAGACTCGCGCCGTCGCAACGTTGAAGCGGGCGCTCG
>NZ_JAKFWS010000034.1 GCF_021731785.1 Methylocystis sp.
CCTGATCGAGGCGCGGCGCTATCGCACGCAGTAGCGCAACCGTGCCGACGCGCTCGAACGCCTCATCGATCTCATCCGCGCGGCCGCCGCCCCGCCGCCCCCGCCCCGCAAGAAAACCCGGCCGACGCTCGGCTCCAAGCTGAGGCGGCTCGCCGGCAAGAAGCAGCGCGGCGACGTGAAGGCGCTGCGCGGCAAGCCGACGCACGATTTATGATACGCATTCGGCTGATCTGTTCGGCTGGGCCGTGTCATCTCCAGCAGGCCGAAGGCCTTAGCGGAGGAATCCAGAGCCAATCCAAGAGCTGGTTTTGCTCTGGATTCCCGATCGCGCGCTTTGCGCGCGTCGGGAATGACTGCCTGAGCCGTTCGAGGAGAATTGTATGAGATACGTAATTCAGATTTACGAGATACGTAATGGCTCAAGATACGATATACGTAAAAGCTAGCAGGCTGCTCGACGAGGCCCGCGCCAAGGGCCTGCGCCTAGCGACGGCCGAATCCTGCACCGGCGGACTGGTCGCCGCGGCGCTCACCGAAATCGCCGGCGCTTCCGACGTTTTCGATCGCGGCTTCGTCACCTATTCCAACGTCGCCAAGTCCGAGATGCTTGGCGTCCCCGACGAACTGATCGCAGCTTATGGCGCGGTCAGCGCCGAGGTCGCCCGCGCCATGGCGCTGGGCGCGGTCGATCGATCTCTCGCCGATGTCGCCGTGGCGGTCACAGGAGTCGCCGGACCTGGCGGCGGCTCGGCGGACAAGCCGGTGGGCGTCGTTCATTTCGCCTGCGCGCGCCGCGGCGGCGCGGTCGACCATATCGAGCGGCGCTTTGGACCGCTTACCCGCGACGAAATCCGCGCCGCCTCCGTCGCACAGGCGCTTGACATGATGATGCGTGCCGTCGCGTTCGCTCAGCGGCGGCCGTAAACCTCATCCGCGCGCTTGACGAAAGCGTCGGCGTATTTGTGAAACGCCCTGTCGAACATCGCGCCCATCAGCATCCCAAGCGCCGCGCTCCTGAATTCATAAGCGATGAAGAATTCGACCGTCGACCGGGGCGCGACCGCGCTCGCGCCCGGCTCGTCGCGAAAAGTCCAGCGATTATCGAGCGTTCGAAACGGTCCTTCGGCGCATTCGACCCTGATGTCGAGCTTATTGGAATCGCAGCTGACCCGGCTCACATAGCGTTCGCAGATCGCTTTGAAGCCGACCTGCATCTCTACGAATGACACGTCGATCCCCGGCGCAATTTCCGTACGGCGCCGGACGCGGACGGCTTCGCAAAGCGGCACGAACTGCGGATAGGACTCGACCTCGCGCACCAGCGCGAACATCTCCCGGGCGCTGTGCGGCACGTGGCGACGGTTGCGGAAACTCTTCATGAGGCCAAGCTTCTAATTCATCGACGCGGCAGCGGCAAAAGCCGGCGTTGGCCCGCCGGGAACAATCCCGGCGGAGCGCAGTTTTATAGACGCGTTCTCGCTGGCTCCAGATATGCGCAACATTACATGGGAGGAAACAATGGCGGACAAATCCAATTTTACGGCCGACGAGTGGAAGAAAATCCTGGAATCGCCGCTGCTTGCGGGCTTCGCGGTCAGCGCCGGCGATCCCAGCGGCTTTATCGGCACCTTGCAGGAGGGGTTTGCGAGCGCCAAGGCTTTGGCCACGGCGAAATCCGATCCGAATGCGGATGCGCTGATCAAGGCGGTCGTCAATGATCTGTTAACGCCAGACGGACGCGCCGCCGCGCGGGACGGCGTGAAGAATGTGGTGGACGGCGCGAAGCTGAACGAGTTCAAGGACCGAGCGCTCGGCGAATTGCGCCGCACCGCGTCGATCCTCGATTCAAAGGCGCCCAGTGAGTCGAAAGCCTTCAAGGACTGGCTCAACCAGATCGCCAATCTCGTGGCGGAGGCCGGCGTCGAAGGCGGATTTCTGGGCTTTGGCGGCGTGAAGGTCACTGACTCCGAACGCGCGACGCTCGCGGAAATCTCGACGGCGCTTGGCGCTCAATCGACCTAATAGGCGGCGCCGCGTCACGCGGTCTGCGTCCGAGGACGTCATACCCCACCCGACTCGCTTCGCGAACCACCCTCCCCGTCAAGGGGAGGGATTCGCTCCGCACGTTGCGAGACGCTGTTCACGGGCCGCGCGCATTTTGGCGAAATCGTCGCCCGCATGATGCGACGAGCGGGTGAGCGGCGACGACGCGACATAGAGAAAGCCCTTGGCGTAGGCGATCGCCTTATAGGAGTCGAACTCCTCCGGCGTCACGAAGCGCTCGATCGCATGGTGCTTGCGCGTCGGCTGCAGATATTGGCCGATAGTGATGAAGTCGACGTCGGCCGAACGCATGTCGTCCATCACCTGCATCACTTCGATGCGGCTTTCGCCGAGCCCCGCCATGATCCCGGATTTGGTGAAAAGCGACGGGTTCAGCTCCTTGGCGCGCTGCAGCAAACGCAGCGAGTGAAAATAACGCGCGCCCGGCCGCACCGTCACATAGAGCGACGGAACGGTTTCGAGATTGTGGTTGAACACGTCGGGACCGGCTGCGACCACAAGCTCCAGCGCGCCAGGTTTTCTCAGAAAATCAGGGGTCAGTACTTCGATCGTCGTCTCGGGACATGCCGACCTGATGGCGGCGATGGTTTCGGCGAAATGGGCCGCCCCGCCGTCGTCGAGATCGTCGCGATCGACCGACGTCACGACAACATGCGACAAGCTCAGAGCGCGGGTGGCTTTGGCCAACCTGCCCGGCTCGGTCGGATCGAGCGCCGCCGGCATTCCCGTCGCGACATTGCAGAACGCGCAGGCGCGCGTGCAAATGTCGCCCATGATCATGAAGGTCGCGTGCTTTTTCTCCCAGCATTCGCCGATGTTGGGACAGGCCGCCTCCTGGCATACGGTCGCGAGGCCGGCGTCTTTCAACAGGCCGCTGGTCTCCGCCCAGGCCTTGGAGCCGGGCGCCTTGACGCGGATCCACGGCGGCTTGCGCAGAATTGGTCCGTCCGGCCGGCCAGCCTTCTCCGGATGACGCAGGGGCGATGCGCCCCGCATTTTCCGGGGATCGTCGTTCAATAGGTCGATGACGGTCAAAAGCGGAGAGTCTCCTTCACCCTCCAAGCTAGGCGCGTCAATGGCGAACCGCAATGTCCTCCGGCGAGCCGTGCGGCGATCCGTGTGCGTGGTGCAGCGCGCGACATCCGGCGCAAAATAGCGCCGCGCCAATCGCGCCAGCGATCAGCACCGCATCGGCGCCGCGGGGGCCAACGCCGGCGCGTACGGCGAGTTCAGCCGCCAACCATCCTCCCGTCACCGCGGAAAGCAGCAACGCCCCGGCAGCAACGTTAGAATTCATCAGATGCGGAAGCTTCGTCGCGCACCAACCGATAGCGCCGCCGATGAGCAGCAGAGCGAGGAATTGCGCGTTGGGCGCGCCAACGAGGGCGGCGGCGGCGGAGAGCATCGCATCCATGGATATCTCCTGCGAGTCAGGAATGTCGCTACGCGGGGTGACGCTCAATCAACCATTGCGGCGGCTTTTTGTTCCCAAGCTCGCCACAGGAAAACCTAGAGTCTGTATCCGATATTCCAAGACGTATAGGCTTTTATGATCAATTTATTATAACTTAAACTTATAGTTTATGGTGAGGTTCGTCGTCTCATACATATTCGACCTCCAGCACGCCCGGTATGGCGCGCAGCGCGCCGGCGACGTCAGGATTGACCGGATAGGTTCCCGGCAGCCGAATCTCGATCTCCTCCTGTCCCTGCTCGCGCTTGAGCAGGACGGACACTTCGCCGTCACCGCGTCCGGTCAGTCGCGTCTTGATCCTGTCCAGCGGGCTCTCGTCGCCGACCACGACGCGCAGACCTTTCTGCGCCCTGGCCGCCGCGGCGGCCAAAGGTTCGACCGTGACAATGCGGGCGCGCACGTCCTCGCCCTCGACAGCCGCGGAGAGGGTGACGAGCACCGCCGCGCCCTTCTCCAGGAGATCGCGATATTGCGTCAGCCCTTCCTGAAAGAGGATCGCTTCATATTGGCCGCTCACGTCGGAAAGCTGCACGATTCCCATTTTCGAGCCGGACTTGGTGCGCCGCTCGGCGCGGTCCAGGACCACGGCGGCCAGTCGGCCGGCGGTCGCGCCGCGCTTGACCGAGGCGGCGAACTCGCTCCAGCGCGAGACGCGCAGCTTGGGCATCAGACTGGCGTAAGCGTCGAGCGGATGGCCCGAGAGGAAGAAGCCGGCCGCTTCATATTCGCGCCGCAGGGTTTCCGCGGCTGGCCAGGGCGGCGTTTTGGGAACGGCAAGGTCAGCCGGCTCCGCTTCGCCGAACAGCGCGTTTTGGCCGGCCTTGCGGTCTTCGACATGCCGGTTGGCGGCGGCGAGCATCGGCTCGATCGCGGCGAAGACCCGCGCGCGATTGGGCTCGATTTCGTCAAAGGCGCCGCAGGCCGCGAGACTTTCGAGCGTCTTCTTATTGACTTCGCGCGGGTTCAGCCGTTTCGCGACATCGGCGAGACTCGCGAATCCGCGCTCTCCCCGCGCGCGCACGAGGGACTCGGCCTGCCCCTCGCCGACGCCCTTGATCGCCGAAAAGGCGTAGCGGATGGCGAGCGTTCCGTCGGGGCCGACCGCCACGTCGAAATCCACTCCCGAATAATTGATCGAGGGCGGCCCAACGGCGACGCCCATCCGCCGCGCCTCGTCGCGAAACTCGGCGAGCTTGTCGGTCTGGCTCTTGTCGAAGGTCATCGAGGCGGCAAGAAATTCCGCAGGATAATGGGCCTTCAGATAGGCCGTTTGATAGGTGATGAAGGCGTAGGGCGCCGAGTGCGACTTGTTGAACCCATATTCGGCGAATTTGGCGCAGGCGTCGAAAATCGCGTCGGCGGTTGATTTCGCAATCCCGTGCGCGGTCGCGCCGGAGACGAAGCGTTCGCGCTGCGCGTCCATCTCCGCCTTGATCTTCTTGCCCATGGCTCGGCGCAGAATGTCGGCCTGTCCGAGACTGTAGCCGGCGAGGTCCTTGGCGATCTGCTGCACCTGCTCCTGATAGGTGATGACGCCGAAGGTCTCCTTCAGAATCGGCTCCAATTCGGGATGGTCGTATTCGATTGGTTCGTCGCCGAGCTTTCGCGCGCAATAGGTCGGGATATTGGCCATGGGGCCCGGCCGATAAAGCGCGACAAGCGCGATGAGGTCCTCGAAACGGTCGGGGCGCATGTCGACCAGCGCCTTTTTCATGCCGGCGCTTTCCACCTGAAACAGGCCGACCGTCTCGCCGCGCCGCAGAAGCTCGAACGTCGGTTCGTCGTCGAGCGGTATGGCGGTTGGATTGAGCGTAATCCGGCGCTTGGCGAGCAGCGCGACGCAGGTCGAGATGACCGTCAGCGTCTTCAGCCCGAGAAAGTCGAATTTGACGAGTCCCGCGGGCTCTACCCATTTCATATTGAACTGGGTCGCCGGCATGTCGGATTTCGGATCGCGGTAGAGCGGCGTCACCTCATGCAGCGGCCGGTCGCCGATCACGACGCCGGCGGCATGGGTGGAGGCGTTGGAATAGAGCCCCTCGAGCGACCCGGCGATCTTGAACAGGCGGCGCACGCGCTCGTCTTCTTCCACGGCCTCGCGCAATTTCTGCTCGCTTGCCAGCGCCTCGGCGAGGGTGACGGGTTTCGCGGGGTTTTGGGGAACCAGCTTGGCGAGCTTGTCGACCTGTCCGAGCGGCATTTCCAGCACGCGTCCGACGCTGCGCAGAACGCCGCGCGCGAGAAAGGAGCCGAAAGTGATGATCTGGGCGACGCGGTCGGCGCCATAACGCTCGCGCACATAGTCGATCACTTCGCCGCGCCGTGACTGGCAGAAGTCTATGTCGAAATCCGGCATCGACGTTCGTTCGGGATTGAGAAAACGCTCGAAGAAAAGCCCGAAGCGAATCGGATCGAGATCAGTGATGGTCAGCGCATAAGCGACCAGCGACCCGGCTCCTGAGCCGCGGCCGGGGCCAACCGGAATGCCTTGAGACTTCGCGAATTTGATGAAATCCGAGACGATCAGGAAATAACCCGGGAAGCGCATTTTCTCGATGACCGAGAGTTCGAAATCGAGCCGCGCGGCGTAATCCTCGCGCGTTCGCCCTGCCGCCGGACCGTGCGCCGCAAGACGCTGCTCAAGCCCTTCAGCCGCCTGTCGGCGCAACTCCCGCGCTTCGATCTCGTCGAGGGACGCGGCGTCGCGCGTTTCCTGCACGAAGCGCGGCATGATCGGCTTGCGGGTCTGCGGCCGGAAGCTGACGCGGCGGGCGACCTCCAGCGTATTGGCGGTCGCCTCTTCAAGGTCGGCGAAAAGCGCGCGCATCTGCACGCGGGTCTTGAAATAATGCTCCGGCGAAACGCGCCGTCGGTCGTCGGCGCTCGCCACCGCGCCTTCGGCGATGCACAGCAGCGCGTCGTGAGCTTCGAAATCGCCGGGCTGAGCAAAAAAGGGTTCGTTGGTCGCAATGAGCGGCAGCCCGCGACGATAGGCGAGGTCGAGCAGCTGCGGCTCGACCTCCCGTTCGGTCGGCGCATTGTGCCGCTGTATTTCGACATAGAGCCGGTCGCCATATAGTCGTTCGAGCGCGGCAAGGCGCAAGCGCGCCTGCTCCAGACTGCCGTTCGCGAGCGCGCGGTCCAATGCGCCATCCGGTCCGCCGGTCAGCGCGATCAGCTCCTGCGCGTCGGCGGCAAGGGCGTCGAGCGTCACATGCGGGTCCTCGCCCTGCGCCGTGTCGAGGAAGGCGCGCGAGGCGAGACGCATCAGATTGCGATACCCCGCCTCGGTCTTGGCGAGCAGCACGATATTGGCGAAGCGATCGTCTCGGGCTGAGCCGGTCCCGCCCTTCCCGTCGCCGAAATCGACGCGAAGCTGCGCCCCGGCAATCGGCTGAATTCCAGCCTTCGCCGCCTTTTCCGAAAATTCGAGGGCCGAGAAAAGATTATTGGTGTCGGTTACGGCGAGCGCCGGCTGCTCATCGCGCACCGCAAGGTCGATGAGCTTGCCGATCGCAAGCGCGCCTTCGCGCAGCGAATATGCGGTGTGGAGGTGCAGATGAACAAAGCCGGCTTCGGCGGCTGGCATATTCTGGAGCCTTGAGGGCGCGGGGCGGATTCGGAACGAATTCTACAGTGTCGCGCCCCGTATCGAAACTCCGCGCCCGCCGCTGTCCCCAGATCCACAAATCGCTGCGCCCTGCCGTCGACGCCAGCTCGGGCGAAGACGACGTCACGCCGCGTTTGGGCGCAAGAGCCCAAACGCAGACGAATTGGTCGGTTCCAGAAGCTTTGAGCGCGCTCTACGGGAAAAACGGCGTCCGCTTTTTCGCGAGCCGCGCCAGGCTATCGCTGAGAAACCGCGAAGTGGTGGACGTTCACGCCATATTCGGCGAGAAGCCGGTGCATCGCGGGAGACAGGCGAACCACGCGAGACGCGTTCTGATTCGAATTGCAGTCGTTCTTGAGGCCAATATATTTGGCGTGAAGGGCGTTCGCCTCGCTCTCGCCGACGCTCGAGCGAACCTGCTCGATCACGACGCTCACTTCCGCGCCGCCATATTGGTGGACGAGCGAACAGCCGATGCGCAAGTCCTGCGCAAACGCCGCAGAGATCGGAGCGGTCGACAGGACAGCGCCAAACAGCGCGCCGGCGACCATCGCCGGCTTTCGATGATTCATTACGCTTCTCCTTCGCTTAAGCCGGCCGTTCGCGCGCTGCTGGATTGACTCAGCTAAAGGGCGCGAACCGGCGGCCGGCGACGCCGGGCAGAAGCGTAAGCCCCATTCCCGGCCGAACGTCCTATCTGCGTTTCTGACGGACGTGTTTAGCCCCTATTACTCGGCAGGGCTATAGGCTTTTGTCGCAGACTCGATCGGCTTGAACGCTTCCTTGGCCATCGATGTGTAGAGCTCTCCGAGCTTGGTCGCCTCGGCGAGGAAATCCTCATAGGCGCTCTTAGCGAACTCGGACTGAAGCTGGAGAGCTTCGTCCAACTTCTTGACCGCAATCAGCTTTTCAGCCAGGACGCGGCTCTTCTCGAAGGACTTCTTGGAATAGTCGGTGGTTTCGGCGGCGATGCTCTGCCAGCCCTTTGTCACCGCAGCCGCGGCGGCGGAAACGGCTTCAAACTGCTCTTTGCCCAGTTTCTGAACGCTGTCTAAGGAAGCTACCATTGTTCGCCCTCATGATTTTGGCGCAAAGGCGCCCTATGCGGCCTAATGCGCCCGATTTATTTTATATGCATTGCACAAAATAAAGTCAATTAAAAATGTTGCGACGCAATAATCTGGGGCGCCTTTGTATGAGGCTTAACCCGCGGGTAACCGCTAGCCGTTAGTCTGACTAACCGTCACTTTGGCGCGGCTGGGCGATTGCGCGAACAACGGTGAAGTGAAGGGGCGCGTTTATGGTGAGATCGAGTTTGCCGGACAACCTGTCGCGGTCCCGCTCCCTTGCGGCAGGCGTCGCCACGATTCTCTTCCTTGGGGCGATGTCGGCGGTCCCGGCCGAGGCGCGCCGAAGCTGGCGTCACCACCATATCGACTTTAACGAGCGCGTCTCTGCCGCACGAACGCGCGCCAACGCCGCCGGCGACCCTGTCATCGGCGAGCATCGCGGCTTTTCAGCCATCGTCGTCGACGCCAACAGCGGTCGCACGCTTTATTCGCGCTCAGAGCACGAACTGCGCCATCCTGCGTCGGTCACAAAGGTGATGACGCTCTATCTCCTATTCGAGCAACTGGAGAAGGGCCGGTTACGCCTGGATTCGCCTCTCATGATTTCCCAACACGCGGCGGCGCAGGCGCCCACCAAGTTGGGCTTGCGCCCCGGCCAGACGATCAGCGTGGAAAACGCGATCAAGGCGGTCGTCACCAAATCCGCCAATGACATCGCCTGCGCGATCGCAGAGAACGTGTCAGGCGATGAGCATAGCTTCGCGCAAATGATGACGCACAAGGCTCACGCCCTCGGCATGCGCAACACCAATTATGAGAACGCGTCAGGTCTTCCCGATCCGAACCAGGTGACGACGGCGTATGATCTTGCAGTGCTCGGACGCGCGATCCAGGACCGCTTTCCCCGCTACTACCGATATTTCTCGACGCCGAGCTTCGCCTACAACGGCGCGGTGCATCGAAACCACAATCATCTGCTCGGCCAGGTCGAAGGCATGGACGGCATCAAGACCGGCTACACGCGCGCGTCCGGCTTCAATCTTCTGACTTCCGTGCGCCGACATGGACATCACATCGTCGCGGTGGTGATGGGCGGCAAGACCGCCTACACGCGGGACAGAATCATGGCGGGGCTGATCGAGGAAAATATCGGCGGCGGCGCCGCCATTAGAACAGCGGCGGCGCTAGCAGAAGACCAGCGGGCCGGCGAAGCGCAGGAGCGGCTGGTTGATGACCGGACGCCGCGCGCCAAGATCGCCTTGGAGCGCGTCCAACAGAACGCGGCTTCCCAGCAATTGGCCTACGCCGAACCTCAGGAAAACCTCGTCGAGGAGCCGGAGCCGTTCGGCCGACGGGTCGCCGCGCCGGTCCCGAGGGAGGACATTCCCTCGCAGGAAAACGCCGCGCGACCTGCCGTTCGTCCCGCCTTCGTTTCCGGCGGGCAAAAGCGCACGGCCGGCGCCTACGACCCAGAGCGCAAGGGAGCGTCTCCGGACTCCAAGCCGCGTGTCGGCGTCCCGCCGGTCGCTGCACGCGATGGTTCGACGACGAGCGGCGCGCACAATATTGACGTTACGCCCGTCTCCACGACGCCTTCCGCCATCCGCGGCGCGGCCGCCAAAATGCTCGTCGCCAAGGCCGACGCCAATCGTCCGGCGCGGCCAGGCTGGATGATCCAGGTCGGGGCGACCGAGGACCAGGAAAAGGCCAACCAATTGCTTGCGCGCGCGCGCAGCCAGCTTCAGGGCTTCCCCGCCACTGCAATGGCCTTCACCGAGAAGGTGCAGAAGGGAACCGGGACGCTCTATCGCGCGCGTTTTGCCGGTCTTGAGGAAGAGACGGCGCAATCCGCTTGCAAAGCGCTCAAGCGCTCCGGCTTCGCTTGCTTTACGACCAGGAACTGATTTGCGACATGTCCACGACCTGGGATCACAATTACGGCGAACGGCGGGCGTCAGTGCTGGTGACGCCGCATCAAGACATCCTTGGCTTCGTTTACCCGGGCCGCAAGATCCGTCGTCCCGCCAAGATCTGGATGAAGTTTCTTCATCAGATCGCGATGGGCGCGAGCAATGTCCGCGGCGGCGGCGCCGCGCTTGAGGCCAAGAATCTCGTAAGCCTCGTCTTCCGAAATCGCGCCCGCGCGACGCGCGCCGCCCTCGCCCGCGCGGAAGCCCCCCGAGTCCACGTGCGCATCGCTTGTCGAACGCCAGCCGGAAAATCGGCGGTCAAGATAAGCTTCTAGGAGCCTGGCGCCATCCGGGTCGTCGCGGCGGCAAACGCCGTAAAGTTCGAGGAGCGCCGGTCGCGCCAGGGAATCGAGATGCGCGCCCTCGTGTTGTCCGGCAAGGACGACGCCGCGAATCGCGCCCGTTGAATGGTCGAGCTCCATTTCGATCATCGCAGATCGCACCCGCGATACGCCGCCCGCGCCGCCGCCGGCGTTCCGAAAGCCGCGCAGCCCTCCGCTCAGCCCCGAGAGCCACACGCCAAAGCCAAGGAGAGCCATGCCGAGGTCTAGGCGACCGCGCGCGAGAAGCAGGCCGCCCAGCGCTAGCGCAAGAATGCCTCCGCCGCGCTTCAGAATGACAGCCAACAGAGCCGGCGACGTCTTCGTATAGGCATTGAGCGCCATAATCGTCAGGACCAGGGCGACAAGTCCGATCAGAATGGGCATGCGCTTATCCTCAACCGATCTGCGACAGGAGCAGACGGGCGGCGCGCTCGCCTTCGCCGGCGCGCCGCTCCAACTCCAATCTGCCGCCGACGGCGTAGGCGGCCACGGCGGCGAGCAATTCCGCCAATCGCCGCGGCGCGGCGACATCGAACGCCGCATAGGCGCCGCCGGTCAAACGCGCGATCTCGCGATAGGCGTGTTGTACGTTGGCGTCCTGGCCCTCCTGGAACATGAACGCCTTGACTCCAAGCAATCCCAATTCTCCCGCCGTCGGCGCCAAGGCGTCGATCCGCTCCTCTATGGCGTCGCCAATATAGACGAGCGCCCCAACGCGAGCGCCGCGCGACTCGTCGAGCGCGTGGCGCAAGACCTTGGCGATCTGCGTGCGTCCGCCTCGGCAGGCGATCCGCGACATCAACGCGCCGAGACCCTCCCCTCCGGAAACAAAGCGCGAGGCGCGGCATTCGCCCAAGCCGCGGAAGTAGACCAGTTGAACGTCAAGCCCGCCCTGAGCGGCGGTCGTGCGGAACATCTCGCCTTGAATCGACTGCGCCATGTCCCAGGTCGGCTGCCTGCTCATCGTCGCATCCAATGCGAATATCAGCCGGCCGCGCGAGGGGTTGACAGCGACGCTCCTCGCTTTGTCGAGGAAGGCGTCGACGGGCCCCGATTGAGCGGAACCTTGAGCGGTTGGCGGCTTAGGTGAATGATCGCCCACTGCGGTTCACGTCGTTTTCTTTTGACGCTCCATTTAAAATCGGTCCCGCGCTCTGATAAACAAGAGGCTTAGCGCGCGAGCTGAACATAAGCTCTTTCGACGCGCCGGGCGAGGATTCGATGTCGGTCCACAGCAAAGAATCTCATGATCTGAGCGGCGCCCTGCTGACGGCTACGGCCGGATGGACGCGCATTGCGGCCTTGCCTGCTGAGGACAGCGCCCGCGTCCAGTCATTGATGCAGGCGTTCGCCGAAGAGTTAATGCAGAGCGGCGTGCGGGTGGGCGGCGTGACGCAAACGCGGGTCGCCGGCCGATCAGGGATCATGCTGCGCGACGTCGCCACCGGCGACTCTTATTCGATCTCGCAGGATCTCGGCCCTGGTTCGGTCGCCTGCAATCTGGATACGAGCGAATTGGCGCTTGCCTGCGCCGCGATCGAGCGCGCCGCCCGCGGCGGCGCGCAACTCATCGTGATCAGCAAATTCTCCAAACAGGAGGCGGGGCGCGGCGGGCTCTGCGACGCCTTCCGGGCGGCGATGACGGCGCGCGTTCCGGTGATCGCAGCGGTGTCGCCCCACTACCGCGAGGAATGGCGCGCCTTCGCCGGGCCGCTGGCGGAAGACTTAGCGCCCGAGCGCCAGGCGCTCGCCGACTGGTGGGCGAAAAATCACGCGGCCGCCGCGGACCAGCCGTCTATCTGACCGGCGGCGCATACATCAGCCCGCCTTTGCTCCACAATGCGTTCAGTCTCCGCTCCATCGCGAAAGGCGCGCCCTGTCCGAGGTTGCGCTCAAAAACGTCAGCGTAATTGCCGACATGTTTGATGATGCGATAGGCCCAATCCTGCGAGAGACCGAGATCGTCGCCATGGGCGCCGTCGACGCCGAGCAACCGCCGGATCTGCGGCTTTTCTGACGATAACGCAGCGTCGGCGTTCGCTTTGGATACGTCCAGCTCCTCAGCGTCGATCATCGCAAACAGCGTCCAGCGGACGATGTTGAGCCACTGGTCGTCGCCCTGCCGCACCAGCGGCCCGCGCGGAGACTTTGACAGGACGTCGGCCAGAACGGCGTGGTCCGCCGGCGCCGTCAAGCCGATCCGGACGCCATGCAGCGTGGAGACGTCGGCCGTCAGCGCGTCGCACTTCCCGTCGTCATATGCCTTGGCCGCATCCTCAAGGCTCGCGAACAGCCTCGGCTCGTATTTCGCCTTGCGGGCCCGAAAATAGTCGGCGACGTCAAGCTCGTATGGCGTGCCCTGCTCGATGCAGACCGAAGCGCCGTCCAGTTCTTGAATGGAATCGAACCCGCGCTGTCGGCGGACGATAAACCCCTGTCCGTCATACAGAAACACGCCGGCGTAGATGAGCTTTTGTCCCGCATCGCGCGACTGGGTCCACGGCGATGCGCTGGCGCCCAGATCGACCGCGCCGGCCAGCAGCGCGCCAACCCGCGCTTTCGGCGAAAGTTCAACGAATCGCGCTTTGGCCGGATCATCGAGAACCGCGCTGGCAACGGCGCGGCAGAAATCTACGTCAAAGCCGCGCCACTCGCCCGCCCCGTCGCGCTGGGCGAACCCCGGGGCAGCCGTTACGCCACAGATGATGTAACCGCGCTTTACGACTTGGGCGAGCGTCGGACCGACATCAGTTTGCGCCCCTGCGCCGGGCGCGATAATCGCGCCGACGAAAGCCGCTGCGAAAACGAAAATGAGGCGGCGCATCATGGCGGGCTCGGCATCGGTCAGCGGATATATTACGGTCGCGCGGCGACGGCGTAATGTAGGTCCCCAGAGGCGGCATGTCCGAAGAAGAGAGAGCGACAAAGAATAAATTAAGGCCCGCCACGCTTGTGACGCAAGCCGGTCGCGCGCCCTTCGAACATTTCGGCTTCGTCAATCCGCCTGTTTATCGCGGCTCGACCGTGCTGTTTCCGACGATCGCCGCGCTTGAGGGGCTACGCCAGCCATATACATACGGCACCAAGGGCACGCCGACGACGCGCGCGCTTGAGCAGGCCTGGAGCGAAATCGCTGGCGGCGCCGACACCGTGCTGACGCCCTCGGGCCTCGCGGCGATCGGGTTGGCGCTTCTGACCGCGACGCACGCCGGCGCGCATGCGCTCATCGCCGACTCCGCCTATCAGCCGACGCGAAACTTCTGCGAGGGCCTGCTCACTCGTTTCGGGGTGACGGTCGAATATTACGACCCGCTGATCGGCGGCGCCATCGCCGCGATGATCAGGCCGGAGACCACCGCGGTCCTCGTCGAGTCGCCAGGCTCGCAGAGCATGGAGGTTCAGGACATTCCTGCAATCGCCGCCGCCGCCCACGCCCATGGCGCCTGCGTGATCGCCGACAACACCTGGGCGACCCCCCTCCTCTTCCCACCACACGAACGCGGCTGCGACCTCGCGGTCGAAGCCGGCACCAAATATCTCGCTGGTCACGCCGATCTTCTCATCGGCCTCGTTTCCGCCAACGCCAAATGGGCCAAGCGCCTGCGGGCGACGTTCAACGCCTTCGGCATGGGCTCCAGTCCCGACGACGCATCGCTCGCCTTGCGCGGGCTCCGCACGATGGCGCTGCGCCTGCGCGAACAGGAGCGCGCAGCGCTCGACATCGCGCAATGGCTGGCGGTCCGGCCGGAAGTTTCGCGCGTCCTGCACCCCGCCCTTCCGACGCATCCTGGCCATGAGCTTTGGAAAAGAGACTTCAGCGGCGCTTCCGGCGTATTTTCGGTCATCCTCAAAGATGCGCCGCAAAAAGCGGTCGCCGCTTTCGTCGACGGGCTGGAACTCTTCGGCATCGGCTTTTCCTGGGGCGGCTATGAGAGCCTTGTGCTGCCGTTCAACTGCGCCGCCTACAGGACCGCCACGCGCTGGACGTCGGAGGGACCTGCGCTGCGCTTCTCGATCGGACTAGAGGATGTCGCTGATCTAAAAGCGGATCTGGCGGCGGGGCTTGCCCGGCTCAACGTCTCCTAAAGGCGTCCCGCTTAGAATATGTTCCAAACTTCCTATTTCCTGTGCGACGAAGGTCTTTCGAAGGGAGAACTGATATGATGGCCGTTTCCCGGTTAGCCGCTTATGCGGGCGTCTGCGGCTGGTTGATTGCGGGCGTTGCGCCGGCGCTTGCGGCCAGCGGACAGGACTTCCCAAACCTCACATGCGCCTGCAAGGGCTGCGGTCAGAACAAGTCCGACGTCATCGGCAAATGCCCCGACGTTTGTAAGGATAAGACGATCTACAACAAAGGCGACAAGGTCGTCCCCGCCATCGCCGCCAGGCCTCGCCCGGCAAGAAGGGACAAGACCGCCAAAGCCGCCGAGCCGACGGAATTTTGCAAGGCGGCGCGCATGAAGTTGCCGAAGGGCTGGATGCGCGCCGATCCGCCGTCGCCCCAAATGCGGTAGAGCGGTTTCGTATTCTCAGGAGCGCGCCCCGCGCCTTCGTAAGCGCTCGGACGGTCGCGCTACGCCTTTTGCTGCGCTGGCGCGCTGCAGAACCCGAGAATCAGGTCGCGCAATTCAGGCTCTTCGACAAGGTCGGCGGCGACGGCGCAGTCGAACCAGCGCGTGGCGCGCTGCTTTTTCTCCGCCCATTTCTTGCGTTGCTTCTGCACGCGCAGAGAAAACACCTCGACGCGGCAGTCGACCGTCGCGCCGCTATTGAGGCGTTTTTCATAGCCGAAGTCGCCGAGCTTCGCTTTTTCCGTCCTGCCGATGAGTCCCGCTTCCTGCACCGCCTCGATCGCCGCGACGATGTGCGGTTTTCGGCCTTTCATCGGCCAGCCTTTCGGAATGACCCAGCGCTTGGTGTCGCGCGACGTGACCAGCATGACCTCGACGCGCCCATTTCTGATTCGCCAAGGCAAGGCTGCATATTGCGTGCGCGGGACAGGGCCGGCGCCCTCGCGTTTCTTCTTGGGTTTCGGCGTCTTCATGCCACAAACCTCGCGAGCATGTAGAACGCCGCAGCAACAAAAGCGGCCATGGGCATCGTGATGACCCAAGCGACGACGATGTCCTTGGCGACATTCCAGCGCACCGCCGCAACCCGCCGCGACGCGCCAACGCCAACGATCGCGCCGGTGATCGTATGCGTCGTCGACACCGGGATTCCCAAGCCCGTCGCCAGGAACAGGGTGATGGCGCCTCCGGTCTCGGCGCAGAACCCCTGCATCGGGGTCAACCGCGTGATCCGCGACCCCATCGTGTGCACGATTCGCCACCCGCCAAACAAGGTTCCAAGGCCCATGGCCGCCTGACAGGCGATGACGACCCAAAAGGGCACGTGGAACTCGCCGTCGAGCGCTCCGTGCGCATACAGCAGCACGGCGATCACGCCCATGGTTTTCTGCGCGTCATTGCCGCCGTGGCCCAGCGAGTAAAGGGAGGCGGAGGCGAATTGCAGCATGCGAAACAGCGCGTCGACGCCGCCGGGCGTCCGCCGTACGAAAAGCCAGGAAACCAGCAGGATCAGCGCGAGCGCCAGCACGAATCCCAGCGCCGGCGACAAAACGATCGCGACTGTGGTCTTGAGCAATCCGTTCCAGACGATCGCCGAGGCGCCGACCTTGGCGACGCCCGCGCCAACCAGCCCGCCGATGAGCGCGTGCGAGCTCGACGACGGAATGCCCAATCCCCAGGTGATCAGATTCCAGACGATCGCGCCCATCAGCGCGCCGAAAATGACGAAGTCGTCGACAATTTCCGGCGAGACGATGCCCGCGCCGACCGTTTGCGCCACATGAAGCCCAAAAAACAGGAAGGCGATGAAGTTGAAGAAGGCGGCCCAGAACACGGCAAATTGCGGACGCAGAACGCGCGTCGAGACAATCGTCGCGATGGAATTGGCGGCGTCGTGCAGACCGTTCAAGAAATCAAAAATCAGTGCGACTACGATGAGCCCCAGGAGAAAAGGCGAGAGGTTCTGCAAGCGGGCGCCCTAAGTATGCTCAATGACAATGCCGGCGACACGATCGGCGACGTCCTCAAAGCCGTCGACGACTCTTTCGAGATGGCCATAGATCTCCCCGCCGACAATGAACGCCATCGTGTCTTTATGACGGTGCGCCTGAAACAGCTCCTTCAATCCCTGATCGTGGATGGCGTCGGCCTCGTCCTCGATGCGCGTAATCTCCTCGCTGAAGGCGTTGAGCCTGCCGGCGTTCTGACGCATCGACCGCAGCAAGGGTATGGCGCCACGCGTTAATTCCGCCGACTGGACGATGATGTCGCCCATGCGGCGCATACCGGGTTCGAACTCGCGGGTCTCGTAGAGCAGCGTGGCCTTGGCCGTCTGATGCATTTGGTCGATGGCGTCGTCCATCGCCGTGATCAGGTCGCGGATGTCGCTGCGATCGAAAGGCGTGATGAATGTGCGGCGAACCGCCAGATGCGCCTCGCGGGTGATGGCGTCGGCCTCATGCTCCTGACGACGGATTTCCTGAGAGCACACAAGCACGCGATCGCCGCCGTTCAGCAATTCGCGCAAGGCGTGCGCTCCGGCGACAAGTGTCTCCGCATGCCGCTCGAAAAGATCGAAGAAGCGCTCCTCTCTCGGCAGGAGCGCATGGAACCAAGACAGCATGGCGCTCTCGCCTCCGAATCTTCGTCACCAAACTGTCACACGCCGCTTCGGGGCACATAACCGGGCAAACCCTAGCTGTAAAGCGCCGAAACGCGGCGGACGCGATTATCTGGGATGCCGTTGCGTTTTGTTCCAGGCGACGGCGTCTTCCTCGGAAAGAGACGCGCTTGCGTCCCTTGGCGCGAATTTGCGCGGCAGCAGCTCCCTGAGCCGCACCCGGATCTGGCGGGGCGCGCGGCTGACGCTCACCAGATCGGAGCCGCTAAAAACAAACGCGCCATTCTGTACAACGACGACGTCGCCGGTCCGCAACGTCGGGTCCTTCCGAGACAGCCGCAGGTAATAGTCATGAGACGCGGCCGGGTCGGTGCAAGAGCAACCCGCCGTCTGTTTGTCACGAAAGCTGAATGCGACCGGCAGCGCCGAATAGCGATCCCCTTTGGCGTTGCGCGCCTGCTCGATGCTTTCGCCCTCATAGAGCTGGACGCGCGCCGACGGACAGGCGAGTTCGCACGACTGCTGGCCGGAGATCAGCGAAGACTTGATCAATGGAAAATAATAGCCGTCGCAGGCCCGCACACAGTAGCCGCCGCCCGACATCGAATCCGCTTCTGCGAGGACCGCAGCCGGCTTGTCATAGCCAATCGAGGCTTTCGACGGCCGAGGCCTCGGACGCTGGCGCGGATGGATCACGCGCCAGGAGCGGCGCGACGGGTACGCCGAAGGCGTATCCGGTCCGAACAGAAAATCTAAAAAATCGCCCTGCGCCAAAGTGTCGAGCGGCGAAATGAAGGCGACTCCCAAAGCCAGCGCGCCGGCAAGTCGTTTCGCACCCTGGCGGTTGAGCCGCATCGGCCTGTCCTCGTCGACTTAACTTCGACTGGCGACCCCGGCAGGATTCGAACCTGCGACCTACTGCTTCGAAGGCAGTTGCTCTATCCGGCTGAGCTACGGAGCCGTCGACGGCGCAGCTTACGCCGCCCACCGTATCACCACGGTGAATGCGGCGCCAGACGACGCTCGACAGGAGAGTCATATATGGCGACCCCGGCAGGATTCGAACCTGCGACCTACTGCTTAGAAGGCAGTTGCTCTATCCGGCTGAGCTACGGGGCCGAAGGAACTCAATGCGTCCAGAGTCCGATGCGGCTGGTTTTGAAATTATCTGAATAGGATACGCCGCGCCGCGCGGCGAGATTGGGCCTCGGCTCTTCGACGCGATAGGCGAGGCCGTTGCGCTCCGCGTAGGCGATCGCTTCCTCCTTGGTCGCGAAATTGAGCCGCACCTGCTGGCGCATATCGCCCGAACTCGTCCAGCCCATCAGCGGCTCGATGCTGCGCGGGAGCTCCGGCTCAAAGTCGAGGCGCCACATGTCGGACCCGGGGCCGGACTGAGTGGCGCTCGGCGCGGGGAGATAGATTCGTGCGGTCATATGGCCTCGTTGTTGGAGCTGCGCGCGAAGGCGCTTTGTGACAGAGCGCGGCGGCGTTCGCGCTGGTCGGGGCAGCAGGACGGCAAACTAGTGCCGCATCTGCCTGAAAACACATTGAAACCGCCACCGCTAATTGCCGCCTGTCCGCCATTCCGTCCGCCATTCCGTAAAGAACGGTAACGGCCGGCTGCGAACACAGATAACACAAAAAATCCTCGCGCGAGGCATGTCGAGGATGCCGGACGGCCCGTTGCACAGTGAAACGAAAACGCCCCGCGCTTACATCCAGCGTCGGGGCGTCTCTTGGCGGCGGCAGGGTCCGGCGACTAATATGGAGGATCAAGCCGTCCCGAATCGCGCTCGCTTAGGCGCGCGCCACGCAATCCCTTGGGGTAACGATATGAAAAATAATTTTAAAATTCTGCGCCACGACGTCCCGGCTGGGGGATTTGGGCGCGCACTGACCTCTACTGAAGTTAAGGCGTTGCGCGCTTGCGGCGTGACAGTCCCGCGCGACGCGCGAGTGATCCAAAATCGCGCACCTCATTTGGGCGTCATGTATCGGCCGCTAGATGCGGGCTATTCCAACACAGGAATTTTACTTGAAACACGGGAATGATCCTTTCGGCAGGGGACTCGTCGACTAGGGGAACTCACGTCGGATCGGCGCCGAGGATGCCCATCCGTGGTCGGGGCGATCACTGGCGACGGCATGGATCGGCCTGTGCGCGCGCTTCAATTCATCGCCGCGCGGCGTTCTTCCTCGGCTTCTCTTTCGAGGATAGCAGTCAGCTTTTTCATAAAATCGAGCGCGAAGTCGTAACCCGCCGTCGAGACAAGCGCCGCGGCGCCGCCATGCACAAATTTCATCGCGAGGCCGCGCGTTTGATCGGCAGTCGCACATGCCGCGCACTGCGAGAGCACTAAGTCTACTATTCGCTTGGTTTCATCTTTTTCGGCGAGCGTCATTTGCCTTCGGCCTCCCCGCCGTCAGCCCCGAGAGCGTCGGCGGCTTCGTGGAGCGCGTCGCGGATCGCGGAATCGATCGCCAGGATGTCATGTTTCGACAGATGCGGGAGTAGCTGCGCAATGTCGGAGGCGAGCGCCAACATACGCGCCCTAATCGATGACAAAACGTCGCTCCATTCGGCCTCGACTTCTGTCGCAAGCAAATATTCGCCGCGCGTTATGGCGTTCTTTAGTTCAACGGCATCCTTTTGCGCATTCGCCAAATCGGTGCGAGCCTGCGTTAATGACGAACCGGCGCGGCCGGCGGCCTGCTCGCGATAATGCCCGAATAGGGACTGAATTGCCTGCGGATGGGGATAAAATCCACGGCGAGATTTTTTTATTATTTTTCGCTGCTCATGTTGCCCTAGAGCTTGCACGGTAATTCCGACCATTTTTGCCAGTTCGGCCGTCTTTATTTCGCCCGCTGCCAAGGATTTCACTCCTTATTGATGGGAATTAAACCCCATTACATAAATTCTGTGTAGGTCTCTCCCCCGGGCCCCGTGCCCCCTCGATGGCAAAAAAACCCCCAGAAGGACCCGGTCGCCCAAGGGCGGCTGGCGAGCGGCAGCGGTGACGCGGCTTACGAAGCGGCGCGCCGCAAGATGCGCAGCTTGCCCGAGCGCTCCGCCAGCGCGAAGGCGACGAAGTCCGTCTCCGATAGAAACTCTTGCTGCAGATCGCTGCGGTTCCGAAACTCTGCGGCGAGTTGCTCTCGCGTCGTCGCATAGCTTGGGATGCTTGGCGCGGCTGCCGTTGCGTGTTCTTTGCCTTCGGCGACGCGGCGGCAATGGCGTCCGCGTCCGTAGCTTTCGGTGAACGCCAATTGCGACTCAGTCGGCCATCGGTCGAAGCCTTGCGGCGCTCCCTCGCCTAGCAGTCCGGCACGCGCGCCGGCTCTACTCGCTTGTTCAACATTCATTTTGTCGTCTCCTTAGTTAGTGTGGGCGCGTCGCTCTGGATTGAAACGACGCGCCCGGCCGGCTGCGGTGTTGCGGAACCGCCGCCGGAACTTCACGACGCCTCGGCGTCGCCAGCGCGTAACTCCTGCGCGCGGCGTTTCAGCGGCTCGACGATGAGCGTTCGGGCTGTGTCGGCCCCCGAAAGAATGACGGCCTCTTCGCCGACGAGGCCAGCGCAGCGCGGCAGCAATAATTCGCCGATTTTCGTGTGGATGCTCAGCGCGCGCTCGACGCCAGCGCCATGAGCCATGAGCGCCGGGTTTTGCTTCCGCATTTCGAATGCGGCCGGAAGCGCATCGTGAATGGCGGCGGCTAGAATTATTCGCGCGAGAGATTCAGGGGTTGCCGGCTGCGGCAGCGTGCTCGCGTCGCAAAATACCTTCAAGCCGCTTTCCGGCGGGATCGATCTGGCGAGAGCGGCGAAGGCTTCCGCGACAGGCGCGAGCGCCGTTTCCAAGTTTTTCGTGGCCGGCCCGATCGCCGTGGCTGCGGCCTCAAGCTCGGCGGCCTTACGTGACCTATCGGCGGAGTCGCGCGCTGCCTCGATTCGCTCGATTAATTCGAGTTCGGCGAGCTCCAGCCTTTCCAGTCGAATTTGCGCGAGGTTTGCGGCGGCGTCGAGTTGCGCAATGTCGGCGTCGGCGGCGTCCGAGAGCAGCATTTCGGCGCGACGCTGGCCGTGATTTTCAACGATGCCGGCGACGGTTTTGTGCTCGGCGCGCAGACGGGCGAGGTTTGCTTCCATTTCCGCGATTGCCGCTGCGGGCGACGACTTCTTTGGCGGCTGGATAAAACTGAAAACGCCCATTTGTTCCCCGCTCGTTTCTGCCAGTGATTTTGAGAATCACATGCCGCGCGTTGAAATTGGAAGCGCGAAAAATTTCAATTTGGCGAGGTCGGAAATCCGGCGCGCGCCGATCGGCGCACCGCCGCGACTGCTGCGCAAAATTCGATGCCACGCGCGACGCTTCGAAGGCGCGCTATCCGCAAGGGAGGCGAGTGCATGTTCGCGCCGCCAGCCATTGCCCGCGTAAGAACGCAAGTCGACGGCGAGCGCCGACGCGCGCGTCCACAGCTCACCCTCATAAAGCGCCAATCCGGATTCGATCGCGTCCGTCCGCTCAGCAGCCTCAGCCGTGGCGAGCGCAGCGCGAAGCTCTTCGATCGCTAGCTCTTGCGCAGCTAGCTCGCGGCGAATTTCGTCGACGGGCGTCACGCGCGGCCTCGCGGCGGGGCGAGCGTGAGAAATGCCGGATTTCCGGCGGTTTCCGTGAAAACATGACGCAAATGACGCTGGATCGCATATCCACCGTCACGCGCGCGCGCGCGATACGCCCTAATCCCAGAGAGCGTCATTTGCGTCATGTTTCGACATCCCGATAGGTCGGGGTATTCAGGCGCAAGCCGAAAAAGCCTTGGCCAGTCATGCGTTTATGGCGAACAAAGCCCCTCGTTTCGAGATTATCGGCGAAGCGCTTTTGCGGCCCAACAAACTCCCCGGCGCGTTCCGCCCAGCCGCTCCAAGAGGCGAATAGATCGGCGAGCGACTCCCAAGCTCGCCCGTCCCGTTCGGCCTTGTCGTCAATCCATGCGGCGATGGCGTCTTCGGCTTCGAGATAGGCGGCCGTCGCATCGCGCACGGCCTGCGGTGGCTTCAGTCCTTCGCGCTGCCATTCGCGGCAACCTTCGATCATCCATTGCAGGATGGCCGGCCACTCGGCTTTGAGCTTTTCCTGTAGCTCTTCGTCGCGCCGTTCCGGCGGTATTGTTACGGTGAAGGGGATAAGGTGGAAGCGACGGCGGATTGCTTCGTCCACTGAACGCAAGCCCGGCTTGTGATTGCCGGCAATGAAAAGTTTGAACTGCGGGACAAACTCGAAAAAGTCTTGTCTCATGAAGCGCGCCGAAACCTTGTCGCCACCCGTCAGTGTTTTGATTTTCGACTCGGCCCAGCGTCTTCCCTCTTCGGTCTCGATAGCTGTGACGAGGCGCGCGCCGAGCAATCCGGCGAGGTCGGTCGGATGGCGGTCCGTGTTAGTCGCGGTGAAGGTCTCTATAGGCGCGGTTTTGTGATAGTGACCGCCAAGTATATCGGCGACGGTTTTAAGCAAAACTGACTTGCCATTGCCCCCAGTCCCATATCCGAAGAACAGCGCGTGCTCGCGGGTGACGCCGGTGAGCGCGTAGCCGCAGACGCGCCACAGATAGGCTTGAAGGTCGAGGTCGCCGGCGGTGATTTCGTCGAGGAACTGAAGCCAGCGCGGGCACTCGCCGCCTGGCGAGACGGCGGTGATTTTCGTGCAATAGTCTTCGGGCCGCGCCAGTCGCTGCTCGCCGTTGCGTAGGTCTATGACGCCGCGCGGCGCGTTCAAGAGCCAAGGGTTGGCGTCCCATTGATCTATGGTCGCCGCGATGCGCCTATCGGACTTTGCAAGCCGTTCGACTGCGGCAACGGTTTTCGCGCTTGCAATGACGCTGGCGATTTTTGGTTTGTTGCACTCGGTCGCGGCTCCGCGACATACGGCGCGCGCCATATCGAATGCGCGGAGTGTATCGTCGAATCGCCAATGCGTCCCGCGCCACGAAAGCCACTGTCCCCATTTGGCGACGTAACGAAGGTCGCCGGCGTGCTTGTCGACGAAGCGCAGCGCGAGCGCATCGTCGCTATATGCTGGCGGGCGCGGCTCAATGACTTCGACTGTCTCGATTTTGGCGTGCTGATTCACCAAGCGCACTCCTGAGTGAGCGCGCCGAGCGCGTCGTTAAAGTCTTGGCCGGGCGACAAAGGCCGATGGACGATGACGCGGCGTCGGCGGTGCGCCTCGATCGTTTTATTGACTGCGGTCGCGCCAGCTTCGTCAGCATCGGCGAAAATGTGCAGCTCGCGCACGTCGTCAGGAATGGTGACGCTGTGCATTCGCGCCGCGCCAAGGACGCACCACACGGGCACGCCGAAGAGTTCCATAGCGCTAAGGCCGGTTTCGATTCCTTCCGAAAGCCCGAGCGCCTCGCCGGCGGATCCGAGCCTCACGGCGCCGTCGTGCATGCGGCCAAAGGTCTTGCGCGGAAAGCGCACCTGCGCTTTGCGGTCGCCGCGCGGATCGATCATCGTGACTTGCACGGCGGTGATGCGTCTGTCGCCGGCCTGTAGCGCCGCGCAAATGGCGGGCAGATAGATGCGCCCCGCTATGTGCTCATAAGCCGGGAGGTAGCGCAGCGAAGGCGGCGGCTCTGTCGTGATACCGCGCGCCTGCAGATAGTGCTCGGCGACGGTCCCTATGATTGGCTCGGCGCTGCGCCAGAGCGCCAGCGCGTCGGGGTCTGGCTCGATTGGTGGCGGTTGCGGCGGGCGAAGCGGGCGAAGCGATCCACCTGTCGAGAACAGCGCCGTCATCGCCGGCCTCGCCGATATTCGCGAGCCGCTTGCGCGATCAATTCCGGCCCCGGCCCGGGCTGCGGCGCTAGGCTGCGATATGCGGCGACGCCTTCAATGACGGTCGCACGCGCCTGTCGCAGAGAAAGTTCGACAACGTGAAGGTTTTCGGCAGACGCGCCCGCAACAAGCGCCGCGCCGGCTATGACAAGGCCGTCGCCCAGCTCCGCGAGATAATCGAGGCGCAGCAAGCGCGCGTCGCGCTCGGGGCTTGGCAGTGAAGCTTGTGGGCTGCCTTGGCGCGCGGTAGTCTCGGGAACATTCGCCGCCACAGCGATGCATTCCCGAGCCCGGCCCGCGTCAGCCCGCGTGGCCGGGTTCGATGTTTGGGACATGGCGCGTCACGCGAACTCGGCTTCGCGGGCCGGCAGTGGCAGGCCGGCGATATACCTTTTCGCGATAGGTCCGCGGATGACTGTCTTTGCGCCTCTCTTTTCGACGAGCACGCGCCCGGCGGCCACGTCGGCATAGAACTTTGTGCGGCTGGTATTCGCCAACACAAGAAGCTCGGGAACCGAAAGGTTTCCGAATTCAAGACGGTCTTTCAGGCTAAGCTCGGTCACGTTTTTCGCTCCGGTTTCATTGAACCAGTGCGAACATGTGAGGAAAGCTTTCAGTAAACAATATAGATCAGGCGAATTAGCGTCAGCTCTTATAATAGCTGACAAAATAGCGTCAGCTCTTGTAATAGCTGACGCCTCCGTTCTTCCTAATACGCCCCGCAATCGCGCTATCCTTAAGCGGTTTACACTCGGCGGCCTCCATGTCCGCAGCGACGTTAGGTTCGATCTTTCGTGCGAGGGCGCGCGGGCTATATTTTTGGTCCGAACGGCGCAATTCCGCGTTCGCGTGCCTCTCGATCGATTCTTCGGCGACGGCGCTCGCTTTATCCCTCGCTGGAGCCCTCGCCTTCCGCATGATCGCGCCCTGCCGCTTGCCCTTTTCTTTTTTGTAGGCGTCGATTATCGAACTGCGCGCAGTTATCGAACTAATCGAACTAGAAATGCGCTCGGCCTGCTCTTCTTTGAGAGGTTCGCCATACTGTCCTACTAAACAGGCAGCCAAAAGCGCCCGCGCAATAATAAATCTGTCCCTAATGTGAAGATCGTCGAGCACGATCAAACATGACTTAATCGCATGCTTGGAGCGACGAAGCTCCTTTATCTCGTCGTCAGTCAAATCTCCCAGACGTAAAGCGTCATCAACTGTGGCGCTCAGCGAATTTGCAAGATGCCGTCCGTCTAAAAGTTCATAATAGGCGTCAATGTCTTGTCGGCGTTGCTTGTTTGCGGGCGATGATTTAGGCGTCACAAACTTTCCGCCAAAAATATCTCGCATCACGAAGAAGTCTCTTCGATTATTCATCGCTTTTCGCCCCGCAGGCTTGCCCGCAATAAATTGCCCACTGGTTCATGATGACACGGCGCTTGGCGATGGCCGTGCGCCGCCTATAGGCGAGCTCAACGTCATTTCCCGTTTTATGCGCCAGCGCCGCCTCCGTCAGATCACGAGCGTGTTCGGTTTCGTCTCCGCAAAAATCACGAAACGTCGAACGAAAGCCGTGAACGGTCGCGTCGCGTGCGCCGAGACGAGCGAGAACCTTGGCCATGGCGATATGGGAGAGCGGCTTTCCGCGGATTCGGCCTGGAAAGACAAATCCGCACTTGTCTCGACGCCGAGACATTTCGTCGAGAATTTCGACGCAGCGCGCGGGCAGCGGGACATAGTGAACGCGCCCACCCTTCATCCGCGACGCCGGAATCGTCCACAGCGCTTCTGACAGATCGAACTCGCTCCAGCGCGCGCCGATGACTTCGCCCGAGCGGGCGGCCGTTAAAATGCAAAATTCGAGCGCTCGGGCGGCGACACCGGGCGCAACCGCAAGGCGGCTGTAAAATTGCGGCGCGAGCTCATAGGCGAGCGCGGCGTGGTGGCCTGCCTTGGACTTGTCAGGCTTTGGGAGCAGGTGTTCGAGGTGCCCCTTCCAGCGCGCCGGATTTTCGCCATGGCGCAGCCCATGGGCTGAGGCGTAGTCGAGAACGGCCTCGATTTTCCCCCTGATTCTGTCCGCGGTTTTCCATTTGCTCAGCCAGAGCGGCTTAATGATCCCCAGCACGGCGGCCGTGTCGATGTCAGCTACCGCCCTACCGCGAATCGGCGCCATATCGCGCGTGAGCGCCAGCCGCGTCATTTCCCTGTATTTGGGATTGCCGTATTCGCCTTTTTTGGCCTCGAAGAAGGCGTCGGCGGCGTCACCGAACGACACGGCGTCGGCTCGGGCAGTCTTGCGCCGCTCGATCGGATTGAATCCCGACTTGACGAGTTGGCGCGCCTCTAGCGCCTTCTGGCGGGCTTCCGCGAGCGGAACGTCGACAAGGTTGCCAAGCCCCATCTCATGCCGCTTGCCGCGTGTCTGGAAACGAAAGAACCAATAGCGCGACAGCGCCGTCGAAACGCGAAGGTAGAGCCCGAGCCCGTCGCCATATTCGCCGGGGCCGGCGCGCGCCGCTTTCTGAGCGCTGAGCTTTTGCATCTGTCCGCCATTTTATCCGCCACTATGTTACGAACATACGTGAACAAAGGCGAACAAGCAAGAGCAGCGGCGGAAATGAAAAAGCCCCGGAAATACGGGGCTTTCTGTGCGTTTCTGTGGGATAAATCAGGGGCTTGCTAGAGGGCTTTGGTCGGGGCAGCAGGATTCGAACCTGCGACCTGAAGTACCCAAAACTTCCGCGCTACCAGGCTGCGCCATACCCCGCCGGACAGGCCGCCCTACGGCGGCCCTGCCCTCGCTCGAAATTCGCTACCACGCAAGCCCGCCCCTCACAAGGGAATGCGACTGGAGCGCACCTCGCGAATAAGCCGAACCTGGCTTCTCACGTAGAGCGCGCGCCAAATTTTTGGGATCGATCACGTTGTACGTCTCTCGGCGACCAACGCAGCGTGATCTATTGGTTAAACATGCGGTGCCGCACCTGGTCACCCGGCGCAAGCGAGATTTGCCGCGCCGCGCCGGCATTGAGCTCCAGCACCGCATAAGCTGGCGCGGGCGAGCTTATGATCCGCTCGGACAGCGGCTCCGCATCGGCCGCGACGCCCACCACCCGCCCGTCGCGCCCGATAAAAACCATGTCGAGCGCAAGGTAAGTGTTCTTCATCCACATCGAGACTGGCCGCTCGACCTTGAAGTCGAACAGCATCCCACGATCGGCCGCCATCGACTTGCGAAACATCAGCCCGCGTGCGCGCGTCTTGGGCGTGTCGGCGATTTCGACCTTGAACTCATGTTCGCCGGTCGCCGTCACGATGCGCGCGACGTCGCCCGGCGGCTCGGCCCACGCGACTGTCGCTGCAAACAGCGCCAGAAAAGCGATCAGTAAGGAGAAGGTATGCGCTTTCATTCGGAAGCGCTCCAAAGGGCGTTGCGCAGCATCGACGTCTTCAGTGCGACGGGGCGCTTTTTGCCTCAAGCGGACGCACCTCGGTCGCCATCAGTCCCTTCGGCCCGCCGCCATAACGCACAAGGACGCTCTCGCCGGGCTTAAGTTCGGTCATGCCGAAGCGGCGCACCGTTTCCATGTGCAGAAAAATGTCTTCAGTGCCTTCGCCTCGCGTAAGGAAGCCGAACCCCTTCACGCGGTTGAACCATTTAACGATAGCGATCTCATAGCCGCTCGTCGGCGTGACCTGAACATGCGTGCGCCCGGCGCACGACTGCGACGGATGGACGGCTGTCGTTTCGTCCATCGCAATGACGCGAAACACCTGCATGCCCTTGGCGCGCTTCTGCGCCTCGCAAACGACGCGCGCGCCTTCGAAAGCAGTTTGGAGGCCGCTGCGGCGGAGAATGGTGACATGGAGGAGAATGTCGGCCGAACCGTCGTCAGGCACCACGAAACCATAGCCCTTGGCGACATCGAACCATTTAATCTGTCCAGCGATTTCAACCAATTCAAGACCGGACTCATCCGATTCAGTCGCGCTCGTCGTCAAATCATCTTGAAAAGTCATTTTAGCGCCCACCGACCAACTCCCCAATGCTGATCCAGAGCATTGTCCTGACGCGCGCGTGGCGATCTTCCTAAGGCGCGCGAATCACCCCGCATCGCTCATGAATCACTTTTAACAAGATATCACCCGTGGCGCGCCATCCAACCGACAATTTTC
The DNA here is from genome assembly GCF_021731785.1 of Methylocystis sp. GTDB lineage: Bacteria > Pseudomonadota > Alphaproteobacteria > Rhizobiales > Beijerinckiaceae > Methylocystis. The sequence goes on from NZ_JAKFWS010000034.1 coordinate 28,211, forward strand.
ATCCATGCCCCAATGTCTGTGGATATGCGCAGCGCTCTGACGCGAGTTTGCGAAGCCATTGGCGCACATGCTGAAACCTGCATGCGTGCGCTGCAAAGCGTGCAGCGATATTGCGCAATATAGGAAGCTCGGTCGCGGATACGGCCGGCGGCGGCGCGCAAAATCTTTGCGCCTGTGGCCCGAGCGCCACATCGACGCGATTTGACAAACGCCCCCGCGGCGCGCAATCGGAATGGGCGAGCGTCCGCGCCCTGTCGCCTGCCCCCATTTTTTCGGTTGGAGCGCCGCCAATGACCACTTCAACGACCGCCCCAGCGAGCGCGCCGAGGACTGTTCACGCTCCGGACGCCGCTTCTGGCCAGATCGATCCTCGCTACGACCTCGCCGCTCTCGTCGCCGCCCGCGAAGGCGAGCGCTTTTCGCTGCATGCGAAGCGCCTCAATGAAATGTGGGTCCGCGTTCTCAAGACGATTGGCTATGACGTAGGCTTCACGCGAGGGGTCGGCCCCTATCTGTGGGATCGCAAAGGCGACCGCTACCTCGATCTCCTGAGCGGCTGGGGAGTTTTCGCGCTTGGACGCAACCATCCGGCCGTGCGCGACGCGCTCGTGAGCGTGCTCGATGGCGAGTTCGCCAATCTCGTGCAACTTGACGTTTCGGTTCTGGCCGGCGTTCTCGCCGAAAAGCTGCTCGCCTATGCGCCTTGGCTGGACAAGGTCTTTTTCGCCAATTCCGGCGCCGAGTCGGTAGAAGCGGCGATCAAATTCGCGCGCGGCGCGACGGGTCGCTCCGGCATCTTGCATTGCGCGCATTCCTTTCACGGCCTGACTTACGGTTCGTTGTCGATGAACGGCGACGATATTTTCAAGAAAGGTTTTGGACCGCTGCTGCCGAACGCGCATGAAGTGCCGTTCGACGATCTCGACGCCCTCGAACGCGCATTGAGCAGACGCGACATCGCCGCCTTTTTCGTCGAGCCGATCCAGGGCAAGGGCGTCAACATTCCGCAAGAGGGTTATCTTCTCGGCGCGCAGGCGCTGTGCCGGAAATATGGAACGCTGTTCGTCGCAGACGAAATCCAGACCGGTTTGGGCCGCACGGGGCGCTTCTTCGCCATCGATCACTACCCGGGCGTCGAACCCGATATGATCGTCGTCGCAAAGGCGCTTTCCGGCGGTCATGTGCCGGTCGGAGCGGTGCTCACGCGCAAATGGATTTTCGACAAGGTCTTCGACCGCATGGATCGCGCCGTCGTGCACGGCTCGACTTTCAGCAAGAATGATCTCGCCATGGCGGCGGGGATCGCGACGCTGGACGCACTCGAGAACGAGCGGGTGATCGAGAATGCGGCGAAGACGGGCGACCGCCTTCTCGCGTCCTTTCAAAGAATGGCCGAAGGCTACGAGCTTGTCGCCGACGTGCGCGGCAAGGGTCTCATGATCGGCGTCGAATTCGGTCCGCCAAAGTCGCTCAAACTGAAGGCCGCCTGGAACCTGCTGGAAACTGTCAATTCGGGTCTGTTCTGCCAGCTCATCTCGATCCCGCTGTTTCGCGATCACAAAGTGCTGACGCAAGTTGCCGGACACGGCAATCACACGATCAAGCTGCTGCCGCCGCTGACGATTTCTAACGAAGATTGCGATTGGATCGAGCAGTCATTCGACGCCGTGATCGCAGACGCGCATAAGGCGCCTTCCGCAGTCTGGTCGCTCGGCAAAACTCTGGCGGAACACGCAATCAAGGCGCGAATGAGCGGCTGACCCGATTGTCGACGCGCGCCGATCCGGGGGCGCGCTTACGCGGCCGGCGACAGGGGCCTCTCCACCTCGCGCGAATAGTCTTCGATCAGCCCGCGCGAAAGCTCGCCGGGCGTAAAGCGATAGACGCCGATCTCGGACACCGGCGTCACTTCGGCCCCGGTGCCGCAGATGAAGCACTCCGAGAACGACGCCATCTCCTCCGGCATGATCCGGCGCTCGATGACGTCGATCCCGCGTCTTCTTGCCAGATCGATCACCGTCCGCCTGGTGATTCCGTCGAGGAAGCAGTCGGCGATCGGCGTATGCAGCGCGCCGTCACGGACGAAGAAGACGTTCGCGCCGGTGCATTCGGCGATGCGGCCGAGCCAATCATACATCAACGCGTCGGCGAAGCCGCGTCGTTCGGCGCGGTGCTTCGAAATTGTGCAGATCATATAAAGGCCGGCCGCCTTCGCCATTGACGGCGCCGTCAGCGGATCGGGCCGCCGGTATTCGGCGATATCCAGCTTGATGCCCTTCATCTTGGTCTCGACGTCGAACATGCTCGGCCAGTCCCAAACGGCGATCGCGACGTTGATCGTCGAATTCTGGGCTGCGACCGCCATCATTTCGCTGCCGCGCCACGCGACCGGGCGAACGTAGCAATTCGACAGGCCGTTGGCTTTGACCGTCTCGTGCTTTGCCGCGTCGAGCTGTTCCACGCTGTAGGGAATCTCGAAATCGAGAATTCGCGCGGAGTTCTGAAATCGTTCGGAATGCTCGCGCGATTTGAAGATCTCGCCGCCGTAGGCGCGTTCGCCTTCGAACACGCAAGAGGCGTAATGCAGACCATGCGACAGGACGTGAAGCTTTGCTTCACGCCAGGGAACAAGCGCGCCATTGTACCAGATAAATCCGTCGCGCTGATCGAAGGGCGGAAGCGGCATGGCAAACTCCGGGAAGACGCGATCGAAGAGGCTAAACAAGGCGCTGCAATGCGCGGTCAGCACTAGCCATCGGTCAGATTTATGTCAATATAGTTGACGTAAATAGCTCGCGCCAAACGTCAGGCAAGAACCAGCGTGAACGAACTCCTAGCGAGAAAAATGGTTGAGCCGGGCGCCGCCGCCGCTTGGCGGAACGCGGCCGCGGAAGTGGCGGCCACGAGCGACGAGAACGCTCTCGAGCTTGTCGAGCTATTTTTCTTCGCCTATCGCGATTTCGTCGGCGACGCTGACCGGCTGCTCGGAAATTACGGCTTCGGTCGGGCGCATCATCGCGTTCTCCATTTCGTCAACCGTCGCCCTGGCCTTACCATCGCGGCGCTGCTGGATATATTGAGGATCACCAAACAGAGCCTCAACCGCGTTTTGAAACAGCTTCTCGAGGCGGGCTTCGTCGAGGCGCGCGCCGGCGTTGTCGACCGCCGCCAGCGCCTGCTCTTTCCGACTCCCCTGGGAGGAACGCTCGCGCGCGATCTCGCTGCGCTGCAATCGGCGCGATTCCTGAAAGTCATGGAAGAGCTGCCGCCCGCGGCGCGCGGCGCGGCCTCCGAATTTTTGTTCGCGATGATCGACTCCGATGAGCGCGAACGCGTTCGAGCGCATCTTGCATGCGCGAAAGCGGCCGGCGACGCGCCATGACGCTCGTTCCGCATCATGCCGGCGCCCCGAACGCGAAGGCGGCGCATATACTGGTCGTGGACGACGATCAGCGCATTCGCACCCTGCTGTCGCGCTATCTGACAAAGCAAGGCTATCTGGTCAGCGCGGCGGCCGACACGAAAGAGGCGAGCGTCAGAATGCGCGATTTAGCCTTCGATCTTATCGTGTTGGACGTGATGATGCCGGGCGAAACCGGCACCGCCTTCGCGGCGCGGCTGCGCAAAAGCGCAGAACCTTTGCGTTCCGCGCCGATTCTCATGCTGACCGCCTTGACCGAGACGGCGGATCGCGTTGAGGGGCTTGAGGCCGGAGTGGACGATTACCTTGCGAAGCCCTTTGATCCGCGGGAATTGTCGCTCCGCATCGCCAGCATTCTGCGCCGCGCGCGGCGTATTGAATCGGCGGGCCCTAAGCGCTTCGGCGACTTTGTCTTCGACCCCTCGCGTGGCGAATTGCTGCGCGGCGGCGCAGCGGTTCGGCTCACCACGCGCGAGCGTGATCTGTTGCGGGCATTGGCTGAAAGCGACGGCGCTCTTGTATCGCGCCAGACCCTGGCGCAACGTGATCCAGAACGAAGCGCGAGCGAACGCAGCGTTGATGTCGAGATCGCCCGATTGCGGCGCAAGATCGAGACCGATCCGAATGCCCCACGCTATCTTCAAACCATACGCGGACACGGCTACCGTCTTCTCCTGGAGCCGCTGCGCGCCAGCCGCCAAAAATGATAGGGTCGTCCCGATGACCGTCGTCTTACCGGAAGTTCTCGCCGCGCCCCGCAATTTGTGGCGGCGTTTCGCCAATTGGCTGCACGACCGCATGCCGAAGGGGCTTTACGCCCGCGCGTTGCTCATCGTGATCCTGCCGGTCGTGCTGCTCCAGTCCGCCGTCGCCTATGTCTTCATGGAACGGCATTGGGAAGTGGTGACATATCGCCTATCCGCGGGGATGGCCCGACAGGTCGCGGCCCTTGTCGATGTCTATCAAACGTTCCCAGACCAAGACCACGCGCAACTACGCCGCATCGCCGCCTTCGATCTCAACATGGAGATCGAGGTTCTTCCCAAACAGGAGCTGCCGGCGCCGGCACCTAAATCAGCCCTGTTCTCGCTGCTCGACAAGGCGCTCTCGAAAGAGCTCGCACGCAGACTTAAACAGCCCTTCTGGATCAACACGGCGCTTCCCGGCAGCCTGATCGAAATCCGTGTCGCTCTCGACGACGCCACGCTGAGAATGTTCGCCACGCGCACGCACGCATACGCCTCGAATTCCTATATTTTCTTCATGTGGATGGCGATCGCTTCGATTATCATTCTCGCCATCGCCACGTCATTCTTGCGCAACCAGATCAGGCCGATCCTTCGTCTGGCTCGCGCCGCGGAGGAGTTCGGCAAAGGCCGCAATGTCGCGTTCAGCCCGCGCGGCGCGCGCGAAGTGCGCCAGGCGGGAGCAGCCTTTCTCGATATGAAGCGCCGGTTCGAACGCGCGATCGAGCAGCGAACGACCATGCTCAACGGCGTTTCGCACGATCTGCGAACCATCATCACCCGTTTTAAGCTTTCCCTCGCGCTGATGGGCGACTCGCATGAGGCCACGGACATGCGCAAGGATGTCGACGAGATGGAGCGCATGGTCGAGGCTTATCTCGCCTTCGCGCGCGGCGACGGCGACGAAAGCTCAGTGCCCACCGACATCGCCGCTATACTCAATGAGTTGAAGGCGGACACCGAGAAGCGCGGTCTCGCCGCCGCCGTCAAGATCAAGGGCGATCCGAACATCGTTGCCCGGCCGGCGGCGATCAAGCGGCTGCTCGCCAATCTCGTCGGCAATGCCCAGCGCTATGGCAAGCGCATCGAACTTTCGGCGATCAACGACGGCTCAATGATGACCGTGAATATTGACGATGACGGCCCGGGCATTCCTGTCGAGCGTCGCGAAGAGGCCTTCCGTCCCTTTTACCGACTTGACGAATCCCGCAATCAGAACGAGGGACATTCTGGTCTGGGCCTCGCCGTTGCGCGCGACATCGCGCGGGCGCATGGCGGCGACATCACGCTGGACCGCAGCCCGCTCGGCGGTTTGCGCGCGACCGCCAGTCTGCCGCTGTAACGCCCGCTGCGCCGATTCACGCGCCCGCGTGAGGATAGCCGCTGTCGTCGTCGTGATCGCGGACGCGCCGCGGACGCCAGCCAAACAGGCTTTGCGCAAAGGAATAGAAGGGCCTCGTCAGCCTTGCGAAATCCTCCGCGCGATCGACATAGCGCTCGCCGCGCGTGAGTTCGCGATCGAGCGTCGACAAGGCGTCATGGATGTCGCCGGCGAACCAATCTTCGAGCACGCGGCTCCAGGCCAAAGCTAGTCCCTGCAGCTTGAGCGAGCCGACCGGTCCCTCGCTGTCGACGTCCGCGGCCTCCAGCATAAATCGCATCGAGTTCACAGTTTCCCGGTTGAGCGCTGCGGCGGTGAGCGGGTCGCGCGCCGCCCAGCGCCCCACGCTCGCCAGCGCCTCGCGATCGGGTTCGAGCACATCGAGCCGACGGCGCAAGACGTCATAGAGCCGCTCGCGCGCCGGTTCGTGCGAGGCGTCCTTCGGCAGCGCGTCGAGAACTTCCCGGTCGACGCGCCGCGAGAACGCACCAATGATCGCGCCTTTCGACGGAAACAGTTCGCGCAGATCGGCGAGCGAGATGCCGGCCTCTTGGGCGATATCGGTGAGCGTCACGTCGCTGAATTCTCGCCGCGTCGCGAGCCTGAGCGTCGCGTCGATCACTCGGTCGCGGGGGCTGCCGCCGCTGTTCATGTCCGTCTCCAGGTCCGCAGGAATTCCCAGTCAGTAAACTATTGTCGCCAGGCGGCGGGACAAGGCGTGCCCGCTCTCAACCGGAGAGTTCCTCCGCCCGGCGCCTCGCCGCAGCTACGGCGCGGCGCATCAGCCCAGCGAGACCGTCAGCCGCTTCGAGAACCTCCAGCGCCGCCGCTGTGGTGCCGCCGGGAGAGGTCACGCGCCGGCGCAATTCGTCAGGAGGCGTCTCGGGCTGTCGATGCATTAGCTCGCCAGCGCCCTCGACGGTGACGCGCGCCAGTCGCGCCGCAAGCGCGGCGGGCAGTCCGGCCTCGGCTCCGGCGGCGGCAAGGCATTCGGCGAAATAAAAGACATAGGCGGGGCCCGACCCCGAAACAGCGGTCACCGCGTCGATCAGCGTCTCGTCGTCCACCCATTCGACGGCGCCGACGGCGCGCAGCAGCGCATCGGCGAGCGCGCGCTGAGCGGCGCTGGTCGCCGGACTCGAAAAGGCGCCGGCGATCCCGCGCCCGATCGCAGCCGGCGTATTGGGCATCGCGCGCACGATCGCCTGCGCCGGCACATGCGCGGCGATGTCGGAAATGCGCTTGCCGGCGAGGATCGACACCACGACGGTCGCGGGGCCAACGAAAGGCGCCGCCGCAACGGTGCCGGAGTCGAGCGCCTGCGGCTTAACGGCGAGAACGACGGCGTCGCGTGGCGCAGCGGCGCCATTGAGCGCGTAGCCATATTCGGCGCATAAGTCTTGAAGCCTTTGGGACGGCTGCGGCTCAATCACGGAAACCGGTCCGGTCACTTGTTGCGCCGTCCAGCCTTCGAGCAACGCAAGGCCCATGTTTCCGGCGCCGACCAGGGCGACCGATCCTCTCAGACCGACCCCGTCCGTCACGCCTCGCCTTTCGTCTCAAAATTGGCGGAGGCGAGCGCTTCCCTGGCGTTTTTTCCAGCCCACAGCACGAATTGGAAGGCTTGGTAATGCCGCTCACAGGCCTGAAGCGCATTATCGAGCAAGGCCGCGCACTGCGTCGCAGAGGGCTGCGCCCCGCCGGTGAGGATCAGCCCGTGACGGTGCATCGCCACCCCCTCTTTCGGCCAGAAGTCGAAATGCCCGATCCACATCTGCTCATTGATCGCGTTGACGAGCGCCATCAATTCGCTGCGCCTGCGCTCAGGCGCTTTAAGATCGAAGGCGCAACTGATGTGGAGCGTTTCGAGATGCGGCAGCCAAGTGAAGGCGACATGATACTCTGTCCAGGCTCCAGCGACGGAAATTGAAATCTCGTCTTCGTCGTCTCGATCGAAGGACCAGTCGTTGGTGGCTGCCAGTTGCTCCACGACATCCACGGGATGTTCAGCGCGTTCCGTTTCGTTTTCTCTTGCGATCAGCATGTGCCAACCTTTTTCCAATGTCAGCGTGACGCGGCGACTTAAAGACAGGCGACGATGCGTCGTGGAGCTTTCCGTGAGGGTGCCTCCTTTTCAAGCGATTGATTCGAAGTCGAATCATCTCTTGTAATCACTATACTCCACAGGAGAACTGTGACGCGAAAAAAGCGACGCTCCGACCTTGCTGGCGCGAAGACTTGCGGGATTCGCATGTCTGCGTCCATCGTGCAGCAGCCGTCTTCCACAGCGACTGGCTTAAAAAATAGTTCTGGATAAGCGATGGCGCCGGCGCACCGGCGCCGCGCGGTCAAAAAAAGCCTCGCCGGCGCACTGCGGGCGAGGCGGCTTGGCTTCGCGCGCTGCTTCTGCTAGCGCGTCATCATGACCGGCGATCCGACGCTTACCCGGTCGTAAAGATCGGAAACGTCCTCGTTCAGCATGCGAATGCAGCCATAGGAGGCGGCGGTGCCGACCGAGGCGCGCATCTTGTGGGTCGTGCCATGAATCGCCACCTCGCCGTTACTGAGGGTCAGCGCGCGAACGCCCATCGGGTTGCGCGGAGATCCGCCAGGAATGAAGTTCGGCAATTCGGGATGGTCGGCTTTCACCACCGCTGGCGGAACCCAGTCCGGATTCACATATTTTCCTTCGACGGACGTGGCGCCCGACCATTCCTTGCCGCGCTTGGGCACCGCCACGGGATAGCTGATGGCGACGCCGGTGTCGACGACATAGAACAGCCGGCGCTGACCGGCGCTGATCACGATCGTGCCGGGCGCGACGCTCGGCGAATAGGCGACGATGTTGCGCGCCGTGGCGCTCTGCGGAAGCGCGGCCATAGCCAATCCGCCGACCGTCGCGAGCAGGAGTAACTTTAAAGCTCCCGCCGGCTTGGCGCTGCGGGATCGACGCAAAAGTTCAAACAGGTTACGCATGACGCTCACACCCTATCTACTGACGCCTTGGCAGCGATTACTCGAATGGGCGCATTCTAACTTTCGCCATGATCTTGTCGAAACGTTCCGCGTCTTCAGGTTAGGGTTTAACGTTAAGATATGTCGTGAACTTCTGAACTTGCGACCCGTCCCATGGGAGCATTGCGTCGTGATTGCGCCATCCTTTCGTCGAAATTCATGCGCGTTTTGCGCATGCAGAGCTAACTGGCGCGGGCGCGGTCGTAAGGCATGAGCGAGACAGTCGGACCGCCAAAAATATTTGATCGCGTGCTGCAGCGGGGGCGCCTTGCGCGAGCGATGATGAAGGGCGCGCCCGATTTCCTGATGGCGCGCGCCGCCGACGATCTGCGCGATCGTCTGCTGACCGTGAAGCGCGAATTTCCGCGCTCGCTCGATCTCGGTTCGCCCGGCGCGCATTTCGCCCAAGCCGTCGTATCGAGCGGCCGCGCGCCACCGTTGCGCGCGAGCGGCTGTGGCGGCGCCGTCATCATCGATGAAGAAGCGCCGCCCTTCGCGCCGAACTGCTTCCATCTGATCGTCTCCGGCATGGCGCTGCAATGGGCCAACGATCTGCCGGGCGTGCTCGCGCAGGCGCGACGCATGCTTGCGCCGGACGGGCTGTTCATCGCCTGCCTCGTCGGCGGCGCCAGCCTCATCGAGCTTCGTTTCGCGCTAGCGCAGGCCGAAGAGGAAATCACCGGCGGCGCCAGTCCTCGCGTCTCGCCTTTCGTCGACGTGCGCGATATGGGCGCCCTGCTGCAGCGCGCCGGCTTCGCCCTGCCCGTCGCCGACGTCGACAGTTTCACGCTGCGCTATGAGTCGATGTTGGCGCTGATGGGCGATCTTCGCGCCATGGGCGCCGCGAATGTTCTTGTGAAGCGCGCGCGCAAACCGTTGCGGCGCGACATCGTGGCGCGCGCCGCGCAGATTTATGCCGAGCGCTTCTGCGACGCCGACGGACGCGTGCGCGCGAGTTTCGAGATCGTCTGGGCGTCTGGATGGGTGCCGCACGAGAGTCAACAGAAGCCGGCGCAGCGCGGCTCGGCGATGATGAGTCTCGAAGACGCGATGAAGGCCCCGCGCCAGAGCGACGCCTGAACCTAAGGCGCGACCTCCACCCCGACGCTGCGGGTTTGAACCGGCGCGGACTCCCACGGCCGCTGATAGATGAAAACGATCTCAGCGTGACCGGGTTTGAGCGCGCGGATTTTCCAATGGCGAACGCTAGGGCTGCCGACCATGCGCCGGCGACGGCCGCTGCGGCCGCGGTCCGATATCGACAGGATGTCGAGATTGCGGCTCGCGCCCTGATCAATGCGCCAGGAATAGCCTGTCGTCAGATTTTCCTGCAGCGAGAAGATCGCGTCGCCGCCCGGCGCGAGCCTTATGACGTCGCCGGCCTGCGCCGGGAGCGCCGCGAAAAGGGCGAATAGCAATAAGCGCGACAGCAGACGCTTCACGACGTGCATTCCTTTACCGCAGGCGCCAAGGCGCCGGCCGCTTCAAACACCGCAATTCAATACACGCCCGGAATGAGCCGGGCGGTATGCGCGCGATAGGCGTCATAGGCCGCGCCGAATTCTGACCTTAACAGGCGCTCCTCGGCGTTCATCCGGGCGATCAGCGGCGGGATGTTCGCCAACGCCAGAAGGACGCCGACAGCGGTGTTGAACGCCAGCCCCCAGCCGAGCGCGGAGATCAGCAGGCCAAGATAGCTCGGATGCCTGATGCGGCTGTAGAGCCCAGTGGTGACCAGTTCATGGCCGGGCTGAATGGCGACAAGGCCGCTGAAACGGTGCCCGAGCACGGCGACCGGCCACAGCCGCAACGCGCCGCCCACGGCAAGGAGCGCCACTCCCAGCCATCTCACGGCTTCGCCGTCCAATCTCCACAGTCCCTCTCAAACTGTTGAACAGTCAAATTCTGGTGACAGATCGTCGGATCCGAACAAGCGCGCGTGCAACGGAAACCGGGCGCCGGTTGATGGGCATACCCGGTGTCGGTCCACTTCTCGCCAGCGCGCTGGTAGCGACCATTCCAGATCCAAAGGCCTTCAAGTCCGGACGGAACCTAGCAGCATGGGTCGGGCTCGTGCCGAAGCAGAACTCAAGTGGCGGCAAAGAGCGAATGGGTGGGATCACCAAGCAAGGTGATCGATATCTTCGACAGTTGTTAGTTGTCGGCGCCCTGGCTGTCGTCCGTTATGCCGAACGACACGGCGCGCGACGGCCGTGGCTCGTGCAACTTTTGTCGAGGCGCACGACCAAGGTTGCAACCGTCGCGCTTGCGAACAAAACGGCCCGCATGGCTTGGGCCATCATGACCAGCGGCGAGAGCTATCGAGAGCCTGTGGTTCAGGCAGCCTAGTCAGGCGCGGCAGCGCCAAACGAGCTTGGGAAGGTCGAAAAGGGACTAATGCATCCAGCCGGTCGAAACCGGAAGACGAGAAAACCCACTTGCGCCAGAGCGCTTCAAAGCGCGTGCTTTTGGTCGGGACCCGTCTTCGCGGAAGGCATTATGGCCAGCGGACATGAGCGCCGCACCAACAGGTCGAACACATGGCCGCACCGACCAGCAATGCAGAAGTCCAAAAAAACCTTGCCAAGGGAGCGCCGTCCACACATGGCGCAAAGTACTGTCATCGAATAAGGCTTATGTGCTCGGTCGTTTTCACCGATCCGGCTGAGAAATTACCTCCCTCCTTTTTTCGTGTCATTGCACGCTAGAACCCTACGCCTCTAACTGACTTGTTGCCTCCCTCCCGTTCACACCTTTCTTAATCGACCCCGGCTTCGAACCGCCATCTCGCGGTTCCGAGACAACCGGGGACGGACGTGCGCTCTCAAAACGACAATGTTGAAGCACTATCGCGTAGCGCCCGCATGTTGCGCACCGCGCTGGGCGCAGAGATCGCCGGCTGGCTCGACGATGCGAGCATCGTCGAAATCATGCTCAATCCCGACGGCCGGCTCTGGCTGGACCGCTTGACGACCGGGCTCGAGGATACGGGCGCGCGACTGTCGGCGGAGGATGGCGAGCGGATCATCCGCCTCGTCGCACATCATGTCGGCGCCGAGGTGCATAGCGGCGCGCCACGCGTCTCGGCGGAGTTACCGGAAACAGGCGAACGCTTTGAAGGCGTTCTGCCGCCGGTCGTTTATGCGCCAGCCTTCGCCATCCGCAAGCCGGCCGTCGCAGTGTTCTCGCTCGACGATTACGTCGCGGCCGGCGTCATGGCGAAAGACCAGGCCGCCATCCTTCGCGCGTCGATCACTGAGCGCAAGAACATACTCGTCGCCGGCGGCACGTCCACGGGTAAGACAACGCTCGCCAATGCCTTGCTCGCCGAGATCGCCAAGACCGCCGACCGCGTCGTCCTGATCGAAGACACCCGCGAACTGCAATGCACCGCGCCCAACCGTGTCTCGCTGCGCACCAAGGACGGCGTCGCCTCGCTGTCCGATCTGGTTCGCTCGTCTTTGCGCCTTCGCCCTGATCGCATTCCAATAGGCGAAGTGCGCGGCGCCGAAGCGCTCGATCTCCTCAAGGCCTGGGGCACGGGGCATCCGGGGGGCGTCGGCACCATTCACGCTGGTTCGGCGCTTGGGGCGCTACGCCGTCTCGAACAGCTCATTCAGGAAGCCGTCGTGACGGTTCCGCGCGCGCTGATCGCGGAGACCATCCAAATCATCGCGGTTCTCGCGGGCCGAGGAACGGAACGCCGCCTGATCGAACTCGCCGCCGTTCAGGGCCTCGACTCATACGGCGACTATGCGCTCGCCGACCTCACCTCCATCACCTTTGGAGACACCCATGAATAGGCTTCCTACCCGCAATCGGTTGCGCGCTCGCATTTGTCCTGGGCTTTCCCTCATCGTCTCGGCTGCCGCACTTTCCACGCCAGCCTTCGCCGCCGGCTCCAACATGCCCTGGGAGCAGCCACTACAGCAGATCCTGCAATCGATCGAAGGCCCCGTCGCCAAGATCATCGCGGTGATCATCATCATCACGACCGGACTGACACTCGCCTTCGGCGACACCTCGGGCGGCTTCCGGCGGCTGGTGCAGATCGTCTTCGGGCTATCGATCGCCTTCGCCGCCTCGAGCTTCTTTCTGTCCTTCTTCTCCTTCGGTGGTGGAGCGCTGATCTGATGGAGAACGGCTCTCTTCCAATCGACGGCGCCGTCGCGGGCTTTCGCGTTCCCGTCCACCGGGCGCTGACCGAGCCCATCTTCCTCGGCGGCGCGCCGCGTTCGATCGCCATTCTGAACGGCACGCTCGCCGCCGCGCTCGGCCTTGGGCTGCGGCTCTGGCTCGCCGGCCTCGCTTTCTGGGCCGTCGCGCAATTCGCCGACGTCTGGGCGGCGAAACGCGATCCCGCCTTCGTCGAGGTCGTGCGCCGGCATTTACGCTACCCGGCGCATTTCGGGGTGTGAGTAGAAGCGACGATGCTGAACCTCGCCGAATATCGCAAAAAGTCGCAAAGCCTTGCCGACTTCCTGCCCTGGGCAGCGCTGGTCGCGCCGGGCGTCGTCCTCAACAAGGACGGCTCGTTTCAGCGAACGGCGCGCTTTCGCGGTCCCGACCTTGAAAGCGCGACACAAGCCGAACTCGTCGGCGTCACGGCGCGGCTCAACAATGCGCTGCGGCGCCTCGGATCCAGCTGGGCGATCTTCTTCGAAGCGCAGCGCAATCCCGCGCAGGATTATCCGGCCAGCGCCTTCCCCGACCCCGTCTCCGTCCTAGTCGACGAAGAGCGCCGCGCCCAATTCGAAGAGGAAGGGGCGCATTTCGAGAGCGGCTATTTTCTAACGCTCGTTTATCTGCCGCCCGAGGATGAGGCGGCGGGCGCCGAAAGCTGGCTTTACGAATGGCGATCGCCGGAAGGCGCGCCCACCGCCGTTCTCTCCGGTTTCATCGACCGCACCGACCGGCTGCTACAGCTCATTGAGGGCTTTGCGCCGGAAGCCGAATGGCTCTCGGACAGCGAGACCCTGACCTATCTCCATTCCTGCGTCTCGACCAAGCGGCACAAGGTCCGCGTTCCAGAGACGCCCATGCATCTCGACGCGATCCTTGCCGACGAGCAGCTGACCGGCGGCCTCGAGCCCCGGCTTGGAGGCAAGCATCTGCGCATTCTCACCGTCATGGGCTTCCCCTCGGCGACCCATCCTGGGATTCTCGACGAACTGAATCGCCTCGCCTTCCCCTATCGATGGTCGACAAGGGCGATCACGCTCGACAAGACCGACGCGACCAGAGTCGTCACCCGCATCCGCAGGCAATGGTTCGCCAAGCGCAAATCCATCCTGGCGATCCTGAAGGAGGTGATGACGAACGAGTCCTCCGTCCTTCTCGACACCGACGCGCATAACAAGGCGCTCGACGCCGACGCGGCGCTGCAGGATCTCGGCTCCGACCTGATCGGCGAAGCCTATGTGACGGCGACGATCACGGTCTGGGACGATGACCCGCGCCTTGCCGACGAGAAGCTGCGCCTCGCCGAGAAGGTCATCCAGGGCCGCGACTTCACCTCCATGACCGAGACGGTCAACGCCATCGAAGCCTGGCTGGGGTCGCTTCCGGGACATGTCTACGCCAATGTCCGGCAGCCGCCGATCTCGACGATCAATCTCGCCCATATGATCCCGCTCTCGGCGGTCTGGGCCGGCCCGATGACGGACGCGCATCTCGATGCGCCGCCCCTCTTCTTCGCGCGCACGGAAGGCTCGACGCCGTTTCGCTTCTCGCTGCATGTCGGCGACGTCGGCCATACGCTCGTCATCGGACCGACTGGCGCCGGCAAGAGCGTGCTGCTGGCTCTGATGGCGCTACAGTTTCGCCGCTACGCGCGCTCGCAAATCTTTGTCTTCGATTTCGGGGGATCGGCGCGGGCGGCGACGCTCGCCATGGGCGGCAGCTGGCACGATCTCGGCGGCGCGCTGTCAGCGGAGGCTGTCGATCCGGTCGCCCTGCAGCCCCTCGCCGCCGTAAACGATCCCGCCGAGCGCGCCTGGGCCGCCGATTGGATCGTCTCCATCCTCGCCCGCGAGAATGTCGCCGTCACGCCAGATGTCAAAGAGCATCTCTGGTCGGCGCTGTCGTCTCTCGCCTCCGCGCCGATTGAAGAGCGTACTCTCACCGGCCTCTCGGTGCTCCTTCAGTCCAATCCGCTCAAGCGCGCGCTCAAGCCGTTTTGCCTGGGCGGGCCGCACGGGCGGCTGCTCGATTCCGACGCGGAGGTTCTCGGCGGCGCCGACGTCCAATGTTTCGAGACGGAGGGACTGATCGGCTCGGCCGCCGCGCCCGCCGTCCTCTCCTATCTCTTTCACCGCATCGAAGGCCGGCTCGACGGCGCGCCCGCACTTCTCGTCATCGACGAAGGCTGGCTCGCCCTCGACGATCCCGGTTTCGCCGCCCAATTGCGCGAATGGCTCAAGACGCTGCGCAAGAAAAACGCTTCCGTCGTCTTCGCCACCCAGTCGCTCGCCGATATCGAGACGAGCCCGATCGCGCCCGCGATCGTCGAGAGCTGCCCGACCCGCATTTTTCTGCCCAACGAGTGCGCGATCGAACCGCAGATCCTGTCGATCTATCGCCGCTTCGGCCTTAATGACCGGCAAATCGAGATCATCGCCCGGGCGACGCCCAAGCGCGACTATTACTGCCAGTCACGGCGCGGCAACCGCCTCTTCGAATTGGGCCTCGGCCCCATAGCGCTCGCCCTTTGCGCCGCGTCTTCGAAGACCGACCAAAAACTCATTGCCGAGATTTTCGCAAATGCCGGGCGCGATGGCTTCGCCCGCGCCTGGCTGTCCGCGCGCGGCCTCGACTGGGCCGCCGAACTTCTGCCTACCCCCACCGATCTGGAGACATCGTCATGACCCGCATTCGTCGCCTCGCAGCCGCGAGCGCCTTCGCTTTGTCGCTAGCTTTCCTCAGTGCGCCCGCGGTGGCGCAATTTTTTGTGTTCGACCCAACCAATTACGCCCAAAACTTTCTGACTGCGGCGAACACGCTGCAGCAGATCAACAATCAGATCACCAGCCTCCAGAACGAGGCGCGGATGCTGCTCAATCAGGGAAGAAACCTTGCGAACCTTCCCTATTCCTCTCTGCAGACGATCCAGCAATCGATCTCCCAGACTCAGCAGCTGCTCCGCGAGGCTCAGCGCATCGCCTATGACGTGCAGCAGATTGATCAGGCCTTTTCGACGCACTACGGCCCCATCAACTCTTCGGTGAGTTCGGCGAGCCTTGTCGACGGCGCGAAACAGCGCTGGCAAAACTCCTTGTCAGCTTTGCAGAACGCTATGCGCGTTCAGGCCGGCATTGTTCAGTCCATCGACACCGCCCGTTCCGAAGCCGGCGCGCTCATCTCGTCGAGCCAGTCCGCGCTCGGCGTCCTTCAGGCGTCGCAAGCCGGCAATCAGCTTCTCGCGCTGCAAAGCAAGCAACTCGCCGACGTAACCGCGCTCCTCGCATCGCAAGGGCGCGCCCAGTCCCTTGAACTCGCGCGCAACGCCGAAGCCCAGGAACAGGCGCGCGAGCAGATGCGCCGCTTCGTTGCGCCGGGCCAAAGCTATCAGCCCGGCAATGTCGCCATGTTCCATTGAGTGGGGGGCGATGTCATGAATTGGAGAGACTGGCTCGCGCCCGAAAATATCGGCTTTGTGGCTGTCGGCATCGTGACCGGGGCGATCGCGCTCATTGGCGTCGAATCCGCCTGCGACGCCGATGTCGGGGCGCGAACGAAACCGGCGTCGCTCTTGCCGAGCGGCGCGCCTTCAAAAGAACCCGCGATCGACCCCGGGCTCCTGCGCTGCGCCCAGCTCCCGATCGAAGAGGCGGACGATCCCTCCTGCAAGGATCTCTGGGTGAAGGAGCGCAAGAGGTTTCTTGGGAATGGGGAGCCGGCGCAACCCGCCGAGCATCTCATCGATATGTTCCCGTCACATCGCTCGCCCGCCGCCGGTGCCTCGCCGAAGCCGAAAAGCGAGTAGCGCCATGGGCGGAACCGGCGTGATCGATCGCTTCCTCGAGACCTTCACCCGCTACATCGACTCCGGCTTCGGCCTGCTCGGCGGCGAGGTGGGGTTTCTGGCGGCGACGCTGGTCGTCATCGACATCACCCTCGCCGCGCTCTTCTGGAGCATGGGGCCCGACGAAGACATCATCGCCCGATTGGTGAAGAAAACCCTGTTCGTCGGCGTCTTCGCGTACCTCATCGGCAATTGGAACAGTCTCGCCCGCATCGTCTTCGAAAGCTTTTCGGGATTGGGTCTCAAGGCCGCCGGCGCCGGCCTCTCCGCCACGGACTTCCTGCGGCCCCGCCGCGTCGCCCAGGTCGGGATCGACGCCGGACGCCCGCTCCTCGATTCCCTTTCGCAGCTTCTCGGCTATGTTTCCTTCTTCGAGAACGTCATTCAGATCGCTATTCTCCTCATCGCCTGGCTCATCGTCCTCCTGAGCTTCTTCATTCTGGCGATCCAGCTCTTCGTCACGCTGATCGAATTCAAGCTGACGACGCTCGCCGGCTTCGTCCTCATTCCCTTCGGCCTTTTCGGCAAGACCGCCTTTCTCGCCGAACGCGTTCTCGGCAATGTCGTCTCGTCGGGCGTGAAGGTTCTGGTGCTCGCCGTCATCGTCGGCATCGGCTCGACGCTCTTCGCGCAATTCACGCAAGGTTTCTCTGGTCAGCCGACCGTCGACGACGCCATGGCGTTGGTGCTCGCCGCCCTCTCGCTTCTCGGTCTTGGAATCTTCGGCCCCGGCATCGCCAATGGCATCGTCTCGGGCGGGCCCCAGCTTGGCGCCGGCGCCGTCGTTGCGACCGGGCCTGTCGCGGGCGGCGCGGCCTCCGCTGGCTACGGCGCCGTAAGGCTTGCAGGCGGGACGGTCGCAGGGCTTGCCGGAAGGAGAGAGACGCAGGCCGCGGCGACATTGCCGCCTTCGCGCGGGCCGCAGCCGCCCGCTGGCAGCGCGCCGCCTTCCGCACCCCCCGGCGGTTCTGGCAGCGGGTCGGGAGGCTCAGCTGCGCAGCCATTCGCTTCAGCCGGCGCCGCGTCCGCCCCTCCGCCTGATGGCGGCGCTTCCTCAGGCGGCGGCGTCAATCCAGCGCCATCCGGCGAACCCGCTTGGGCCAAGCGCCTGAAGCGCTCCCAATCCGTCTCGCACGGCGTCTCGATCGCCGCCCATGCTCTTCGTGCCGGCGACGCCCATGGCGGCGGCGCCTCCGTCAATCTGTCCGAGGCCCGCTAATGTTCAAACGATCTTCCGTCCGCTACGGGCGCACGCCCGAGCCCGAAACGCCCTACCAGAAAGCCGCGCAGGTCTGGGACGAGCGCATCGGCTCCGCCCGCGTGCAGGCGAAGAACTGGCGCTTGATCGCTTTCGGCAATCTCTTCCTCGCGGGCGGTCTCGCCGTCGCCCTCGTTTGGCAGAATGCGCGCGGCTCGATCGTGCCCTGGGTCGTCCAGATCGATAAATTCGGCGAGGCGCAGGCCGTCGCCCCCGCCGTCGCGGATTATCGGCCGACCGATCCGCAAATCGCCTGGCATCTCGCGCGCTTCGTCGAACATGTCCGATCCATTCCCGCCGATCCGATCGTCGTGCGCCAGAACTGGCTCAAGGCCTACGACTTCGTTACCGACAAGGGCACCCTGGCCTTGAACGACTACGCCCGCGCGAACGATCCCTTCGCCAAGGTCGGGCAGGTCCAGATCGCGATCGACGTCGCCAGCGTCATTCGCGCTTCCGACGATTCCTTCCGCGTCGCCTGGACCGAGCGCCGCTACGAGAACGCCAGCCTCGCTTCCACCGAACGTTGGACCGCCATTCTCACCATCGCCCTTCAGCCGCCTCGCGACGCCGAGCGCCTGCGTAAGAACCCGCTCGGCCTTTTCATTCACGCCGTCAACTGGTCGAAGGAGCTTGGGCAATGACTCTATTCTCGTTTCGGGCTTTCACGAGCCTCATTCTCTCGTCGTCTTTGCTCACCGCCTGTTCGAGCTTCAAGCCGCCCGAGATCGCCTATGACGATCTGCCGGTTCCGGCGAGCCTGCAGAGCGATCCGCCTGGCCCGGTCAGGATCGTCGAAGTCCCGAAGATACTGCCGCTCCCCGGCCAGCTCAAATCCCTTGCGCGGGGCAAGGGAGAGCACCCCGAGCCAACCGACCCAAAAGCGCGCATCGAACAAGCCAACGCCGCCGCGCGCATTGAGCCGCGCCGCGCCGGCTACATCAACGCCGTCCAGATCTATCCCTTCACCGAAGGCGCGCTCTATCAGGTCTATGCCGCGCCGGGCGAGATCACCGACATCGCGCTTCAAGACGGCGAGCAGCTCGTCGGCTCCGGCCCCGTCGCCGCCGGCGATACGGTGCGCTGGATCATCGGCGATACGGAAAGCGGCGCGGGGAACGCCCGCAAGACCCACATCATGGTCAAGCCGACCCGCGCCGACTTGATGACCAATCTCGTCATCAATACTGACCGGCGCACCTATCATCTGGAGCTGCGTTCGACCGAGAAGACCTATATGGCCTCGGTCTCCTGGCAATATCCGCAGGACGAACTCATCGCGCTGCGCCGCCAGAACGTCGCCGCCGAGGCCGCCGCGCCGGTCGATGTCGGCCTCGATCTCGCCCGGCTCAATTTCCGCTACGCGATCGACGGGGACGCGACGCCCTGGCGGCCGCTGCGCGCCTTCGACGATGGTCGCAAGGTCTACATCGAATTCCCCCGCGGCGTCTCCCAGGGCGAGATGCCCCCGCTCTTCGTCACCGGCGCCTCGGGCGACAGCCAGCTCGTCAATTACCGGGTGCGCGGCAATCACATGATCGTCGACCGGCTCTTTGCCGCCGCCGAGCTGCGTTTCGGTTCTGACGACCAAAAAATCGTCCGCATCGTGCGCAGCGACGGGAGGTCCGCCATATGAGCGGGTCAGAGCACGAGAAGAAGCTTGCGGAGGAGCTGCGCCTGCGACCCGAGCGGCCGCCAGTGACACGTCTGTCGCGCCGCGTCCTGATCGCGCTCGCCGGCGTCTCTTCCGCGGCCCTTCTTGGCATGACCATCTGGGCCTTGCAGGGACGCACGCGCTCCGGCCCCGCGTCGGAGCTCATCAATACGGAAGCAAGGACCACCCCCGACGGCCTTGCGTCCCTGCCGCGTGATTACGCGGGCCTACCAAAGGACGTCCCAAAGCTCGGGCCGCCGCTCCCGGGCGACCTCGGACGGCCGATCCTCGCCGCCCAAGGGCAACTACCACCGACCGGTCCTGATCCCGAACAACAGCGCATTGGCCAGGAGCGCGAGGCGGCGCGGACGGCGAAACTCTTTGCGACGACGAACGTGCGCGAGCGGCCGTCGAGCAATGCCGAGGGCGCTCAAAGATCGACGGTTGATCCGAGCGTCCAAGCATCGGTGCTTCCAACCGAGCCGGCCCCAATCGATCCAGGCGACGTCCAGAACATGCAGGATCGCAAGCTCGCTTTCGTCAATGCGCCCACCGATCGCCGCACGGTCAGTCCGGATCACCTCGCCGCCCCGGCGTCGCGCTATGTCCTGCAGGCGGGCGCGGTCATTCCGGCCGCGCTCGTCACCGGCATTCACTCAGATCTTCCCGGACAGATCACCGCGCAAGTCACAGAGAACGTCTATGACAGCCCCACGGGGCGCTTTCTGCTTATCCCGCAGGGCACAAAGCTCATCGGCGTCTACGACTCGCAAATCGCCTTCGGGCAATCGCGCGTGCTCCTCGTCTGGAACCGTCTCATTCTCCCCAACGGGCGCTCAATCGTTCTCGAGCGCCAGCCCGGCGCCGATGCTGCCGGCTATTCGGGACTCGAAGACGGCGTCGATCATCATTGGTTTCGCCTCGCGGGCGCCGCTGCGCTCTCCACCATTCTCGGCGTCGGGACGCAGCTCGGTACAACCGGGACCGAAAACGCCCTCATTCAGGCGCTGCGCCGCGGCGGCGCGCAAAGCCTCAATCAGACCGGCCAGCAGATCATCGGGCGCAATCTCAACATCCAGCCGACGCTCACCATTCGGCCGGGCTTTCCGGTGCGGGTAATCATCACGCGCGATCTCGTCCTCGCGCCTTATCTGGAGCCCGGCGACCTCCTCGCGACGGGAGGCGATCGATGACGAAGTTGAAACTCTCAGCTGTCGAAGACGAGAAGCCGATCAAGGTCACCGTCATGCTGTCGGCGGCCCTGCATCGCAACCTCGTCGCTTATGCCGAAATCCTCGCGCGCGACTCTGGGAAGGCGATCGAGCCGGAAAAGCTCATCGCGCTGATGTTGGAGCGATTTATCGCCAGCGACCGAGCGTTCAAGAAAGCCCGTCGATTATAGGCGGATCCAGATCTAGCCCCACCGATTTGCACGCCAGAGCCCGAAATTTCCGCAAGCCATTCCGAAGGGGCTTCCGGCATCGACTCCTATCGTTCTCAATCGTCGGCAGCAGCTAAGAAGGAAATCGAGCATGGGCCAGATCGAGACTTTGGAGATCAGGAAGACCATCCGACGGCGCCAACTGCGTGAGATGGTCCCCCTGGCAGACAGCACGATTTATGAAATGGAGCAGCGCGGCGAGTTTCCTCGACGCTTTGCGCTGTCGCCGCGCTG
This sequence comes from Methylocystis sp., assembly GCF_021731785.1. Classification (GTDB taxonomy): domain Bacteria; phylum Pseudomonadota; class Alphaproteobacteria; order Rhizobiales; family Beijerinckiaceae; genus Methylocystis. The sequence continues at coordinate 49,384 of NZ_JAKFWS010000034.1, forward strand.
TATCGTCTGGGATCTCGCCGAGGTTCACGCGTGGTTGTTGGCGCGGCGCGCAACTCCGATCCGTCGAGCGCAGCATCCCGACGTCTCCAAGCGCAAGTCCCGGCCTGTCAAAGCGCGGGATCGAGCGCAACAACGGGCATAGAGGGAGGCAGGAGCGTCGGAACGTGTTTCCGACCCTCTACCCAGGCTTCAACGATGTCAGCCCATTCCTGCATCATGTGCCGGCGCTGAACCTCATACTCAGCCTTGTTGTAGACGCCACGCGATGAACGCCCGTCTTCGTGCGCCAGGCACTTTTCGATCCAGTCGCGGTTGAAGCCCAATTCGATGAGCAGCGTCGAGCCCGTGCGCCGCAGATCGTGGACCGTGAACGGCTCCAGCGGCAGCCCCTCCTTCTTCGCCTGTTCGACGACGGCGTAGGTGACCCGGTTGAAGGTCGCACGCGACATCGGGGCGTCCGCATCATACCGTGAGGGCAGCAGATACCGTGAGTTACCGGCGCAAGTCTTGAGCGCGATCATGATGTCGAGGGTCTGCCGGCACAGGTAGACGTTATGCGGCTTCGATCGCTTCATGCGCTCCTTCGGGATAGTCCAGACGGCGTTGTCGAAATCGACCTCGTCCCAAACCGCGTCCTGCAGCTCGCTCTTCCGAACCATGGTGAGGAGGTAGAGCTTCATGCCGAGGCGGATCGTCGGCAGCGTCGCCACATGCTCGAGCTGCTTGAGCATGATGCGGATTTCGGTCGGCGAGAGCGCGCGATCCTTGGGTGTGAAGGTGGCGATCGAGGCCGGACCGACGTCATCGGCCGGGTTTGCGACCTTCTCGCCGTGGAGAATGGCGAAGCCGTAGATCTGCTTCAGGATATCGCGCACATGGATCGCCGTCGCGGGCGCGCCCCGTTCCACGATCTTCGCGCAGTGGGCACGAAGATCATCGGGAGTGATCTCGGTCAGCAAACGGTTCCGCCAGACCGGCATAAGCTCCCGCTCAAAGATCGAGCGGCGCATCGCGCGCGTGCTGTCGGCCATCGGCGCGTTGACCATCCACTTCTCGCCGAACGCGCCGAAGCTCTTGGCTTCCTTAATCCGGCGCTTCTCCCGCTGCTTCTCGATGGCGGGGGACCGCCCCTCTGCGATCGCTCGGCGCGCGTCCAGGCATAGTTCGCGAGCCCGGGCGAGCGAGATCCCGTCTCGGGCGTACTTGCCGAGATAGACGGTCTCCCGCCTGCCGTTCAGCCGATAGTCGAGCCTGAAGGAGATGGCACTCGACGGCGCGACACGCACATACATGCCGTCCCGGTCCGTCACCTTGTACATTTTCTCTCTAGGTTTCAGAGCCTTGAGTGCTGCATCCGTCAACATCCTGAGCCACCTCGCGAAAAGTACCGTCACGCGGTTTTGGGAGGCCATTGGCGTAAAAGACGCTTTTTTCTCAGCGCCTTATGTCGAAAAAAGCACCGTCACGAGCCTCATTTGCCGTGACGGTACTTTCGATTTTCCGGTTGATCAATGGGGGCGAGGTCCGTCAGCGAGGCCGTCAGACGCGATTCATGGCCACCGATAGCTCTCGATATGTATCTGTGCTATTATTTATGTTTTTCAGGTGGTTACGTCGCGCTGTAGCGTAGTTTCGGATACCCTCGGATGGGCAAAAATTATTCCCACTCAATCGTTCCCGGCGGCTTGCTCGTCACGTCATACACGACCCGGTTGACGCCCTTCACCTCATTGATGATCCGCGTCGCGGCCCGGCCGAGGAAACTCATGTCGAAAGGATAGAAATCCGCCGTCATGCCGTCGCTTGACGTCACGGCGCGCAGCGCGACGACATAATCATATGTGCGCCCGTCGCCCATCACGCCGACTGAACGCACCGGCAGCAGCGCCGCGAAGGCCTGCCAGATTTCGTCATACAATCCCGCCTTGCGGATTTCGTCGAGATAGACGGCGTCGGCCTTGCGCAGGATCGCAAGCTTCTCGCGGGTGATGACGCCCGGGCAGCGGATGGCGAGTCCGGGCCCAGGAAAGGGATGGCGCCCGACGAACGCTTCAGGCAGTCCGAGTTCGCGGCCCAAGGCGCGCACCTCGTCCTTGAAGAGTTCGCGCAAGGGCTCGACGAGCCGCATGTTCATGCGCTCCGGGAGGCCGCCGACATTGTGATGCGATTTGATCGTCACCGACGGCCCGCCGGTAAACGACACGCTCTCGATCACATCCGGATAGAGCGTGCCTTGCGCCAGAAATTGCGGCGCGCCGCGCCCGCCCTGCGCGATCTTCTTCGCCTCGGCCTCGAACGTCTCGATAAAGAGCCGTCCGATGGTCTTGCGCTTCACCTCCGGATCGTCGACGCCTTCAAGCGCGCCGAGGAACAAATCCGCGGCTTCGACGTGATGCAGCGGAATGTTGTAGTGATCGCGAAAGAGCCGTACGACTTCTTCCGCCTCGCCCTGTCTTAGCAGGCCGTGATCGACAAAAACGCAGGTGAGGCGCTCGCCGATCGCTTCGTGAATGAGCACCGCCGCGACGGCGCTGTCGACGCCGCCCGATAGGCCGCAGAGCACGCGCCCGTCGCCTACCTGGCGCCGGATCGCCGCGATCGCCTCACCGCGAAACGCCGCCATCGTCCAGTCGGACTTTAGACCCGCGACCTTGTGCACGAAATTCGAAAGCAGCCTGGCGCCGTCGGGCGTATGCACGACTTCAAGATGGAACTGCACCCCGAAATAACGGCGCGCTTCATCCGCGATCGCGGCGAAAGGCGCGTTCTCTGACGCGGCGATGACACGAAAGCCTTCCGGCAGCTTGGTCACGCGGTCGCCGTGGCTCATCCAGACGGGGAAGCTGCCGCCCTTCTCCCACACGCCATCGAGGAGTGCGCTTTGCTCCAACGCCGTCACCTCGGCGCGGCCGAACTCACGATGATGGCCGCCCTCGACCAAGCCGCCGAGTTGCGTCGCCATCGTCTGTTCGCCATAGCAGATGCCGAGCAACGGAACGCCGGAGTCGAAAATGCTCTGCGGCGCCCGCGGAGAGTCCTTCTCCGTAACCGAGCAAGGTCCGCCCGAGAGGATCACAGCCTTGGGGCGGATTTCGGCGAAGGCGCGCTCGGCGTTCTGGAATGGCGCGATCTCGCAATAGACGCCCGCTTCGCGCACCCGCCGCGCGATGAGCTGCGTCACCTGCGAGCCGAAATCGACGATCAGCACCTTGTCGTGGCGATCGGCGATGTCGTGATGGAAGGCGTCGGGCGCGGTGGTCATCGGCAAACCTGATTGAACCGCAGTGCACCGTCATGGCCGGGCTTGTCCCGGCCATCCCCGCCGGGCCGCTGCGGAATGTCGGCGCGGATGCCCGCGACAAGCGCGGGCATGACGCCGGTTGGAGCACTCGGACTGGTCTTACTCAGCGCTTCGCCAAGACACAAACATAAAACCCGTCCGTCCCGCTTGTCGCCGGCGAGAGGCGGATGCCGGGTCCGTGCGGCGAGGCGAAGCGGGCGAGGTCGGGAAGTCCCGCCTTTTCCGCTGTCTCCGCAGCCGAAAGCGCGGCGAAATCGGGATTGGCCGCGACGAAGGCCGCGACCTGGTCCTCGTTTTCCTCGCCTAGCACCGAGCAGGTAACGTAAGCGAGACGCCCGCCCGGCTTCACGAAGCGGGAAGCCTTCGTCAGAAGTTCGCGCTGCTCCTTCAATCTCAGGTCAAGCGCGCCGGGCGCAAGCCGCCATTTGGCGTCGGGATGGCGCCGCCAAGCGCCGGTTCCGGTGCAGGGCGCATCGATCAGAACGAGGTCGCAGCGCGCTTCGAGATCGGCGAGCACATCGGCCTGGCCGCGCGGCGCACGCACCTGAATGTTGCGCGCGCCCGCCCGCTCCAGACGCTCGTGGATCGGCATGAGTCTGCGGCCGTCCGAGTCGTAGGCGTAGATCTGGCCGCGGTTATGCATCTGCGCCGCGAGCGCCAGCGTCTTGCCGCCGCCGCCGGCGCAAAAATCGAGAACCTGTTCGCCAGGCTCGGCGGCGCCGAGCAGCGCGGCCAGCTGAGACGCTTCGTCCTGGGGCTCGACAAGACCCTTCACGTAAACGGTTTCGGCGGTGAGCGCCGGTCCCCGGCCCTGCCCTGCGTCGATGCGCAGACCGATCGGCGAAAGCGGCGTCGGCGCCGGCGACAAATGCGCGAGCTTGTCGAGCGCCTGATCGCGCGAGCCTTTCAGAATATTGACGCGCAGATCGACCGGCGCGCGGGCTGCGAGCGCTGCGCCTTCTTCCGCCGCGCGGGCGCCGAACGCCGCTTCGAAACGAGGCGCGAGCCACTCCGGATAGTCGCCGCGCACATGGTCCGGCGCGACGTCGAGCGAACTCGTCTCCAGACTGTCTTTCTCCTCGTCGGAGAGCGGCGCCGGCGCGTGGCCCGCGCCGGTGCAGAGCGAAGCGATCGTGGCGGCGTCGAGACCGCGCGCCTCGCGCAGCGCGCCGAGCATGATCGCGCGAGGCGTCTCGGCGCCCATGACATAGGCCGCGGACGCGCGCTTCCTCAGCGCGTCGTAAACGTGGCTCGCGATAGCGGCGCGATCCTTGGAGCCCGCGAAGCGATGCGCGACGCCCCAGTCCTTTAAGGCCTCGGCGGCCGGCCGACGGCGCCTTACAAGGTCGTCGAGCACTTCAATCGCGGCGGAGACATGAGCGGCGGGAGTCATTGACGCGACACCCTCTCCGTCCGCGTCGCGACGAATGTCGCCGACGCCATGCGCTCAAGTAATGGATGCAGCTCCGCCGTCGCCGGATTGCGGCGCACTTTACAGCGCGTGATCGACGACGGATTCAGCGTCAATCGAACTTTCCCACCGCCTGATGCATCGCGTGGATGCGGCGGATCGTGCCGGTCGCCGAGCGATAGACGATCGTCTCGGTGTCGATCGTCGTCCTGCCGAGCGATACGCCCCCGACGAGCGGCCCAGCGGTGACCCCGGTCACGCAGACGACGACATCGCCGGCCGCCATGTCGCCGACCGAGTATTTCCGGCGCGGATCGATCGGGCCGAGACGCTGGGCCTTGGCGATCTGATCGCGAGTCTCAAGCGCGAGCCGCCCCTGCATCTGACCGCCGGCGCAACGCAGCACGCAGGCGGCAAGCACCCCTTCCGAGGCGCCACCGCGGCCAAGATACATGTCGACGCCGGTTTCCGAAGGATGCGTGGTGAGAATGATCGCCGCGACGTCGCCGTCGGTGATGAGGCGCACGCAGGCGCCGGCCTTGCGGCAGGCGCGGATGATTTCGGCATGGCGCGGCCGATCGAGAATGCTCACGGTGATTTCGCTCGGCCGCACGCCCTTGGCGATGGCGAGCGCCCTGACATTGTCGCCCGGATCACGGTCGAGATCGATCGTGCCTTCCGGATATCCAGGACCGATGGCGATCTTGTCCATGTAAACGTCGGGCGCATGCAGGAGCGAACCGGCCGGCGCCATGGCGACGACGGCTAGCGAGCCCGGCATGTCCTTGGCGCAGAGCGTCGACCCCTCTAGCGCCGCAACGCCGAGGTCGACACGGGGACCGACGCCCGCGCCGATTTCTTCGCCCATATAGAGCAGCGGCGCGGAGTCTTCGTCGCCCTCGCCGATCACGATGCGTCCGCGCACGGGAAGTCGCGACAGCTCTTCGCGCATCGCCTCGGCCGCCGCGAGATCGGCGGCCATTTCGTCGCCCCGTCCGCGCAATCTGGCGGCCGCGACCGCAGCGCGCTCGGAAGCGCGCGCCAGCTCCAGCGTCAGATAACGGTCGATCTGCGACGCATCGGGTTCAGGTTGTTGCGTCATGTCGCGCTACTCGCGTTCGATGCGGATGACCTGCGCGCGCGAGACGATGACGCCGTCCTGATAGATCAAGTCCAGCGCCTCGCGCACCAGATGTTCGCTCGTCGCATGGGTGATGAGGATGACGTCGACGCAATCGCCCGGCGCGCCGCGCGCGCCGCGCTGCACGATGCTTTCCAGCGAGATGCGCCGCTCGGCCATGCGCGTCGCGATCTTGGCGAAAGCGCCCGCGACGTCGCGCACCGACATGCGGATGTAATAGCCGCCTTCGTGGCGCTGCATCGGCGTGCGCTTAAGCTCCGCGAGCTTCGCCTTCGGCAGGCCGAAAGGCGCCGAACGCACGCCCTTGGCGATGTCGGCGATGTCGGCGACGACGGCCGAGGCGGTGGCGTCGCCCCCGGCGCCTGGGCCAACGAGCGTCAGTTCATGCACCGCGTCGGCGTCGATGGTGACGGCGTTCAAGACGCCCATTACCTGAGCGACGGCGGTTTTTTTGCTGACCATGGTCGGATGCACGCGCTGCTCGACGCCGTCGGCGGTGCGCTGCGCGACGCCGAGCAGCTTGATGCGGTAGCCAAGTTCGGCCGCCGCGTCGATGTCGGCGAGCGTGACGCGCTCGATGCCTTCTATATCGATCGCCTCCGTGGCGATGCGCGTGCCGAAGGCGAGCGAGGTGAGGATCGCGAGCTTGTGGGCAGTGTCGAAACCGCCGATGTCGAAGGTCGGATCGGCCTCGGCGTAGCCGAGGCTTTGCGCCTCCTTCAAGCATTCCTCAAAAGACAGCTGCTCCTGCTCCATCCGTGAGAGAATGTAATTGCAGGTGCCGTTGAGAATGCCGTAGACGCGCTCGATCGAATTGCCGGCGAGCCCCTCGCGCAGCGTCTTGACGATCGGAATGCCGCCGGCGACCGACGCCTCAAAGGCGAGCGCGGCATGTTTTTCCTCGGCGAGCGCCGCGAGATGCAGGCCATGCGCGGCGAGCAAGGCCTTGTTGGCGGTGACCACCGCTTTGCCATGGGCGAGCGCCGTTTCGACGCAGGCGCGCGCCGGACCTTCCGAGCCGCCAATCAGTTCGACGAAAAGGTCGATCGACGGCGAGGCGGCGAGCTTGACCGGATCGTGGAAAAATTCCGCGCCGGAAAGGTCGGCGTCGCGCTCCTTCGCGGCGTCCCTAGCCGAAACGCCCGCCAGAACGATGCGCCGCCCGGTGCGGGCGGTCAGCGCCTCGGCCTGCCGGCGGAGCAGACGCGCCACCGCCGCGCCGACGGTGCCGAGACCCGCGATGCCGACGCGCATGATCTCAGACATTTCAACCTTTCCGGGAAAAATGGCGAGCGATCGAAGCCCAGAGACGTAGCGCCTTGTGCCCGATTTGGCGGCTTCGATCAAGAAATCGCCGCTGCCGCCCGATGTCGCCAACGCCGTTGTGCGTCCGTCGAAGCTGGATCGCGCGCTGATTAGTGCGGCACGTCCGTCCAGATTTTGCGCTTCGTATAATAGAGCAAGCCGACGAAGACGAGCAGGAAGGCGATGACCCCGAGCCCGACGCGCTTGCGGGATTCGAGATGCGGCTCGGCGACCCACATCATGAACGCCGTAACGTCCTTGGCGTATTGATCGATCGTCTGCGGCGCGCCGTCGTCATAGGTCACCACGCCCGCGGAAAGCGGCGGCGGCATGCCGATGCGCCGGCCCGGCATATAGGGATCGTAGAATTGTCCTTCCGGCAATTTCACGTCCGGCGGCGGGTCTTCGTAGCCCTCCATCAGCGAGACGATGTAATCGACTCCGTGCTCCTGATAGGAAAATCCCGGCAGGGCGTCGAACAGGAAAAGCGGAAAGCCGCGCGAATAGCCGCGCGCCTTGGCGAGAACTGACATGTCCGGCGGATAATTGCCGGCGAGCGCGGCGCGCGCCGCCTGTTCATTGGCGAATGGCGGCGGAAAGCGGTCGCTCGGACGCGCCGGCCGATCGTAATATTCGCCCGCCTCGTTGGGCCCGTCCTTGACCTTGTAGCTCGCGGCGAGCGCCTCGACCTCCTTTTCGGAAAACTCGGGCCCGCCGGGCTGCGAAAGATTACGGAAGGCGAGCATTTTGATCGAATGGCAGGAGGAGCAGACCTCCTTGTAGACCTTGAATCCTCTGCGCAACTGCGCCCTGTCGTAGCGGCCGAACGCGCCCGCGAAGCTCCAGTCGAAGCGCCGGGGCTTTTGCTCATGCCGCGCGCTTTCGTGACGCGCCTCCTTTTCCTTCGCGGCAGGCGCGGCGACCTGATCGGTCGCCTGCGTGGCGGCCGCGGCGCCCTGATCGGAGTCCTTCGCGGGAGGCACTTTGACCTGATCTTCCTTCGCGGCAGGGGCTGTGGCCTTATCGGCGGCGGATGGCTCGGCGGCCTGATCGGCGGCGGAGGGAGGGGTCTCCTCCAGCGTCAAGGCAGGACCAGCCAGCGCCACCGTCGCGGCGAGCGCGAGGGGAATGAGCGTCAAGCGCTTCATCCAAGGGACGACGCGACCCGATTTTTCATGCGCCTCAGACATGGGAGGCTTCCCTGCGCACGATCGAGGCCTCGATCGACTCTGGAACCGGCTCCGGCTTCTCGATCTTGCCCAGGATCGGCAAAATCACCAGGAAGTGCAGGAAATAATAGGTTGAGAATAGCCGCGCGAACCAAAGGTAAGCGCCTTCGGCAGGCTGCGCGCCGAGATAGCCGAGGCCGATGCACACCGCGAGAAAGACCCAGAATTCCTTGCGAAACAGTGGGCGGTAGACCGCCGACTTCACCTTCGACGTGTCGAGCCACGGCAAAGCCGCGGTGATCAAAATCGATGCGAAGAGCGCGATGACGCCGATCAGCTTGTTCGGAATCGCGCGCAGGATCGCATAGAACGGCAGAAAGTACCATTCCGGCACGATGTGCGGCGGCGTCACAAGCGGATTGGCTTCAATGTAATTGTCCGGATGGCCGAGATAGTTCGGCACGAAAAACGTCAGCCATGTGTAGACCACGAGAAACGCCGCGATGCCCACGCTATCCTTCAAGGTCGCATAGGGCGTGAAAGGAACGGTGTCCCTTTTGACGTTCTTCACCTCGACGCCGGACGGATTGTTCTGGCCTGTCACATGCAGCGCCCAAACGTGAAGCATAACGATGGCGACGATGATGAACGGCACGAGATAGTGCAAGGCGTAGAAGCGGTTGAGAGTCGGATTGTCGACAGAGTAGCCGCCGAGCAGCCAAGTGGTGATCGACGTGCCGACGACGGGAATGGCGGAGAAAAGATTGGTGATGACGGTCGCCGCCCAGAAGGACATCTGCCCCCAAGGCAAGACATAGCCGAGGAATCCTGTCGCCATCATCAGCATGAAGATAATGACGCCGAGAATCCACAAGACCTCGCGCGGCTCCTTGTAGGAGCCGTAGTACATGCCGCGGAAGATATGGATGTAGACGGCGAGAAAGAACATCGAGGCGCCATTGGCGTGCGCGTAGCGCAGCACGGTTCCCCAATTCACGTCGCGCATGATCTTTTCGACGGAATCGAAGGCAAGCGTCGTCTCCGGCGTGTAATGCATGGCGAGAACGACGCCGGTCACGATCTGAGCGACAAGCATGAAACTCAAAATCGCGCCAAACACCCACATGTAGTTGAGGTTCTTCGGCGTCGGATAGGCGACAAAGGAATCGTGCATAAAGCTCAAAATCGGCAGGCGACGCTCCAACCAGCGCGCGAAGCCGCCTTTGGGCGTGTATTGGGAATGTCCTTCCATGGGCCTGGTGCTCTCGGGATTCGCGCGGAAAATTGAAGCCGTTCGGCCTTGGCTAGCCGATCTTGATCTTCTTATCTGCGATGAAGGCGTAAGGCGGCACTTCAAGGTTGGTCGGAGCCGGACCGCTGCGAATCCTCCCCGAAAGGTCGTAAACGGAGCCATGGCAGGGACAGAACCAACCGTTAAATTCGCCCTCCTTGCCGGTCGGTATGCAGCCGAGATGCGTGCAGACGCCGACGACGACGAGCCACTGAGGCTTTTGGACGCGTTTGGCGTCCGGCTCCGGATCGGGAAGTTCCGACAACGGAACGTCTTCCGCCGCTTTGATTTCGGCTGACGTGCGGTGACGCACGAAAACCGGCTTGCCGCGCCATTTCACCGTGACGATCTGGCCTTCCGGAACCGCCGAAAGATCGACTTCGGTCGAGGCCAACGCCAAAGTGGACGCGTCCGGATTCATCTGCGCAATCAGCGGCCACGCCACGCCGGCGACGGCTCCCGCAGCGGCGGCGCCCGTAGCGACATAGAGAATGTCGCGCCGGCTCGGCTCCGCCGGTTTCACGGCGGCGTCTTTGCTTGTCACGCTCGAACCTCTCCCAACGCTCTCAAGTCTTCGCGGCCGAGGCGGCGGCTGCGCCCAAGGCGACCGTTTTACGCGAATCTCCGCCGCTGTCCACAAGCCGCGATTGGGAAAATTGGCTATTTCCTCGGGCGCACAAGGGCGAGGCTCCGTTCGCGGCGATATGCCGCAAATTCCACCGTTTCAACGACGGAACGCGCGCATGGCTCCTCTTACGCTTGCTTTGTACCAGCCCGACATTCCACAGAACGCCGGGACTATGCTGCGAACCTGCGCCTGCCTTGGCGTCGCTGCGGCGATTATCGGACCTGCAGGTTTTCCCACAAGCGACCGCGACTTCCGGCGCGCCGGCATGGACTATCTCGATCACGTGACGATTGACCGACACGCGTCCTTCGCGGCCTTTCAAGCGTGGCGCGCCACATGCAGCCGGGCGGGCGAACCGCGTCGCTTGCTGCCGCTGTCAACGCGTGCGGACGTCTCCTATCTAGACTGCGCCTACCAGCAGGGCGACGTTCTGCTTGTCGGCCGTGAATCCGCCGGCGTGCCGGACGAGGTCCACGCCGCCGCCGATCTGGCGCTGCGCATTCCCATGCGCCAAGGCGTGCGCTCGCTCAACGTCGCCGTGGCCGCGGCGATGGCCCTGGGCGAGGCGCTGCGACAGTTGCGCGCGGTTTGATCATGTGCGCCGCCGCACAGCGCGCGACGAAATAACCCTCCAATTTGGAATTCATCGCGCGTCGTTAATGCGATGTTAATGAATTTTGGGAGGGCGGCATGACTCATCAGGCAATTCGCATCTCGCTCGCGCTTTGGGACCGGCTGCTCAAAGCTCTTAATGCGGCGTTGTTCACCGTCGTTCTCTGCATCGGGCTTTATGCGCTCGTGACCAATTTTTCGGAGGCGCGAGGCGCGGTCGGCAAGCTCTTCGCCAAATTCACCCAGATTGAAAGCTTCGAAGGGTTCAACGTGAAGGCGGCGTTCAAAGTCGATCAGATCGTCGAGTCGACGGAAATCTATCAGGCGCTGCCGGCGGAAATGAAAGACATCCTGCCCGACGACATTCTGTCCCTGCGGCCGAGCTGGGTCGAACGGCTTCTCTATGTGGGCGATCAGGGCAAACAGTGCGACTTCGAATTCGCCGATCAGAAAATGACCGAGGCCTATAATACCGATCGGCATCTGGCGGCCGACGGGCTCATCTCGATGAAGGACTCGCGCGAGGTGAAGGCGCAGGTTCTCGAAGACATGCGCCAGGCGAAAGCGAGAAACCGTGAGTGGCCGAACGGCGAGCCGCGCTCCTGCTACGTCACCGAACTCACCGAGCGCGGCAGGAACGTCAAGACCGCGCTTGTGCAATTCTTGCGCGCCGGCTTCGCGGCCGCGGCGGTCGCGCCGGCGGGGCGCCGTGACGGTTCGAAGATGAAAGTCGCGACTATTGCGCGATAGCCGTCTTGTAAAATTGACAATGACCGGCGGCGGCTTGATGAAGCGGCGACGAAGGAGACCTCGATGACCGCCGCGCAGGATCAGCTCGAAACCCGCAAGGACGCCTCGCGCGCATGGTTCGAGTCGCTGCAGTTACGCATCATCGCCGCTTTTGAGGCGCTGGAAGATCAGGCGCCTGGGCCGTTCGCGCCGGACGCAGAGGAACCGGCACGGTTCGCGCTCACCGCCTGGAGCCGGACGGATCACAGCGGCGCGCCCGGCGGGGGCGGCCGCATGGGAATAATCAAGGGGCGCGTTTTCGAAAAGGCCGGCGTGCATTGCTCGACCGTGTTCGGGACCTTCGCGCCTGAATTCGCCAAGCAGATCCCGGGCGCGGCGGAAGACCCTCGCTTCTTCGCGACCGGCATCTCGCTGATCGCGCATCCTTGGAACCCAAATGTTCCCGCCGTGCATATGAACACGCGCTTCGTCGTGACGAGCAAGGCGTGGTTTGGCGGGGGCGCAGACCTGACGCCGGTGCTCGACGGTCGACGCACGCAGAACGATCCTGACACGGTCGCCTTTCACGCCGCGATGCGCGGCGCCTGCGAGCGCCATCCGGTCGCCGACTATGCGCGCTTCAAGCAATGGTGCGACGAATATTTCTTTCTCGCCCACCGCAATGAGCCGCGCGGTATCGGCGGCATTTTTTATGACTATTTCAACAGCGCCGGAGACGCCGAAAACTCAGCATGGGACGCGGATTTCGCCTTCACGCGCAACGTCGGCGAAAGTTTTGTCGACATCTATCCCGAACTCGTGCGGCGCAATTTCGCGAAGCCCTGGAGCGAATCGCAGCGCGACGAGCAGCTGGTGCGGCGCGGCCGCTATGTCGAATATAATCTGCTCTATGACCGCGGCACGATCTTCGGCTTGAAGACCGGCGGTAACGTCGACTCGATCCTCTCCTCGATGCCGCCGCTGGTGAAGTGGCCTTAAGCGCCTCTCATCGATAACAGTCGCGTCATGCCCGCGCTTGTCGCGGGCATCCACGCGGCGCCGCTGCGGCTTCCTTGCAGCACTCATGGAATGTCACGGCGTGGATGGCCGGGACAAGCCCGGCCATGACGTCGCTGAGCGCCTCACCCGAACGTCCACCGCCTGTTCAGCGCGAAGGTCGCGAACATGGCGGCGACCGTCGTGACAATCTGTGCCGGCAGATAGGGCGCGCCCCAGCGATCGACGAATAGACTCATCAACGCATAAGTGACGCAAAAGCCCGCGAAGGCGACGAGCGCAAAGCGCCATGTCGCCTCGGCATGCGGCCTCTCGCTCGCGAAGACATGGCGTCGGTTGAGGATATAGGCGATGACCCCGCCGACGACATAGCCGCAGAGCGTCGCCGGCACGGGGCGCCAGCCCGCGGCTTCGACCAACGCGATCAGAACGGCGTAATGCGCGAGCGTCGCGACGGCACCGACCGAAGCGTACGCCGCAAGCTGGCGCGTCGTCGACATATTCAGCGCGGCATCGCGGCGTAATGACGGGCGATCTCCCGCATCTCGGCTTCGGACAGCTGGCGGCTCATGTAGCGCATCTCCTCATGCGGCCTCCTGCCGGAACGAAACGCCTTGATCTGGTTGAATAGATAGAGCTCATGCTGTCCGGCGAGATGCGGTACGTCGGCGCTTTTGGCGATCCCGTCCGCGCCATGGCAGGCCGCGCATTGGACGATGACGTCGGAAAGGTCGCCAGCGTGACCGCCCGATGCGTAAAGCAGGCAAAGAAAGCAGATCGGCAAGTGGATGATGATGCGCATAGACGCCCTATGGCCGAGATGAAAGAGGACCGATGATAGCGCAAATCCGCCGCAAAACGATCATAGCTACCAGCCAGGAGCTCATTCGAACGAAGGCGCCATGACTTATCCGCCTGCGTCTGCGGTTGAAGTTATCGATTTTTGGCGCGAGGCCGGACCTAACCTCTGGTTCGCAAAAAATGTCGAATTCGACCAACGCTTCCACGACCGCTTCCTCCACCTGCACGACGACGCCGCGCGCGGCGGGCTTCGCCATTGGCTTGAGACAAGCGCGGGCGCGCTGGCGCTCGTGCTGCTGTTGGATCAGTTTCCGCGCAACGCCTTCCGCGACACTCCGAGAATGTACGCAACCGATGAGTTCGCGCGCGAAATTGCCGCAAAGGCGATTGACACCGGCTTTGACTGCGATGTCGAGCCGCAATTGCAGGGCTTTTTCTACCTGCCGTTCGGCCATTCGGAGAGTCTTTCCGACCAGGAGCGCGCCGTGACGCTCGCGACACGGCTTGGCGGGCCATTTCTCTCCCACGCTGAAGGCCATCGCGATATCATTCGCCGCTTCGGGCGTTTTCCGCATCGCAATCCGATTCTCGGGCGCGAGTCGGCGGAAGAGGAGCGCCGGTTTCTCGAGGAGGGCGGTTACACCGGCTAACGGCGGCGCAGCCGCCGCGCCTCTTCACATCACCGTCATTCTCGTCTAGACAGGCGGCGACTTTCGAGCCGGGCGCGCCCCGCTCGCCGCCCGCATACCGTTCAGCCGATAGAATGACGGGCAAGTTCGGGACGCGTTCCGGTCCAAGGGCCGGACTCGCGGCCCTTTTTTATGCGCGGTCCCCTCCCGCGCGGGGATGCGCCGGAGTGAAAAGACGAAGGGGTTTCGTCATCCTGAAGAGGCGGCGCAGCCGCCGTCTCGAAGGACGAGGAAACCGCTGGACAAATCTCGCCCTCCTGCTTCGAGACGCGCCTACGGCGATCCTTAGCATGAGGGCAAAAGAGCGCTGACGAGCGGATGACAACTGAGGCGGCATGCCGAAAAGAACCGACATTTCCACGATCTTGATCATCGGCGCCGGCCCGATCGTCATCGGCCAGGCCTGTGAATTCGATTATTCCGGCACCCAGGCCTGCAAGGCGCTGAAGGCGGAGGGCTACCGGATCGTTCTCGTCAACTCCAATCCGGCGACGATCATGACCGATCCGGAGATGGCGGATCGCACCTATATCGAGCCGATCACGCCCGAAATCGTCGCCAAGATCATCGAGAAGGAACGCTACGCGGCGCCAGGCGGCTTCGCGCTGCTGCCGACGATGGGCGGACAAACCGCGCTCAATTGCGCGCTCAGTCTCGAGAAAATGGGCGTGCTGAAAAATTTCGACATTGAGATGATCGGCGCGACTGCCCATGCGATCGACAAAGCTGAAGACCGCGAGCTGTTCCGCGAGGCGATGACGAAGATCGGCCTGGAAACGCCAAGGTCGCATCACGTCAAGACGCTGTCCGCCGCGCTCGAGGCGCTCGACGACATCGGCCTGCCGGCGATCATCCGTCCGTCCTTCACGCTCGGCGGCACTGGCGGCGGCATCGCCTATAACAAGGCGGAATTCATCGAGATCGTCGAGCGCGGCATCGACGCCTCGCCGACCAACGAAGTTCTGGTCGAAGAGAGCGTGCTGGGCTGGAAAGAATATGAGATGGAGGTCGTCCGCGACAGAGCGGACAATTGCATCATCGTCTGTTCGATCGAGAACGTCGATCCGATGGGCGTTCATACCGGCGACAGCATCACCGTCGCCCCGGCGCTGACGCTGACCGACAAAGAATATCAGATCATGCGCGACGCTTCGATCGCGGTGTTGCGCGAGATCGGCGTTGAGACCGGCGGCTCCAATGTGCAATTCGCGGTCGATCCGAAAAACGGCCGCATGATCGTAATCGAGATGAATCCGCGCGTGTCGCGCTCCTCGGCGCTGGCGTCGAAAGCCACCGGCTTTCCGATCGCCAAGGTCGCGGCGCGGCTCGCGGTCGGCTACACGCTCGACGAGATCGCCAATGATATTACCGGCGGCGCGACGCCGGCCTCCTTCGAACCGACGATCGACTATGTCGTCACCAAGATTCCGCGCTTCGCCTTCGAGAAGTTTCCGGGCTCCGAGCCGATATTGACGACCGCGATGAAGTCGGTCGGCGAAGCCATGGCGATCGGCCGCAACTTCGCCGAGTCGCTGCAAAAGGCGTTGCGCTCGCTGGAGACCGGATTGTCCGGCCTCGACGAGATCGAGA
>NZ_JAKFWS010000018.1 GCF_021731785.1 Methylocystis sp.
AATCCTACGATGATATCGTCGATCACTGCTGTGATGCGTGGAACAGCCTCGTCGAACAACCCTGGCGCATAATGTCCATCGGGCTGCGCGAATGGGCCTATCGGTTCTAATCAACGCGGGTTGGTATAAGCCGAGCGCGCCAGCGGATGGGCGGCGTCGCCTTTAGCGGCGACGGCGTTCCACTCCTGCTCCCAAAAATCGGCGACGCCGAAGCGCGCGATGACCGCGCCCTTGTCGTCGAGAATGATCACCTCGTCGAAGTCGACGACGTCGAGCGCCTTGGGACTGGAGAGCTCCATTTCGAAGAAGCGGCTGACTTCAGCGATGACGCTGGCCGCATCGGATGATTCGCGCTCATATTCGCGCAGCGGCTTCAGCTTGACATGGCCGCCTTCCCTCTCAATGAATTTGACTTCGCGAACTCGATAAGTCGCCATTTTCTTACCCTCGCTTGCGCCGGGCCATGTGTGTGAAATTGGCTGCGCAACGCGCGCGTCAAGGGGCGGAGCGAGACCTTCGCTTTGAAAGCCGTCTCGCCAACCAGTCCGCAGAACGCATTCATTCGCGAATTTGCTCTGGGTGCCCGGGTCGTGGCGTCACACGCATGGAGATGCGCGGCTGTCGTTATCATCGTCGCATCCCGTGCGATTGCATTCGCGTCGGTATCGGGCGTGCGACAATCCGCCGTAGATCGAACCGTATTTCATGGCGAGAGTTCTGCTTTCAAAAGGTCCCGGGCAAGATAACGGGCTCAGCTGCCGCTCCGAAAAACACCGGAGAGCTTACGTTCGACCCGGATCGCCCATCCGATGCCGGACAATGTCTGAGAGCAGACAAAAGGAGCGAATATCGTGGCTAATGTGACATTTTCATCGCCCGTCCTTGCGCGGGACGTCACCGTCTATGCGATCGCCGGAGACCGCGGCACGATCCTGGCGGTGGCCAAGGCCCACAAAATCCCCATTCCATTCGATTGCCAGGATGGCGAGTGTGGCTCCTGCCTTGTCGAGGTCACCCATCTCAGCCGGAATCCCAAATACGGCATCGCGCTGACCGAGAAGGAAAAGGAGATGCTGCGCCAGCTCGGCAAGATCACCAAAGCCGAGATCGAGGCCGCCGAAGTCAACGACATGCCGCCGCGCTATCGCCTGGCGTGCCAATGTTTCATCCGCAACGAGGATATCCTCGTCGCGTTCGAGGGCGATCAAACGCTCCCCGCGCAAGGCCAACATGTCACGCATGCCGCAAAACGCTTTACGGGCGGCATTGATATCGCCACGTTGGATGAATTTCTTGGCTACGCCGTGAAGGTCGAAGAGGACGCGGCGATACATTTCGACGAACTCGCGGGCATGATGGAGAGTTGCGGCAACGAAGAAGTCGCCAAACTATTTCGGCAGCTCGCCGGCTTTTCGCGCCTGCATCTCGCCGAGGCCAAGAAGCGCGCCGGATCGATCGACCTGACGAAGGTCATTCCGCCTGATTACGTGTGGCCAAGTCACGCGACCCCGGAACGCACTGAAATCTGGGCCGCCGATCCGTCGCTATCGCGGCTGGATGGATTGAAGGCCGCGCTGCAGGGCGAGCGCCGAGGCTATGAATTTTATCGGGCCGTGGTCGCCAAGACCAAGTCGCCCGAGATTGAAGCGATGGCCAAGGAGTTCGTCAGGGAAGAGGCCGAGCACGTCAAAATTCTCGAAGCCTGGATCACGCGCGAAGAATGGACCATAAAGAACCCGCCGGGCGCCAACGCTTGAGCGACGCCGCCAAACAATAGCAACCCGAAGCGGGAGGCGGCGCTGTCGCGTCCGCCGCTTGCTTCGGGCATTCGATCACAAAGCGAGGGGTGGGATGGAATCGGTCGAGGAATTTCTTGCTTACGCAATCAATCTCGAACTCGAAGCGGCGAACCGCTACGCCCTGTTGGCCGACGCGATGGAGGCGGGCGGCAATCACGAAGTGTGTGCGCTGTTTCGTCGCTTGGCGGAGTATTCCAGACTGCATCTGGCGGAAGCGCGCGCCCGCGGCGGCTTTCGCGACATACCCAAGATGAAACCGGATGATTTCGTTTGGCCCGGATTGGAGAGCCCGGAGACGGCGGCCATCTGGGCGGCCGATCCGTTCATGGGACGCGAGCAGGCGCTTGAGATCGCGCTGGACGCCGAAACCGCGGGGCTCGACTATTACCAACGCGTTCTCGACACGACGTCGGACCCCGAGATCAAGACGCTGGCCAAGGAGTTTGTCGCCGAGGAGCGCAGCCATGTGGCTGAACTCAACAAGTGGATTGCAGCGAATAAAGCCGGGAAAACGCTGACCGTCGATCCTTGAGCGCGTCGTTGCAACGGGTTCGGCGCGGCCGCGCGCGATGGCTTTGGGTCACAATGATGAGCCAGGCCCCCGATAGAGATTTGCGTCGCAGATTCTATCCTGGGCGGACAGTAGGATCATAAGTGGCAGAGGCGCCCAAGCAAAATATCGAGATATCGGAAGAGAGCATTTTGCAGATTGCGGCGCATATTCTGGCGTCCGGAAAAGTTTTGCCTGATGAGGACATCGCGAACCAAAAAATTGTCGCGAGATTGATTCAAGCAATTATTACGCGTCCTCAGGCGTCCTCCCGACTGCTGAGCTGTCTTTCGGATTGCGCGCAATTCATGAAAATGAAGGGTCACGAAAATCATTTCGCCGAGGCGAAAATTTATGCGGAAGGTCAACGTCGATCGAAACGCGCATCGCCATCAAAACGGGGCGGTTCGCAGCGATAGAATGTGAGTCGCGACGGGCGGCTGTCGCTTTGCAAAATTCAATTCGCCCGATTACCGATTTGCGAGATGCTTCTCCAGCAAGCTTCGCAATCGCCCCAGAGCGATCGAGTGAAGGGCTTATTCATCCTGAGAGCGTGGGCAGCACGCGTCTCGAAGGACGAGGAAGCCCGTTTTCTCGTATCTTTCCTCACCCTCGTCCTTCGAGATTCCCGATCAGGCCTTCGGCCTGTCGGGAATGACATTGGCGAGCGTCATCCCAACTCGCGCCCTCATGCTGAGGAGGCGCCGAAGGCGCCGTCTCGAAGCATGCGGCCGCTGTTCTGCAGCGTGTGCTTTAGGCGCGCATTGGCCGCTGCCCGGCGTTGTCCGGCAACACGCGCCTAGGCATGGTCGTCACCTATAGCGGGAAGCGACAAGCGGCGGTTTTTCGCCGCGCTATATAGGCAGGCAAGATCCCCGCAGGACGCGGCAATAGCGGCAATCATCGCTGAACATAGGCATGCGCAATGACTGACGCGGAGAGACTGATACGAGAAATAGAATTGCTGCGAGAGACGATCCGGCGCGAGTGGTTTAACGTTCGGCTGGATACCCTGACGCACGACGATCGAGTCGTCATTCGAGAGAATATCGAACGCTGCCACGCCGACCTAAAAATCCTGCTGGATCGGCTATGGAATTTGGGCGACGGAAATTCGAAGTAGGCCGCCGCCCGCCGTCCTTGACATCTCTGGAATAAATTCCTATCCTCTGCTCGCTTTCGTCAAGCGAGGGCGCGGCTCAGGGTCGAGCGGCGCCGGCGAAGGACGGATCCGGCGGGACGAACGACCCTCGTTCCCTGGTCCGGCGGCGCGTCGCCGGTCTGGGCTTCTCTCCTTTGCGCGGAGACGCATGAGCCCTTCGATAAGCCGCAAGGCTTGCCGAAACTCATGTGCAGGCTTTGAAAGCCCGGACCACAATATCCGAGGATGGCGCAGGCGTCGGTTACCCGAACGATGGGGAGCGGCTCCCTCAGCCCGGAGGCGGCGAGACGACGCGATCCGTGTCCGGGAGAAACCGGGCGTCGAAAGACATTTCTTTGCGCTGCGGCCAAGCGATGGCCGGGGCGTCCCGGACCGCTCGCCCCCCGCGCTTCACGGCGGCGGGAAATCTTCGCGCGCGCATTTGCGCGCCCGTTCGCGCGCGCTTTTTCCTCAGCGCATGTCCGCCGCCACCATGGCGACGTCGTCGGACGCCGGCGCCTCGCCGCGGAAGACACGCACGTCGGCGAGCACGGCCTTGATGAGGTCGCCCGGCGAGAGGCTGCGATGCTGCTTGAACGCGTTGGACAGGCGTTCGAGCCCGAAGAAGTCGCCCTGACGGTTTTGCGCCTCGGTGATTCCATCGGTGTAGAACAGCAGCTTGTCGCCCGCGGCGAGTTCGATGCTCCCCTCCTTGAACTCGACGGCGCGCATGACGCCGAGCACCAGGCCTTCCGCGTCGAGCCGCGCGCATGTGGCGCCCTCGGCGCGCAGCACCAGCGGCGGATTATGCCCGGCGTTGGCGTATTGCAGCGTGCGCGTTTGCGGCAGGAATCGGCAATAGAACATGGTGATGAACAGGTCGGCGGCGGTCAGGTCCTCGTGCAAGAGTTCGTTGAGATCGTGCAAAAGCTCCGCCGGGCCGCTCAAGGCGTTGGTCGCTTTTCGCGTCTCGGCGCGCAGGGTGCTGCGCACTTCGGTCATGATCAGCGCCGCGCCGACGCTATGGCCGGAGACGTCGGCGATGACGATGTCGATGACGCCGGAATTTTCGAAATAGTCGAAATAGTCGCCGCCGACATGCATCGCCGGCACGCAGATTCCCGCGATCTCCATATGCGGCGTGCGCAGCGGCGCGTTCGGCAGCAGCGACAGCTGGATTTGCTTGGCGATTTCGAGCTCGTGGCGGCTCTCCTCGATCCGGCGCCGTTCGGTAATGTCGGCGTGCACGCTGACGAAATGGGTGATGCGCCCCGCCTCATTGGCGACTGGCGAGATGAACAATTCGTCCCAGAACGGCGTGCCGTCCTTGCGGTAGAATTTCACCGTCACCTGACAGCTCTGTCGATGCGCGATGGCGTTGCGAATTTCTTCGAGCGCCGCAGGATCGGTCCCCGGCCCGCGCAACAGATGCATGCTGTGTCCGAGCAGCTCCTCGCGGGCGAAGCCGGTGATCCGGCTCAGCGCCGGATTGACGTAAACATTGGGAACGCCGGGCGCCTGCGCATCCCAGACCGCGATGCCAATCGGGACGGCTTCGATCGCGCGGTTGCGCACGCGCAGCGCATCCTCGAACTTCTTGCGCCCGGTGATGTCATGGTCGACGCCGCGCCATTTGACGAGTCGGCCGTCGTCGTCGAAAACCGGCGCGCCTGTCGACTCCGTATAAATGTCGCCGCCGCTCTTATGGCGATAATGGTTGACGATGCGGTGGAACGGCCGGCGCGAAGCGGTCGGAGGCTGCGCGCTCGCTGCGGCGGAGCCGCTCGAAGGCGGCCCGGCGAAAAGGTCGAGATAGGTCTTGCCGATCACCTCTTCGGGCGTCATGCCCAGCACGTCCTCGACGGCGTTGCTGCTATAGGTGTAGCGGCCGTGTTGATCCTGCTCCCACAGCCAGTCGCCCGCCATCTCGGCGACTTGGCGGAAGCGCTGCTCGCTCTCGAACAGCGCCTCCTTGTCGCGCTTCTGTTCGGTGATGTCCTGCTGGATGGCCAGAAAATGGGTGATCTCGCCGGCGGCGTCGCGCAGCGGCGTGATGATTTCGGACGCCCAGTAGAGCTCCCCGTCCTTGCGTCTGTCCTGAATCTGTCCGCGCCACTCGACGCCGGCGCGAATGCTCTCCCACAGGCGCCGATATTGGTCGCTCTCCGTGCGCTTCGACTGAAGCATGCGCGGGTTCTGGCCGATCAGCTCATGCGGCTGGTAGCCGGTCAGAGTCGCGAAGCGGCTGTTCACATATTCGATTTCGCCATCCTTGTTGGCGATCATCACCGCGATCGGACTTTGCTCGACGGCGGCGGAAAGCGTCAGCAGCCGGTCCTCAGCGCGTTTGAGCCGGGTCAGATCATGGGTGACGCCGACAAAATAGCGCGTTCCCTTAAGCCAGATTTCACCGATCGAGAGATACATCGGGAAGGTCGTGCCGTTTTTTCGCCGTCCCACGACCTCGCGGCCGACGCCGATGATTTTCTTGACGCCGGTTTTTTGATAGGCGGCGAGATAGCGGTCATGCGCCTCTCGATAGGGCGGAGGCATCAACAGCTTGACGTTCGCGCCGAGCGCTTCTTTAGCGCGATAGCCAAAAAGCTTCTCCGCGCCTTTGCTGAACAGCAATATATCGCCGGCCTCGTTGATCACCACGAGGCCGTCGGCCATGCCGCCAAAGATCGTTTCGAGCTTTTCGGTGATGTCGTCGAGCGCTTCCTGCTCGCTCAGTCCTTCGTCGATCGGGCGAAGTTTAAGCAGCGCGGCGCCGCCGCCGTTGTTAGCCAGCGGATCGATCTCGCAGCGAACCTCGATCAGCGTTCGATCTTTGCGTCGAATGCGCAAGGACAGCCGCTCGCGAGCATGCGGCGGCCATGATGGTTCGCCGTCGCCGCCGCTGCGCTCGACAAGCTGCGAGAAAAAAGATCGGCCGCGCAGCTCGCTCTCGACATAGCCGGTCAAGCGTTCGGCGGCGCAATTCATCGACTGCAGGGTGCCTGAAGACTCAACAACGCAAAGCGCCTCTTCGAAGGCGTCGAGAATGGCGCGATCGGCGGCCAGCGTTTCCATTGCGCTAAGAAGCCCTTGCTTGCGGCGAAGCGCCCCCGCGCCTTCGCTCTCCTTCCGCGCGCGCGCCGGAACGTTTGCGGTAGGCGGCGTCGCATGCATCGACGAGCGCGTTCAGCTCCGCGACGAACGCCGCAATCGGCGTGAGCGTCGTGAAGAGGGAAGACTCCAGTTTGAAGGCCAGCCGCTCAAGGCCGGCGAGCCCGAATTCCAGGCCGACGTTACGAAACAAGGCGCGGGGGTCGGCGATCCCGGTAAGAAACTGCATCGATGCGATGCGCGCGGCCGCATCCCGCATCCTTGCGTCGAGCGCGGCCTGCAACTGCTGTTCCCAGCGGTCGCGCGGCTTCACCTCCTCCAGAAAGGCGGTAAGCTTTGGCAGTCCGAAGAGATTGGCCGCCCGATCGAAATAGCCGCCGGCCGCGCGCATGTCTTCTCCCGACTCCCGGGTGAGCGCGACAAGGAAAGGAAAATCGCCCACCCGATCGAAATAGGATTCTCCCAGCCCGCCAGCCGCTTCGGCGGCTCCCACGCGCGCGCGGTAGTCGTGAAGATCGGCGCGCCACTGTTCGATCTCTTCATCATCCGGGCTCAGTCGATAGCCGCGCCGCATCGCCCACTGGCACATGTAGGACAAAGCGTCTTCGAGCTGAAGGAGCAGGCCATATTCATGCGCGGCGTCCAGGCGGTCCTGCGACCGAAAATGCGCGCGCCATCTGTCGCCTTCAAAAATTCGATCGAAGGACAGATAGAGCTTCACAGCGTAGCTGAGCGGCGCCGGCGCCAGTCCCTCGCCAAGCAGCAGAAAACACACGCCCGTCTGATCGATCACTCTGTTGCATATCGCCGTGACCGCGATCTCCCGTGCGAGCGAATGGTTTCTGATCCGGTCCGGAAAATGAGACCGCAAATATTCCGGAAAATAGCTCGCCAGAAACTCGTTGGCCCAAGACCCTTGCAGGAAGGAATCGTCTTCAAGCAGCCGCTGCTTCAGCGCCAGTTTCGCGTTCGCCATCAGCAAGGCGAGTTCCGGCCGCGTCAACTCCTTCGTCTCGCGCGCAGCGACATCTTTGCGCGTCGGGAACGCGTCCGCAGCCGCATTGATATATCCGGCGTTTTCGAGTTGTCCGGCAAGATCCATAAATGGATCGAGGTTACCCAGACAACGCGCATGGTCCAACGACAGGCAAAGACTTTGTTGGTCGTTGTCCCGCAGTACGGACGCGCAAACTTCCTCGGTCAGAGATTCAAGAAGCGCGTCGGCGTCGCCAGGTTCCGGCGCGTTTTCATCAGGGCGGACACGGAGCAAAGTCTTCAAATTGACTTCGTGATCGGAAAGATCGACGCCCGCCGAATTGTCGACGGCGTCGGTGTTGGTGCGGCCGCCCTTCAACGCATATTCGATGCGCGCCCTCTGGGTGAACGCCAGATTCGCGCCCTCTCCGACGACTTTGGCGCGAAGCTGCAGGGCATCCACCCGCGCGCCGTCATTGACACGATCGCCGACGCCTTCATTTGTCTCCGAACTCGCTTTGACATACGTGCCAATTCCGCCCATCCACAAAAGGTCCACGGGCGCCGTCAAAAGCCAACGAACAAGCGCTTCGCCGTCGGTCGCGCTGTGCCGCACGCCGAGCCAGGCCCGCACCTCAGGGCTTAGAGGGACATCCTTGGCTTCTCGCCGATAGACGCCGCCGCCTGGCGAGAGCAGCGCCGGGTTATAGTCGCGCCATGTCGAGTGTGGCGATTCAAACAGGCGGCGACGCTCAGCGAAGGACGCCAGCGGGTCCGGGTTCGGGTCCAAGAAGATGTACTGGCCGTCGAAAGCGCCGAGCAATCGGATGCTTGACGTATGCAACATCCCGTTGCCGAAGACGTCGCCATCCATGGAGCCGACTCCGACGACGGTAATCGGCTCTGTATCAATGTTGCGACCAAGTTCTCGAAAATGCCGCCTGACACAGACCCACGCGCCGCGCGCGGTAATGCCTAACCGCTTGTGGTGGTAACCATGCGCGCCGCCGCTGGCGAAGGCGTCGCCGAGCCAGAACCCATAGAAGCGAGAAATGTCATTGGCGACGTCGGCCCAGGTCGCCGTGCCCTTGTCAGCGGCGACGACGAGGTAGGGATCGGGATCGTCATATGCGACGAGATCCGGCGGCCGAACGATCTTCGAGTCCTTCAGATTGTCGGTCAGATCGAGAAGTCCGCGCAAGAACTGGGAATATGCCTCTTTCCCCGCCCGCTGACGCTGCGCCGCCTCCTCATAGGGAAGTTTCAGAATAAAGCCGCCCTTGGCCCCCTGCGGCACAATGAGAGCGTTCTTGATCATCTGGGTCTGCATCAGGGCGAGGATTTCGCTGCGAAAGTCTTCTGGCCTGTCCGACCAGCGAATGCCGCCGCGCGCGACCTTCGCCCCGCGAAGATGTATGCCTTCCATCGAGGGCGAATGAACGTAGATCTCAGCCATGGGCTTTGGAGCCGGCATGTTGAACACGCCAAGACTGCTGATTTTGAAAGCGATGAAATTGCGCGCCCAATCGCCGGAAAAATAGAAGTTGGCGCGCACCGTCGCGTCGATGAGATTAAAGAGGTCGCGCAAGATGCGATCGTCGCTGCTGTCGACGATCTTATCCAGAACCTCGACGAGTTGAGCCCTGATCGGCGTGAGCAGTTCAAGCTCGGTCTCAAAAGCGTCGCGTCCCCCGTGATCGGGTTTGAACCGCGCTTCAAAATAGCGATACAACAGCTCGACGGCCGCCGGACTTCGCAACAGTCCATGGTAAATGCGGGCGCGTCCGACCCGGACGCCGAGTTGCTGATAGTAATTGCAGTAAGCGCGAAAGAGATCGATCTGACGCCAATCGAGCTCAGTCGCCAGGATCAGGCCGTTCAAGGCGTCGCTTTCGACATCCGCGGAAAGCACCGCCTCGAGCGCCTGCAACAATCGCCGACGACAGCGCGCGAGGCTCGTTCCAATCTGCATCGAGGGCTCAACCGTAAAGCTGCGTATGAAGCGCGGCCCCATGCTGAGATTAAGCTTGAATTGTATTTGGTCTAAGACGCGCAGTCCCAGGTTTTGCAGCACCGGCAGGAGTTCGTCGAGCGGACGCTCCTTCCCGCTGATCAGGCGAATCTCATAGTTCGCTGCGCCGGCGCCGCCCAGCGGGCGGAGTTCGACAATATCGCGCGCGCTGTCTTGGTTTATCTCGATCAACGCTATGTCGCGCGCGGCGCGCGCAGCCGGCACGAGATGCCGATAGGACTTAGGCAGCGCGCGAAGCGCATCCGCCGGCAGTTCATGTCCGACACGGCGTTCGGCGCGATGCAGGAAGCGGCGAACCGCCGCATCCCAATCTGCGGTGCGGAATGTCTCGATCGCCGACATTTCGGGAGGGCCAAACACGGGAAGGCTAAGCGATCTTCTTGCGCATTTCGAGCACATTGCCCGAATCCGTCTTGGAATATTGAACCGAGTCCATCACCGAACGGATGAAGAATATGCCACGGCCGCGTTCGCCGAGTTCGTCAAGGTCGGGCGTCGGCACGGCGGCAAGATTGAAGCCTCCGCCATGATCAAAGACGCGCACGGAAAGATAGGCGTCCTTGACGGAAAGACAGATCCGAACGGAGTCCTTGGCGCTTACTGCGGTGCTGTATTGAATCGCGTTGGCGACGGCTTCGGTCAGTGCAAGATTGAGATGGAAAGCGAGAGTTTCGCGCTTATCCTCCTGGACGTCCAACTCTTTCGCGAGTTGTTCAGCGATCGCGCCAACAAAACGCAGAT
Source organism: Methylocystis sp. (assembly GCF_021731785.1). Taxonomy (GTDB): domain Bacteria; phylum Pseudomonadota; class Alphaproteobacteria; order Rhizobiales; family Beijerinckiaceae; genus Methylocystis. The sequence continues at coordinate 10,347 of NZ_JAKFWS010000018.1, forward strand.
ATCGCGTTTCATTGGGAACGACGATTTCCAAATTGACCGCCGTCTCGCACATTTCGATCACCGCCCGTCCCCATTCAGGCGCTCAGCGCCAGTTGCAGGCTTGGATAAATGTCGAAAACTCGATGCAGCCGTGTCAGCTCGAACATCGACCTGACGCGCGGCTGCAGACCCGCCAAAGCGAACCCGCTCGACCGCAAATTCGCATTTTTGTAGCCGGAAAGTAGAGCGCCCAAGCCCGAGCTGTCGATAAATTGAACTCTCGCGAGATCGATCACCACGTTTTTTGCGCCACCTTCTAGCGTTTTCAGGACCAGATTCTTAAGCTCGCCGGAGTTGTGCGCGTCGATGCGATCTTCCTGGATGCTCAAAACGGTGCGGTCGTCGCGCACTTCCTTAGCTGCTCTCATTGTCCAGTCTCGGCTCGATTTCGGACCACGAACGGATATGCCGATTACATATGTCTGAGCCCCGCATTTTAACAGGGTCTGATGCAAAGCTTCCGGCTTCCTCATTCCTCGGACGCCTTGAGCTCACGGTTTTCAGCCAAACGCCTGGGTGAGGTCGGCAATGAGGTCGTCCGGGTGCTCGATGCCGATCGAAGCCCGAATGAGCGACGGCGTGATGCCGATTTCCCGCCTGGCCTCCTCGGTCAGCGCCGAATGCACAGTCGTCGCCGGATGACAGATCAGAGATTCGGCGCCGCCCAGGCTCACGGCGAGCTTGAAAATCTGCAGCCGATTGAGAAAGGCGAAGGCCTCGGCCTGCCCGCCAGTGACTTCGAAAGAGAAGGTGGAGCCGGCCGAACTCGACTGACGCTCCATCAGCATCCGCTGAGGGTGATCGGGCGGCAGCAGCGGGGGGTAATGAACGCTGGCCACCTTGGGATGGCTTGCAAGAAATTTCGCGACGATCGCCACGTTCTCCGCAGCCCGGTTCATGCGCAACGACAATGTTTCGAGCGACCGGCCGAGCATCCAGCAGGAATGCGCGTCGAGTTGCGTGCCGATGGCGCTGCGCATCGCGCGTATCGTCTTGAGATGCGCACAGGCGCCGACGACGGCGCCGCCGATCAGATCGCTGTGTCCGCCGACATATTTGGTCAGCGAATAGAGCGACAGATCGGCGCCATGCCGCAGCGGCGACTGGAAAACCGGGCCGAGCAGCGTATTGTCGCAGCATATGACCGGGCGCGCGCCCTGCTTCGCCGCAATGTCTTCGGCGATGCGCCGCACGAGCGCAATATCGACGAGGCTGTTCATCGGATTGGACGGCGTCTCGATGAAAATCATCGCAATTCGCCCGATGTCCATTGCGCGTTCGGCCGCGGCGCGGATGTTTTCTTCGTCAAGCCCGTCCGTGAAGCCGACGCCCGTCAAGCCGAACGGCGCCAGGGTCTTGTCGATGAGAACTTCGGTGCCGCCATAGAGCGGGCGGCTGCGCAGAATCGTTTCTCCGGACCGCGCAAACGCAAGAATCGTCGTGACGATCGCCGACATGCCGGAGGAAAAGACGAGACCGCATTCGGCGTGTTCGTATATCGCCAGACGATCTTCGACAATCTCGAGATTGGGATGGTTGAAGCGCGAATAGACGAGGCCGGACGCTTCGCCCTCGGGCAGCGCGCGACGGCCGGCCATATAGTCGAAGAAGTCGCGCCCGTCCTCCGCGGTGCGAAACACGAAGGTCGACGTGAGGAACACGGGCGGCTTGACCGACCCTTCAGACAACGCCGGGTCGTAGCCGTAGCTCAACATCAGCGTTTCCGGCTGAAGCAGATGGTCGCCGATGCTGGCCTTATGGTATCGCGCGCTGTCCATGGTCATTCCCTTGATGACGCCTGCTCATCAAGCGGCGCCGCTACGGCAAATAGCGCGCCAAACCTCGGTTGCTCGCGCAGACGGAGCGTTCGCCTTATTTTTTCGATACGTCGATTTCGGCAGTTGCGTGACCTGCGCTCATCTGGAAATCCGCCGCGCGGTGCGTTCCTTAAGTCACGGCTGGTTTCCGTCGCGCCAATATCCGCCTTTCAAGGATGAGGTTCGGCGGCGTGATCGAGGCCAAGCGCCTTGAGGCTTGTCGCTAGAGAGCGCGTTTCCGCCTCTTCATAGAGCGCGAGTTCATCAACGACCGGCGCGCCGAGCACCGCCTCGAAGGCGCGTTGGTCGGCGCGCTCGATCAAATCTTCCGCGCGTTGATCCCCGAGATTCGAGCGAAAAATGCCGGCGGCGCTGACCGGCAGGAAATCCTCGTAAAGGATCGGCTCGGCGCGCAGGGCTCCGGCCTGCAGAAGATCGTCCAGCGCCGGACGGGACGCCGGGTCTACTGCCTTCGCACTTGCTTCGGGAGAATAGCGAAAGAAAGCGAGCTTCTCGCCTCTCAAGGTCTCATCATCGTCGGGGAACGCCGCAAAGCGTCGGGTCAGCGCCGCATTGAAGGCAACCGCATTGGCGCCATCTGTCGCGAGCGGAACCTCGGCCTGAGCCTCGGCGAGAAGCCTGTCGTAAAGCGCGCGTCCCTTTGCGGTCAGCGCGGCGCCTCTCTGTTCGATCTCGCCGAAGCGCGCGGCATGCGCGCCACGCCTCCGGCCGTCTTCCTCGATGAATTCGACGGGCTCGGGGCGCGCCTTGAAGCTCGTCTGGCGCAGGAGGATGGGACAGCGGCGACGCGGCGGCCCTTCGATGATCGCTTTAGGACTCATGCCTTTTGCCGCCATCGCCGCGTGCACGGCGTCGATATCGAGCGCATGCAAGGTGAGATGGTTGATATGCGGCCCTTTGAAGCAAACAATGTCGGCGAGCAGCGGATGCGTCGCATAGAGCTTCTGATAGATGGCGGACGAGACTATCGCCAGCCCGTTCCAGCGGAACGTCTTTGTCGCTTCAACCACAAATTCGCGCGCCTCTTCGTCGTCGAACCCGCGCACTTCAAAGAGATCGATCAGCTCCCGACAGCGCAGCGTGAAAATGTCACGCTGCGCGAGAATCTTCGCGGCGATCTCGCGCGCTTTCGCGTCAACGATCAGATCCAGTCTGAGAAGCGAGGCGAAGATCCGAAACGGGCACGCCCGCATCGCAGCTTCGCCGATCGGCCGGAATGCGGTCGAATGCACGGGAAGTCCGGCGACCGACAAATCGTAATAGCCGACCGGCGCCATCCCCATGATCGCGAACAGCCGGAGCAGCATCGACAATTCTTCGGCCGTCCCGACGCGAATGGCGCCATGGCGCTCGATGTCGAGTCGCTCGAATTCGCCGCTTTGGCGTAGACGGCGCTTGAGCGGCAAGTCCTCGGCGAGCGCCTGCCGATTCAGCTCGGCGACGAGCGCTTTCATCGCGCGATACTGCGGCGCTTCGGCCTGATACATGTCCGAGATCGCCGAGGCGAACATCGCTCGAATGGCGTCGGCGGAAGCGGAAGATTCGTGCATCTCAGCCCTGACCGATCGACTCTTGCTTCTCGTAACTTAAGTCGTCAGCGTCGCAAAATCACGGGGGCGACGACGCGAAACCTAGGCCCCCAAATCGAATTTGACGCCCTGAGCCAGCGGCAACTCGCCCGAATAATTGATCGTGTTGGTGGCGCGGCGCATATAGGCCTTCCAGCAGTCGGACCCCGCTTCGCGGCCGCCGCCGGTGTCCTTCTCGCCGCCGAAAGCGCCGCCGATTTCGGCGCCGGACGGGCCGATGTTCACATTGGCGATACCGCAGTCCGAACCGCTCGCGGCCATGAAAAATTCCGCTTCATCGAGGCGCGCCGTGAAGATCGACGACGCCAGGCCATGCGCCACATCATTGTTCAGTCGAATTGCGTCCTCGAGGCTGCCGAACTTCATCACATAAAGGATGGGCGCAAATGTTTCGCGCCGAACGACCTCCGTCTGGCCCGGCATGTCCACCAGCGCCGGACGCACATAGAAGGCGTCGGGATATTTTTCCGCAAGCAGGCGTTCCCCGCCGAAAACGACGCCCCCGGCGCCGCGCGCTTCGTCAAGCGCCGCGCTCATCGCCGCATAGGCGCTCTCGTCGATGAGCGGGCCGACGAGGGAGCCGCCGTCGCGGGGATCGCCGACCGGAACTGAGGCGTAGGCGCGCCGCAATCGGTCGAGTAGCTCCTCATGAACGTCTTCATGCACGATCAGGCGGCGCAAGCTCGTGCAGCGCTGGCCCGCCGTGCCCATCGCCGCGAAGGCGATTGCCCGCACCGCGAGGTCGAGCGGCGCGGAGGCGCAGACGATCGCGGCGTTGTTGCCGCCAAGCTCGAGAATCGATCGCGCAAAACGGCGCGCGAGGCGCGGCGCGACGGCGCGGCCCATGGCGGTCGAACCTGTCGCGGAAACCAGCCGAACCCGCGCGTCTTCGACCAGCGCCTCGCCGATCTCGCGCCCGCCGACGAGCAGGTTGGAAAGACCATCGGGCGCATCGCCGAAACGCGCGGCGGCGCGTTCCACCAGCGCCTGCGTCGCCAGCGCGACGAGCGGTGTCTTCTCCGAAGGCTTCCAGACAAGGGAGTTGCCGCAGACCAGCGCCAGCGCGGCGTTCCAGGCCCAGACGGCGACGGGAAAGTTGAAGCTGGTGATGACGCCGGCGACGCCCAGCGGATGCCATGTCTCCATCATCCGATGGCCGCGGCGTTCGGTGGCGATGGTCAGGCCATGCAGTTGACGTGAGAGTCCGACGGCGAAGTCGCAGATATCGATCATCTCCTGAACTTCGCCGAGGCCCTCCGTCGTAATTTTCCCGGCCTCGATCGTGACGAGGCGCGCGAGCTCTGTCTTGGCCGCGCGCAGCTCCTCGCCCAGCAGGCGCACGAATTCGCCCCGGCGCGGCGCGGGGACGTTACGCCAGACCCGAAACGCAGCCTCGGCGCGCTCGATGGTCTGCTGCGCAATCGTTAAATCGGCGCTCTCCACATGCGCGATGATCTCGCCGGTGATCGGTGAACGCGTGGTCAGAGACCCGCGCCTGAACCTGTCAGATTCGACTCCAAATTTTTCCAGAAGGGCCGCAGTTTCGGCGGCCACGTCGGCATGCAGAACGCGCGCCTCCATTTCGACTCCCGATGATGGCCATGACTTATGCGGCTGGCGCCGCCCATCCCTTCTGCCTATGTATGCTTTAATCACGCAAATGTCCGCAGGCGCCTTTCTCATGTGGATGCGCGCAAAAAGCTCTCGGATATGGATAGCTCGGCGTTTAGGAACTCGCACGTCGCCAGAAACTATGATCCGCTGCCCGTCATGCTCGCGCGCGGACAGGGCGCATATCTATGGGACGTGGAAGGCCGGCGCTACATCGACATGATGAGCGCCTATTCGGCGGTCAGCCTTGGTCACGCACATCCGCGCATTCTTGCCACGCTTTCCGAGCAGGCGCAGCGGTTGGCCGTGCCTTCCCGCGCTTTTTGCGATGACAGGCTCGGCCCGTTTCTCGACGAACTGTGCAAAGTCACGGGGCTCGACGCCGCTCTGCCGATGAATAGCGGGGCTGAGGCTGTCGAGACGGCGATCAAGGCGGCCCGGCGCTGGGGTCACCGCGTCAAAGGCATCGCCGATCCGGAGATCGTCGTCGCCGACGGGAATTTTCACGGCCGCACCACGACGATCATCAGTTTCTCGTCGGAGAGCGAATATCGCGACGGGTTCGGTCCGTTCATGCCGGGGTTTCGCGCGGCGCGCTTTGGCGATCTCGCGGCGTTCGAAGCCGCCGTCACGCCTAATACAGCCGCCATTCTCGTCGAGCCGATCCAGGGCGAAGCGGGCGTCATCGTGCCGCCCGACGGCTGGCTCGCGGGGCTCCGCCGACTGTGCGACGAGCGCGGCGTCTTGCTGCTGCTCGACGAAGTTCAATCCGGGCTGGGGCGCAGCGGAACCTGGTTCGCCTTCGAACATGAGAAGGTCCTCCCCGATGGCGTCATGCTCGGAAAGGCGCTTGGCGGCGGCGTGCTGCCGGTTTCCGCCTTCGTCGCCAAGAGCGAAGTGATGGACGTGTTCACGCCTGGCTCGCATGGGTCGACCTTCGGCGGCAATACGCTCGCCGCCGCCGTCGGGCTCGAAGCGCTGCGCGTCATTCGCGACGAGCGGCTGGTCGAGCGCAGCCAGGCGCTCGGCGCGAGAATGCTGCAACGGCTGAATGCGATGCGCATGCCGGCGATCAGGGAGATTCGTGGACGCGGCCTATGGGCGGGCGTGGAGCTGGACCCACGCTATGCGAGCGCGCGAGAAGTGTGCGAGAGCCTGATCGACAGGGGCGTACTGACGACCGCCACGCATCGCACCGTCGTTCGCCTGGCGCCGCCTTTCGTCATCTCTCAAGAAGACCTCGATCTGGCGCTCGACGCGGTCGAGGCGGCGATCTCGACATTTGACGCCCCGCGCGATGTCGGCGACGCGGCGGCAGTCGCCGACCAGCAACTCGAAGCGTAGCCGGCGCGGTCAGGCGCGAATGCGTTCGCCTTTGGGATCATAGAACGGCGAAAGAGAAACGGTCGCCGGCCAGCGCTCGCCAGCGATTTCGAGCTGATAGTCGCCCGAGAGAACAAATGTCGGATCGACGCCGTCGGGGTGACGAACGTAACCGTAGCCGATCGCCTTGCTGATCGAATAGCCATAGCCGCCGCTCGACAGCCAGCCGACGCGCGCGCCATTGCGATAAATGGTTTCGCGTCCCAATAGCGCGACGTCAGGATCGTCGACGGCGAAACCGGCGAGCAGGCGCGGCAAGGGCGCGGCGGCGGATTGAACGAGCGCTTCTCTGCCCTGAAAAGGCGCGCCGGACTTCATCTTGACAGCGAAGCCAAGGCCCGCCATCGGCGGCGTGTGATCGGGACCGATATCAGACCCCCAGGCGCGGTAGCCCTTCTCCAGACGAAGGGATTCGATCGCCCGGTAGCCGGCGTCGACAAGTCCGAATGGCGCGCCCGCCTCGACGAGCGCGTCATAGACCGAGACCGCGAAATCGACAGGGATGTGAAGCTCCCAGCCCAGTTCGCCCACATAAGTGACGCGGATCGCCAGCGCCGGCGCGCCCGCCAGACGAATTTCGCGGGCGCTCATGAAAGGAAAGGCGACGTTCGAAAGATCATCGTCGCAGCAGGATTGCAGGATGTCGCGGGCGCGCGGTCCCATCAACGCCAGCACGGAATTCGCCGAGGTGACGTCGACGAGGGTTGCGTCCATGCCTTCGGGAATCGATCGCCTGATCCAATCGAAGTCATGCGTGCCGAAGGCTGTCCCGGTCACGACATAGAAGCGATCCTTCGCCAAGCGCGTGATCGTCAGGTCGCATTCAATGCCGCCTTTGGCGTTCAGCAACTGCGTATAGGCGACCGCGCCGGGCCGCTTGGCGACATCGTTCGCGGCGATCCAGGACAGCGCCGCCTCGGCGTCCTTGCCGATCACAAGCGCTTTGGCGAAGCTCGTCTGGTCGAAAAGCGCCGCCGTCTCCCGGCAGGCGCGATGCTCTCGTCCGACGGCGTCGAACCATCCCGGCCTGCCGAAGGAATAACGATCCACCGGCGTTTCGCCGACGCTCACATTCGCGAACCAGTTCGGTCGTTCGAAACCCATTTTCTCGCCGAAGCACGCGCCTTTCGCCTTGAGCCGGTCATAGAGCGGCGAGCGCCGCAGCGGTCGTCCGGACGTAAACTCTTCGAAAGGCCAGGCGATGCTGTAGTGACGCGCATAGGCTTCGAGCGTCCGCACGCGCACCCAGGCAGGATCCCTGTGCGGCGCGCCGAAACGTCGGATGTCGACCGGCCAGAGATCGAAGGGCTGTTCGCCATCGGCCGCCCATTCGGCGAGCGCCATGCCGGCCCCGCCGGCAGAGGCGATGCCGAAGGCGTTGAAGCCGGCGCCGACGAAGAAGTTTCGCACCTCCGGCGCTTCGCCGATCATCCAATTGCCGTCGGGCGTGAAGCTTTCGAGGCCGTTGATCATCTGCTTGACGCCGGCCCCGGCGAGCGCCGGCACGCGGCCGAGCGCAAGATTCATGATCGGCTCGAAATGATCCCAGTCGTCTTCAAGAAGCCGAAAGGCGAAATCCTCGGGAACGACGCCCGATGACCAGGGCACGGGATTGGGTTCATAGCCGCCCATGACGAGGCCGCCGACCTCCTCCTTGTAGTAGGTCAGCCGATCCGGATCGCGCAGAGTCGGCAAATCGCTAGTCACGCCGTCGATTTTTTCGGTCACGATATATTGATGGTGAACCGCGGAGAGCGGAACGGCGACGCCGGCGCGCGCGGCGAGCGGCTGCGTCCACAGACCGGCGCAGAGCACGAGCTTTTCGCAAGCAACGGCGCCGCGATTGGTGACGACCCCGCGTACGCGTTGGTTCTCGATGATGAAATCCGTGACGGCGACGCCTTCGACAAGCCTTGCGCCGGCGAGCCGCGCGCCTTTCGCCAGCGCCTGCGTGATATCGGAAGGATTCGCTTGGCCGTCAGTGGGCAGGAAGGCCGCGCCGACGACGTCATCGACATTCATCAGCGGCCAGAGCGCCTGCGCCTCCTTGGCGCCAAGGAGCTGCATTTCGAGGCCGAAACTTCGCGCAGAAGTCGCCTGTCGCTTGACCTCGATCCATCGATCGGCGTTGCAGGCGAGGCGCAGGCCGCCATTGCGCCGCCAGCCGGTGGCATAGCCTGTCTCTGCTTCGAGCCGATCGTAAAGTTCGACCGAATAGCCAAGCAGCTTGGTGATATTGGCGTTGGTCCGCAACTGTCCGATCAATCCGGCGGCATGCCACGTCGAACCCGATGAGAGTTGATGGCGTTCAATGAGCAGCGTTTCGACGCCGCGTTTGGCGAGGTGGTAGGCGACCGAGCAGCCGACGATGCCCCCGCCAACGACGACAATCTGTGCGCTTCGCGGAAGGTCGGTCATGCTGCTTCCATCTGCTGGAACGCCGCCCAGGCGCCCTCGAAGCGACTCATATTTTGATCGGAGTAAGCGACATAGTCGAAATCGATCGCCGATCGGCTTTCCGACACAAAACTCCACAGCGCTTCACGCAAGAGCGAGGCGCAAAGCATCGCTTTGAACCGCCGGCGCAGCGAATCGGTGAGCGCCGTTTCGAAATATTCCTCAAGCATCGCGTCGTCTTCCGCGGCGTCGAAGCCATTGTTCGATGAGAGCCCGCCAAGATCGAACAGCGGCGTGTTCCAGCCGGCATAATCCCAATCGACGAGCCAGAGGCGTCGTCCGTCATCAATGAAATTGGCGGCGAGGAGATCATTATGGCCGAAAACGAGATTGATCGGGCCGACGGCCTTTTCCAGGACCTCGCTCGCCGCGAGCAAACGCGGCAATTGCGGCGTAATTCGACTTCGGTCCTCAAGGAGCGTGTGGACATAGTCGCGGATGACATGAAAGACGTTGAACGCCAGTGTCGGCCCGCGCAAATGCCGCGCTACCTCGCGATGAACGCGCTTGACGAGATCGACGCAGCGCTGACGATTTGCGCGCACGTCCTGCGCTTCGTAAGTACGGCCGGAAATAAAGTCGAGCGCCAGAGCCATAGGCGCCGAATAAAGAACTTGCGGCGACACGCCCGCAGCGCCCGCGGCCCTGCTCGCCGCCAATTCGTTAAAGCGCATCACGCCATGAACGGGAATGTCGCCGCCCAGGCGAACGACGACGCGACGGTCGCCGTCCGTGACGATGTAGTTCTTGTTGGTGATGCCGCCGAGCAAGGGCGCGATCTCGATCGGCCCCCGCCAGAACGGAAGCGCGCGTATCAGAGTTTCAGGGTCTGCGGTATGGGCTGACATCGGCTCCGGCGGCGCGAAACAAACTTCGACTTTGCTAGTATATGCGGGCCGGGCGCAAAGGCCATGGGCCGCGACGGCGCTGGGGAAAACCATAGGCCGCAAGGTGACATGTTCGCATCGGCGCCCTAGCCTGAGAAACGGTCGTTCGAGGTCGAGCCATGTATGGGACGACGATTCGCGGAACGCGCTACGGGTTTCGCGATCTCAAATCGCTGATGGCGAAGGCGACTCCTCTGCGCTCGGGAGATTGCCTCGCTGGAATCGCTGCGACGAGCGCGGCGGAGCGCGTCGCCGCGCAGATGGCCCTCGCCGATCTCCCGCTGAGCGTGTTCTTGAACGAATCGCTCGTTCCCTATGAGGAAGACGAAGTCACCCGACTGATCCTCGACAGTCACGATCGACAGGCCTTTGCGCCGATCGCTTCGCTGACCGTCGGCGAATTTCGCGACTGGCTTCTCTCTGAGGCCGCCGACGCGAATTCGCTCGCCGCTCTGACGTTCGGACTCACGCCAGAAATGGCGGCGGCGGTCTCGAAAATCTGCCGCAACCAGGACCTCATTCTGATCGCCGCCAAGCGGCGCGTCGTCACCAGGTTTCGCAATACGCTCGGCCTGCGCGGACGACTATCGTCGCGCATCCAGCCCAACCATCCGACCGACGACGCGCGGGGGGTTCTCGCGAGCGCGATCGACGGGCTTCTGCTCGGCAATGGCGACGCCGTCATCGGCGTCAATCCAGCGTCCGACAGTCCGGAACAATGCTACGAACTTTTGCGCCTTCTCGACGAATTGCGTGAGACGCTCAACATTCCCACCCAGACCTGCGTGCTCGCTCATGTCACGACGACGCTGCAGCTGATGAAGCGGCAGGCGCCGGTTGATCTGGTTTTCCAGTCGATCGGCGGAACCCAGGCCGCCAATTCAAGCTTCGGGATTGATCTGGCTTTGTTGCGCGAGTCGCGGGAGGCGGCGCTCGCCCTAAAGCGTGGGACGATCGGCGACAATGTCATGTATTTCGAAACCGGCCAGGGCAGCGCGCTTTCAGCCAACGCCCATTGGAATTGCGACCAGCAGACGCTGGAGGCGCGCGCCTATGGCGTCGCGCGGATGTTCGAGCCTCTGCTGATCAATACGGTCGTTGGATTTATCGGTCCCGAATATCTTTTCGATGGCAAGCAGATCACGCGGGCGGCGCTTGAAGACCACTTCTGCGGCAAGCTGCTTGGACTGCCGATGGGCTGCGACGTGTGTTACACCAATCACGCTGAGGCCGACCAGAACGATATGGACGATCTGCTGACGCTGCTCGCCGTCGCCGGCGTCAACTACGTTATGGGCGTTCCCGGCGCGGATGACGTCATGCTGAATTACCAAAGCACCTCGTATCATGACGTGCTCGCCGTCCGGCGCATGCTCAATCTGGCGCCGGCGCCGGAATTCGCGCAATGGTTTGCGGACGTCGGTTTGACCGACGCGCGCGGCGAATTGCAGTCGCAGGCGCTTCCTGCATCCTTTTCGCCGCTTCTCGAAAGAGCGTGAGAATGGCGGATCGTCGCCCGGCACTTTTCGACATGATTTTGAAACTGCGTTCGGCGACGCCGGCGCGAATTTTCCTGCCGCGCGCCGGCGCGGGGCTGACCACGCGCGCCACTTTGGATTTTCAGCTGGCGCACGCCGAGGCGCGCGACGCGGTCGAAGAGCGGCTCGACGTCGACACGCTCTTCGACGAACTGACGGCGCGCGGGTTGACGGCGGTTTGCGTCAGGAGCGCCGCGCGTGATCGGCGCAGCTTCCTGCTGCGCCCGGACCTTGGCCGAAGACTGGATGACGAGTCCCGCGAGCGGCTGAAATCTTTCGCAGGCGTTTACGACCTTGCATTCGTCATTGCCGAAGGACTGTCCGCGCGCGCCATCGCCCGGCATGCGCTTCCGATCCTTGAAAGGACGCTCTCATCCCTCGATCGAACATCGTGGAAGATCGCGCCGATCGTGCTCGCCGAACAGGGGCGCGTCGCGCTTGGCGACGACATCGGCGAAACGCTTGGCGCCAGACTCGTGGCGGTCCTCATCGGCGAGCGGCCCGGGCTCTCCTCGCCTGACAGCCTGGGCGTCTATCTGACTTTTGCGCCGCGCGTCGGCCGCACCGACGCCGAGCGCAATTGCCTGTCGAATATCCGCCCGCAGGGCCTCGCCTATGACGAAGCGACCCGAAAGCTGCTTTATCTTTGCAACGAAGCTCGCCGGCGGGGGCTGACCGGCGTCGAACTCAAGGACGAAGCCGAGACGCTTGCGCCGGAAGGGCCGCACGCGATCGACGTCAAGAATGAGCCGTAAACGATCTCTCGCCGCGAGCTTGACGCACTAAGTCCACCGCAAGCGCAAACGTGTCGGAACTATCGTCATCGCCATGAGTTGAAACCTCTCTTGCGCTGGGCGTTCGCTGACCGATGCAAACGGATCTCTACTGTGATGACGCTGCTGTCGTTAGCCCCCGTGCTCTGAGCGCAGCGGATGAAGCTCTTCTGTGGCTGGGCGGCTTTCTTCGGGATCAGAGCTATCGCTTCACCACGACGACCCCATTGACCCACAGCCGTGTCGTGCAGCGTGGGGCGGTTGACGGCGCATCTCTGATGCGCGTCTTCGGGTGGAGCCTGCCTTTCTCCGCGAGCGATCTGCCCGCAGAGGTGCTGCAGGCCCTTGCGTTGGCGAAGGCGTTGGCGCATTCCAACGGCCTGTTGCGCAGCAAGGTGCGATTCTCGACGCTTAACGACCAGATTTATGCGCATTCGGCCTTTCCTACCGAAGCAGCCGATTCAGTTTTCTTTGGGCCTGACACTTACCGCTTCGCGCGCTGCATCGAGTCAGTCCTCAATTCGCAGCCGCCCTCATATTCCGCCCAGCGACTCATCGACATCGGATGCGGCAGCGGCGCAGGCGGAATTCTGGCCGCAAACCTCTTGAGGCCCGGCGTCGAGCTTCTGCTCGCCGACATCAATCCAGAAGCCGTGCGATTTGCCCGCATCAATGCGATGCTTAACGGGATGACGCGAACTCAAGCGATTCATAGCGATCTTTTCCAGAATGCGCGCGGCCCGTTCGACTATATCGTCGCCAATCCCCCCTACCTCGTTGATGACTTCCAGCGGCTCTATCGGCACGGAGGCGGCGAACTTGGCATCGAGCTTTCTCTCGACATTGTCAGGGAAGCTATCCCCCATCTCTCGCGGAACGGACGGCTGCTTCTCTATACAGGCTCGCCGATCATCGGAGGGGTCGACCAGTTCCTTGCCGCCATGAAGCCGCTTCTCGACGCTTCCCCAGTGACGTTCGATTACGAAGAGGTGGATCCCGACGTTTTTGGCGAGGAGCTGGACCGGCCCGTCTATCGGCGCGTTGACCGCATCGCTGCGGTCTTTCTCAACATTAAGAAAGAAGGGTGACATATGCGGGACCTCGATTGGACCGCTCTGGCTCCGGCGCTCAGCGGCGCGGCCTTTGAGCGCTTCCAGAGAGAACTCTGCCGACGCAACGGCGCCCGGCTTGAGCCCTCAACGCCTTCCGGCGACTGGCGTAAGGATGTGAAAGACAGCGCCGCTCTCGCCGAGGCGGAGATCGCTTATGTGGAGAGCGTTCGTGAGGCGATCGCTCCGCTCGTCGCCGATATCCCGAGCGACGCCGACGCCTTTCTGGCTTGGTATGAGAAGCTTGCCGAGAATGGGCCTGGCCAAAACGATCCGCTGTTCCCATGGCTCGAGCGACAGGCGAGCTTCGATGAAATGAAATGGCTCCTCGAACAAGAAGTGTCCGGCGAAGCAGGGTTCGACGATCTCGTCGCCCTCACGCAGATCAAGATGCCTCATATTCCCAAGCTCGAAATGGCGTGCAATTACTGGGATGAAATGGGCCGAGGCAATGCGCAGGGCATGCACGGACCCATGCTCTCCCGGCTCGCCGCCTATTTTGGCGCAGACGCCAGGCCAGAACGCGTCTGCCCCGAGTCGCTTGCGCTCGGCAACACCATGGTGGCGCTCGCCAGCAATCGTCACTACGCCTTCCATTCTATCGGGGCGCTGGGCGCAATCGAGATGACGGCGCCAGGACGCGCGATCCAAGTCGAGCGCGGACTGCGGCGTCTAAAAGTGCCGGGCAAACAGCGACAGTATTTTTCGCTTCATGCGATTCTCGACGTCAAACATTCCGAAGCGTGGAATCGCGAAGTTCTGCGTCCTCTTGTGAAGGAAGATTCCTGTCGCGCGCAGGCGATCGGCGAAGGCGCCGTTCTTCGGCTATGACATGGCGCGCGATGCTTCGAGCGCTACCGGCGTCACTTCGGCCTGGAAGCGGCGCCACGGAAAGCGGCCTAGGAGCATCCATGCGGGTTCTGGGGATTGGAGACTATTGCGATCTCGCCGCGCTCTATCTTCGCCTTTCCGCGGCAGGGCATGACGTCAAAGTTTTCATCGACGCGCCGCTTTGTCGAGACATTCTGAACGGCATGGTCGCCAAAACGGACGACTGGCGTTCCGTGCTGCAATGGGTGAAGGCAGCGGACAGCGAAGGAATTATCCTCTTTGAAAACGTCGCATGCGGGGGTTTGCAAGACCGGTTGCGTCGAGACGGATTCAACGTCATTGGCGGAAGCGCCTTCGGCGACCGGCTTGAAATCGACCGAGCCTATGCGCAGAGCCTTCTCGCCGAGCTCGGCCTTTCCACCGCGACGACCAGGCGCTTTTCGAGTAGGCAGGACGGCTTGCGTTTTCTTCGTGAGCGCCCTGGACGCTATGTCCTGAAATTCAATGCGCCGGACTTGGCGCATCGCAACTTCGTCGGCGGTCTCGCCGACGGACGCGACATATCCGCACTCCTTCAAAATCTCCCTGTCAATCCATCGGACGATGCGGGCTTCATCCTCATGGATTTCCTCGAGGGCGTCGAGATGGGAGTCGGCGCTTATTTCGACGGCGAGAAATTTCTGATGCCGGCCTGTCTCGACTGGGAGCACAAGCGCTTTTTCCCGGGCGATCTTGGAGAGCTGACGGGAGAGATGGGCACGGTCGCCACATTCGAGCATTCAACTCTCTTTTTCGAAAAAACTCTCGCGAGGATCGAGCCGCTGCTCAGGCGCCACGGCCATTGCGGCTATGTGAACCTCAACACCATCGTCAATGAACAAGGTATCTGGCCGCTCGAATTCACCTGCCGGTTCGGCTATCCCGGCTTCGCCGTTCTGTCGCCGTTACAGCGAACTTCTTGCCCGGAATTGTTTAAAGCAATGGTCCGCCGCGACAAGGATCGTCTGGCTGTCCATGAGGGATTCTCAGTCGGAGTCGTGCTGACCGTTCCGCCTTTCCCCTATTCGCGACGACAAACGCAAGAGCCGATCGGCATGCCGATCCTCTTGGACGGAGCATTGTCGCGCAAGGACGAAGAAAATCTGCACTATTGCGAAGTGGCTCTCGACAACGGCCAGCTTGTCACCGCCGGCGCCTATGGCTGGACGGCGGTGGCGACAGGCAGTGGGCGAACGATTGAGAGCGCCAGACGTAACGCCTATCGTTTGATCGACCGCGTGCACATTCCCAACATGCGTTTCCGGCGCGACATCGGAGAGCGGCTGATCTCGGCGGATTACGCCAAAATGAAATCGCTTGGACTGCTGGGAGACGAGTTCAGATCTCCTTGTCGCCCCCCGCCGACCCACGCGCCCGCCCTTCATGCAACGCGCGGCTAGTCTCCAACGAGCAGTCGCTCGTCGACCACTGCGCAGGTTCGAACATCGCGTCTGCGCACCAGCGCGCCGCCCGTAAATGCGCCGAAGGCCGGCAGCACGATCTGGCGTACCTGCAGGACAAAACAGGGGAGACGTAGGCTATCGCGCGCCGCTCCGTTCATCCGGACGCAGGGGTGCAAATGCCCGGCAAGCACTGTCACCCCATTATCTTTGCATTCATCAGCCGCAAGCGGGTGATGGCGCGCGACGACCCCTTCCGCATCATAGGGCTCATCAACAAGCTCGATTCCGAACTGTTCTGAGGGATCGCCCGCGCGCCGATCATGATTTCCGCGCACCAGGGTGAGGCGCAATGCAGCGTGACGTCTGCGCCAATCGAGGAACGCGGCCACCACTGCCGGCGCATGCGCCTGCCGCGCGTGAAACAAATCGCCGAGGAAGAGGAGACGCGCGGGATCGAAGCGAGCCACCAGCGCGTCCAGCCGGTTGAGATTGTCGCGCGTCGTTCCCTTCGGCGCCGGCTGGCCGAGCGCGCGAAATGTCGCCGCCTTGCCAAAGTGCGCGTCAGCAATGAACAGCGTGCGCGTTTCCGCGCGCCAGACGGCGCGCTGCGGCAGCAAAAGGAGCCCGCGGCGCTCGTGAGTGGAGACCAAGCCGGAGCCTTCCCGTTCCAACGTCTCGTTGGGCTCTAGCATTTGTCCGCGGCGCGCTCCAGCTGTGACGTCATGCGCTCGATGCGCGCCGCAAGCGTTTCGTTGCTGAGGCGATCACGCATTCTCTCGACCATCAGCGGAAAGGCGAGCGGCGAACAGCGCTGTAGCGTGACATGGACGAGTTCTCTGTTTTGCAATCGTTCGAAGCTTTCGGCAAGCCGGGCGATGTCGAGCGCGTCTTCCAAGACCTCGCGCTCCGCTTGGCGCAGCAATCCATTGTCTGGATCGAATTTCCGAAATACTTCATAGAACAGGCTGGACGACGCCTGCAATTGGCGCAGGCTCTTGTGTTGTCCGGGATAGGTCGTCACGACGAGGCCGGCGATCTGCACGATGTCGCGAAACCGCCGGCGCGCCAGCTCCGCCGCGTTCAAGCTCGCGAGGACTTCGCAGGTCAAATCATGAACAGCGCGCGGCGCGATCAGTTCCGGCAGAATGACCGCCCAGTCGCGCGCGTCGGCGCTCAAGAGCTCAAAGCCGTAATCATTCACGGCGATCGAGAATGTGCCAGCTGTCTTCTGCGCGGCGCGCCACGCGATAAGGCTCGCCATGCCGACATGGGCGTTGCGGCCTGCAAATGGATAGAGAAACAAATGCCAGCCGTCGCGGCTTTTCAGGGTTTCCGCAAGTAAGGTGGTCGGCGTGGGCAAACGCGACCAGTGCGTCTGCAATCTGAGCATTTTCTCGGCGGCGCGCAGCTCCGGCGTATCAAATCGCCCCTCCGCCGCGCGCTGTAATTGCTCGACCATGGCGTCGGCCAAAGTCGTCGAAAGCGGCATTCGTCCGCCATCCCACCGCGGCACGGCGCCGCTGCATGTCTTTGCCGGCCGCACATAGGCGGTAAGATCGCGAAGCCGCACGAATTCGAGCAGACGTCCGGCAAACCAGAAACTGTCACCGGGTTTCAGCCGCGCGATAAAGCTCTCCTCCACGATTCCGAGCTTCTGGCCTGCGGGGGCTGGCCCGTACTGAACAAGCACGCTCGCGTCCGCCGTGATGGTCCCGATGTTGAGGCGATGGCGCAGGGCGATCTGCTTGTTCGTTACGCGCCATACGCCATCGGCGCCTGGTCCGCAGCGTCGATATTCGGGATAGGCGGAGAGGCTCGGTCCGCCGCCGCTGACGAAATCGAGGCACCACCGCCAGTTTTCGTCGGAAAGATCGTGGTATGCCGCTGTCGAACGGACTTCGTCGAGCAATTCGTCAGGCCTAAAGCCGCCGCCCAGTCCGATGGTCGCGAGATGCTGCACCAGCACGTCGAGCGGCGCGTTTGGACTACGGCGGCCTTCGATGCGGCCGTCCCGCACCGCCTGCTGCATGGCCGATGACTCGACAAGCTCCAGCGAATGACTTGGCACGAGCGTGATGCGAGACGCGCGTCCCGGCGAATGGCCGCTGCGACCGGCGCGCTGCAGGAGGCGTGCGACGCCCTTGGGCGAACCGACCTGCAGGACGCGTTCGACCGGAAGGAAATCCACGCCGAGATCGAGGCTCGACGTGCAGACGACCGCTTTAAGCTTGCCGACCTTAAGTCCGTCCTCAACCCAATCGCGCGACTCCCGCGCGAGCGACCCATGATGAACCGCAAGGAGCCCAGCCCAATCGGGCCGGGCGCGCAAGAGATTGTGATACCAGATCTCCGCCTGCGAGCGCGTGTTGGTGAAAACGAGCGATGTCGGAGATTGATCAATCTCTGCGACCACCTGCGGCGCCATCTTGATGCCGAGATGTCCGGCCCAGGGAAAGCGCGCGGAATCTTCCGGCAACAGCGTGTCGATGACGATGTCTTTTCGCAAGCCGCCGGCGACGACCACGCCGCGCGGCGCATCGGCTGGACCGAGCAGAACGCGCTTCGCCTCTTCAAGATTCCCAAGCGTCGCCGACATTCCCCAAATCAGCAGATCCGGGCGCCAACGCTTCAATCGCGCCAACGCGAGCTGCGTCTGCACGCCACGCTTATTGCTGATGAGCTCGTGCCACTCGTCGACGACGACGCATCTGATCGCGCCGAGATAATCGCGGGCGTCGGCGCGCGACAGCATGAGCGACAGGCTCTCCGGCGTCGTGATCAAAACGCTCGGCGGACGGCGTGCTTGCCGCGCGCGTTCGGCGGACGGCGTGTCGCCGCTGCGAACGCCGACCGTCCATCGCTGGCCATAGGCTGAAAGACCGCCGAACGCCTCGTTCAGCGCCTTAGCGGTATCCGCTGCGAGTGCGCGCATCGGCGTAATCCAGAGAACGCAAAGACGTGGCGGCTCCTCAGCGTCATCGGCGAATGCCTGCCAGGCGCCGAGCGCAACGGCCAAGGTTTTGCCGGCGCCTGTCGTCGCGTGAAGCAGGCCGCTGCGTTGCTCCGCCATTTCGCGCCATACTTCCCGCTGGAAGGCGAACGGCTTCCAGCCACGCTCCGCCAGTAACGTCCTTACAGCAGACTGTTTCGCGCGTTGACCGCTCATGCGCCGCCGCCCGGCAGCAGCATCCGCAACGCCTCGATCGTGTCGGCGTCTTCAACGGGCTTATCCTGCCGCCACCGCAACATGCGCGGGAATCGAACGGCGATGCCGCTTTTGTGGCGACTGCTCGAACCGATGCCCTCGAAGCCGAGCTCGAAAACCATGGTCGGTCGTACGCTGCGCACGGGCCCGAAATTTTCGATCGTCGTCCTTCTGATGGTTGCATCAACCTTACGCATCTCTTCGTCCGAAAGCCCGGAATAAGCCTTGGCGAACGGCAGCAGCGTCCGGTCCGTCTGCTCCGGCGGGCCGCTCCACACCGCGAAAGTGTAATCGCTGTAAACGCCTGAACGGCGTCCGTGTCCGCGCGCCGCATAGATCAGCACGGCGTCGACGCTCATCGGATCGAGCTTCCATTTCCACCACAAATTGGCGCCGCTTTTCTGGCGGCCAACGCCATAAGGCGCGCCCATCGCTTTAAGCATCATCCCTTCGGCGCCGCGCGCCCGCGCCTCTTCGCGCTGTCGCGCAAAGGCGTCCCAATCGGGCTGCAGGAGCGTAGGACTGAGCCGCAGCGGCAAATCGGCGCCGACCTGTATCGCGGAAGAATGCGCGCGCGACACGACCTCCTCGAGAAGAACGCGTCGGTCGCGCTGCGGCTCTTCGCGCAGATCGTGGCCGTCCTTCTCAAGCAGGTCGTAAGCGATCAGCGCTACCGGCCGCTCGCGCAGTATTTTTGGGGTGAGAAGCTTGCGTCCCAGCCGCTGCTGCAGCTCGGGAAATGGTCGCAGATCGCTAAGATCGTCCACTGCGGGACGCGCGTCCGAACGTGGCGCGACGACGATGAGCTCGCCATCGAGCACAATGTCGTCGGGGAGAAACTCGACGAGCGCGGCAAGCTCTGGAAAGCTGTCGCTGACCAGCTCTTCGCCGCGCGACCACAGCCACCACTCCCCGGCGCGATGAATGAACTGCGCACGTATGCCATCGAATTTCCATTCGACAAGCCAATCGTCGACAGGGCCGAGCAGTTCGGGAAAGGCGGGAAACGGCGCTTGAAGCGGATGCGCGAGAAAGAACGGATAGGGCTGCCCGCGCAGAGGCCGCCCGTCTTCGGCGGCTTCGGCTGGCGCGACGAGAGCGACGAACTCTTGCGCCTGAGGCGTGCGGTTCGCCTGCGTATAGCCCATCATCCGCTGCGCGACGTGCTTGGCGTCAAGCTGCGTCGCTTCGGCGATCGCCTGAGTCATTTGCAGCTTCGACACGCCGATGCGCAATTCGCCGGTCACGAGCTTGAAGAACGGCAAGCGATCCCCGGACGGCATCGCATCGACCCAGCCTCGCAGCGCCGACAGCCGGGCGGGTTCATCCAGCTCGCGCAACGGCAAAAGCCGCTCGTTCATCCAAACGTCGAGCGGGACGTCTTCGACGTGAGTCGGCGGCGGCAGCAGAAGCGCTAGCGTCTCTGCAAGGTCGCCGACGCTGTGATAGCACTCGTCAACGAGCCACTCGGGTAGCTCCGTCGCCGCCAAAACGAACTGGCGTAAGAGCTTGGTGGGGATAAGCTGGCGCGGCTTGCCGCCGGCGAGAAAATAGACGGTCCAAGCGGCGCTTGCGTATTGCTCAGGATCGCCGATCGCAACGCGCAGATAATCGGTCAGCGCCTGTCTCTTGTGCTGCGTCGACGTCGCGGCGTCGATGCGTCGGTAAAGCGTCGCGAAGGTCTTCATGCGCCGCCCGTATCGACCTCGCCGGCCGGCTCCGCCTCGCCCTCCTCGTCTCCATATTCAGTGGCCATCGGCCTAGCGTCATATCCTTTTTCGCGCAGATAGCGTGAAAGCGCGTCGTCACTTCCATGCGTGACAAAGATTCGCTCAGCGCCCGTCGCGGCGATCGCCTGCAAAAGCCCCGGCCAGTCGGCGTGATCCGAGAGCGCGAAGCCTTGATCGACGCCGAGACGTCGGCGATTGCCGCGCAGCTGCATCCATCCACTGGCGAAGGCGTCGGAATGGACGCCAAATCGTCGTATCCATGGACTCTCGATCGCCGAATGAGGCGCAAGCGCAAAGCATCGCGCAAGTCCGGCTTTGTCCAGGGCGGTCACGTTCAAAGTCGGCGGCAGCGCTACTCCGAGATCGCGATGAATTTGATTGAGCGGTTCGATCGCGCCGTGACAGACGATGGGTCCGATATTCGGGTCGAGATGTCTGAGCAGGCGCTGCGCCTTGCCGAGTCCATAGGCCTGCATGACGCTCGCCCGTCCCGCGCGCGCATTTTCCGCCCACCATGCGTTGATGTCGCCCATCACTTCCGCTTGCGGACGCCAGCGATAGATCGGCAAACCGAATGTCGATTCGGTGATGAAAGCGTCGCATCGCACGGGCTCAAACGGCGCGCTGACGCCATCCGCCTCAAGCTTGTAGTCTCCGGAGGCGACCCAGACCTCGCCGCGATGTTCGATGCGCACCTGCGCCGAACCGAGAACATGGCCTGCGGGATTCAGCGAGAGCCGCACCTTCCCAATCTCGCGGCTTTCCCCGTAGCGCAGCGTTTCGATGCGAACGTCGCCAAGGCGTTTGCGCAGAATTGGCGCGCAATCCTCGTGACAGAGATAGGCGCGGCTGCCCCATCGCGTGTGATCGGAGTGCGCATGCGTAATCACCGCAAGCGCCACCGGGCGCCATGGATCGATGTAAAAGTTTCCGGGAGGGCAGCAGAGGCCTTCTGCGGCAGGAACAATCAGATCCTTGGTCATCTCGCTTTGGCAGGAAAGACGCGCTTAGCGCCATTCGAGCTTCGAACGGCCGCCACAGCATAGATAGGTAGTCGATTGAATGGATGCACCGTGACAGTGACGGCCGAGGTCGCGCTCTCAACCCAGGCTCGCTCCCTTTCCAAATACCCGTTGCTCATCAAGCTTACGCTCGACTATAGAATTCGATCTAAGAGGCGCCTCAATCGTGAATTGGAGCAGGGATGTCCCTTGGGGTCGATTTTATTCTCGACGCGCTGGCGCGCGAAGGACTCGACCATGTGTTCATGGTCCCGGGCGGGCTTGTCGATCCCTTTCTTCCTGCTTTGGAAAGACAGAAGGCGATCACGCCGATCGTGGCCGCGCAAGAAGGCGGCGCCGCCTATATGGCCGACGGCTATGCGCGGGCGAGCGGAAATTTCGGCGCCGCGCTCTGCATCGGCGGACCCGGCCTCACCAATACCGTCACCGCCGTGGCGACCGCGCAGTCCGACGGTTCGCCGCTTCTTCTCCTGAGCGGCGAAGTGGCGACGGTCCTCGAGGGATTGGGCGTGTTTCAAGACGCCAGTCCCCAGACGCTCGACGACGTCACCGTCATGAAGCCGCTGACGCGCTATTCCTCGTCGATCGACAATCCAAGGAATATGCCGCATCTCTTCCAGCACGCCCTACTGCAGCTTCGCACCCGGCCGGCCGCGCCGGTGCATCTCTCATTGCCGGGCGACTGTCTGGCCGCAGAGATTTCCGTCAGCCATACGCCCATTGATCGGGCCTTGGTCGATTACAACGCCCTGTCCATGGCTTCCGCCGAGTCGTCGCTCCAGCACTTCTCGGTCGGCGCTGACGGCAAGCCGCCCGTCAAGATCGCCATTCTGGCCGGCGCGGGCGTGGAGCACTCGCAGGCCGCTAGCGCGCTTAAGGAATTCGCCGAGCTTTGGCGCATCCCTGTCGCGACGACGCTGCGCGGAAAGGGAGTCTTTCCAGAGGATCATCCTCTGTCGCTCGGCGTCTTCGGCTATGCGGGCACGCACCACTCCCGCGCCGCCCTGATGGACCCCTCGCTCGATCTGCTGATCATCTTGGGATCAGGACTGAACGAGCGCGACACGATGCATTGGGCGCTCCAGGTTAAACCCAACGCGTCGATCTGCGTGAATCTGCTTCCTTCGGCGATCGGGACGCATGTCCATGACGGCGGGATAGTGGGCAGTTGCGGCGCCTATCTTCTCTATCTGCTCGACCAAAGCGACAAGTTGCGCGGCGCTCTCGAGCCGACGCTGTCAACGCGCGAGATGTGGGTCTCGGAGATCCGCTCGAAGCCTCGCCTGCAAGATACGGAAAATTGTGACAGCGACGCAGTTCCGATTCATCCCGCCCGCGTCATCAGCGAGCTGAGAAAGGTCTTTCCCCGCGACGGCGTTCTGGTGGTGGATTCCGGCGCGCATCGCGCCTTCGCCGGCCATTACTGGGAAGCTTACGAACCAAGAACCTATGTATCCGCCACCAATCTCGGTCCGATGGGCTGGGCGATCGGCGCAGCGATCGGCGTCCAATGCGCCCAGCCGCGCCGCCGCGTGGCGGTCATCACGGGCGATGGATGCATGCGAATGGGCGGCATGGAAATCGCCACCGCGGCGCGCTATCGGATTCCCGTCATTTATGTCGCTATCAACAATGCGGCGCTTGGAAATGTCTGGCTGCGCGCGCACCAACTCGGTCCGACGCCCGACGAGCTGACGCGACTGCCCGACCACGACTGGGCCGGCTTCGCGCAATCCCTGGGCTGTCGCGCCGAGACCGTGCGCGCGCCTGGCGATCTTGCCGGCGCTTTCGAGAGAGCGCTGCAGGGCGAAGGCCCCTGCCTCATCGACGTCAAAGCCGATAAGGCCTTCACGACGCCGGTGAAAGATTGGGCCGACGCGATCGCGGCCTATTCCTACCACGAGTGAGAGAGCGCTGATGGCCGAGTTGCCCTTCGATCCTTCAACGCTGTCGCCGGTCGATCACGCGCTCTACGAGCGCATGGCGGAGCGGCGAAAAGCGCAAGGCGCAGGCTTCGGCGGCCCCTACGCCGCCCTGATGAACCATCCGCAGCTTTGCGAGAAGATCGAAGCTCTTGGCTATTACCTGAAGTTCCAAGGCCATCTGCCGCGCGAGGTTTATCAATTCGTCGTTCTGTTCGTCGCGCGCCGGACCGGCGCGGGCTTCGAATGGGTCGACCACATTCAGCACGCCGAAGCGGCCGGCGTCCCATCGTCGCTCATTGGCGCGCTGCAGCGGGGCGAGGATGTGGGCGCGGTTGCCGCTACGCCTTATGACGTCGTCTCAAAAGTGCTCGAGTCGACATTGTCCTGGCGAAACATTCCGCAGCGCGTTCAAGACGACGCCATCGACATATTCGGCGTCGAAGGGTTCGTCGAACTTGTGGTTTTGTCGGGCTTTTACCAGATGTTTTCGGGAATCAACCAAGGCTTCAACGTCGCATTGCCGCCAGGCGTGGAAGAGCCATTCGAGTGAGCGGCAATTCTTTTTCCCCTTCGCTAGGCTCTCTCTTTTTCTCGCGCCGAGACTCAAGCTGCGCAAATTGCGCGCCGTTCGGAACATAGAACTCTCCCGTCGGTTTTTATCCTGGCGACCGGCGCCGCCGGTCGGTGGAATTGAGCTTTTGGAGAATAGCGTCAATGGTTGCTTTGACTGAGACTGACGGCGACGGTCCGATCTGCGCCTCCGAAGGATGCAGCAACGGCGGCGTCTTGAATTTATCGCCGCCGTCCCAAGAAAAACCCGTGACGATCGAGCCGCCGGCGCGGGCGCGCTACTCGGTCGCCCAAGCAAAGGAATCGATGCGCGAGACTCTCGACAACATCGCGCAGTCCGCCGCCGCCGACCAAGTGCGCGGCCTCGCCAATCAGGCCATGGGCAAGACCAAATTGACCCTCGGCATGGTCACGCAGTCGCCCGATCTCACGTTCTCCGGCTTGGCGCAGATCGTCGTCGGCGAATTCCAAAAATCGATTGGCGAGGCGAAGCTCACCGAAGATGGGAAGGATGTCTTTCCGGGGCTGTAGCAACGACGCAATCTGATCCGAGGTCGGCGCGGCAGCAGTGGAACATTGGCTGTTCCCGCTGAGTTACGTCCCAGCCCAATTGCCGCGCTTCCCCGGTGCTCGCCTTGCAGACACAGACGCTTGAAGATCAGTCGCAGGAACCCTCGCTCGATCTGCAGAAAATTTCTGCTTGGGCGATCATCGGCATTTTTGTGCTGATGCTCGGCGTCGCATTGAGCGCCGCACGAAGTCTCTTGGTGCCGATCGTTTCGGCTAGCGTGCTTGCCTTCATGCTCGGTCCCTGGGCGAGCGCCATGCGGCGATGGGGGCTGCCGATGAGCATATTTGCATGCGCAGTCGTCTTCGGCGCACTGTTTATTATTCATGCCGCCATTGTCGAGGGCTCGGCCATCGCCGTTGACTGGGTCGGTCGGGCGCCCGAGTTATTGGCCTCCTTCAGCGACAAGCTGCGATCGGCTTTCGGTCCGGCATTTTCGCTGGAGCGGCTGCAGAGCACTTTCGCCCGGAGCGACGGCGGCGGCCCTTTTGACGCCGCCGCAATCTTGCAGTCCACGATGAATTTTCTCACCCCCACGGTCGGCGAGCTCATCGTGTTTCTTGCCGCCTTGTTCTTTCTCCTCTCCGGAAGAGAAGAGCTGCGCCGTTACCTCATATTCTTCTTCGAGGAGAAGGAGGCCCGGCTGCGCACGCTGCGCCTCCTCAATAATATCGAACGCGATCTCAAGAGCTATATTGCAGTGATCGCCGCCATCAATCTGGCGCTGGCGCTGATCGTGGTGGCGGCCGCATTTGCAGTGGGTCTGCCACATCCCCTGCTTTGGGGGCTTATCGCCTTCGCTCTCGAATTCATCCCCTACGTGGGTCCGCTGGCGATGTATGCGGCGCTATTTCTCGTGGGTTTCGCTACATTTGGTTCGATTTCGCATGCGCTGGCGGCGCCGCTGATCATGGTGGTCGCGGATACGTTGGAAGCCTATGTCGTGACGCCCAACGTCATCGGCAGGCGACTGACGTTAAATCCCGGCGTAGTTTTCCTGGCGCTTGTCTTCTGGACGTGGCTCTGGGGACCCGTCGGCGCAATCCTCGCGACGCCTCTGCTCATCGCCGGCACGATCACGCTCAGCCATTTGTTCCCGCAGCACGAGATCAATCTTCCGGAATAGAAGCGCGAGCGAAAGCGCAGCTTTCGGAGGAACAATCAAACGCTCCGCAAGTTCAGTAGACGACCAGCAGGGCGGTAACAGGGAGAAGAGGACATGAGCGTAGCATCGCAAGTCACGAACAAGGTCCAGGAGGCGCAGGACGCCATTGCCAAGGCGTCCGCCAATGCCGCCGCCAGGGCGAACTCTTTCGCGGAAGACGTGAACGCCAAAGTGGAAGAGACAATAAACAACGCCGACGCGGCGCTGACGACAGTAGCGCAGCAGTCGCGTGACGTAGCAGAGAAAGCGAGAGACGCGACCGAAGGCCTCAAGGCGACGGTGGAAGACACGGTACGGGAGCAACCTATCACCGCGCTGCTGCTCGCAGTCGCCGGCGGATTTTTGATCGGCGCAATGTGGAAGGGCCGCGGCTGACCTTGGGGTACGACCATGTTCCTGGATGCGATATTCCGCCGGGTTGACGACTCCATCGGGAACGCGACGCGCGGGGCGTGGCGCTTTACGATCGTTCTCGTCCTCGCTTTATCCGCGCTCGGCTTTGCCAGCGCCGCCGCCCATGCCTACGCGACGGCGACCTGGGGCGAGATCGGCGGAAATCTTGTCATCGCCGGGGCCTTTCTTGTCGCCGCCATCCTCGTTTATGTCGCGACGGCGAGTCGGCAAGTCGGCATGGCCGAAACTCAACCTGCGGCAGCCGAACTCGAAACCAAGAGCTTCTCGGTCCTGTCGCTTGCTGATCAGTTGCTAAGGCCGGACAGCGACATGGTGAAGTCGGTCGGGGCGCTCGCGCCGGTCGCCGCCAAGGCTCTCGCTGAACGGGTCGGGCCTCATCTTCATCTGATCATTGGCGCCGCGCTGGGCTTGATGGTCGCGTCGAAACTTGCAGAAAAGCTTGACAGAACAAAGGCCCCGGAAGCCTAATGCGACAGCGGCGGCCGATGGCCGCGCGAGCGTAAGAGGTATGTGTTGTGCTCCCGAGAGCGAATTGGAAAGGCTCTCTCAAGCTCGCTGAGCTCACCTGTCCGGTGGCGCTCTATTCCGCGACTTCGACATCAGACAGAATTGCATTCCATACGATTAACCGTGAGACGGGCCATCGCGTAAGGCGGAGCTTTGTCGACAGCGAGACGGGCGAACCGGTAGAGCCCGGCGATCAAGTGAAAGGCTACGAGGTCGATAAGAACGAAAATGTCGTTCTCGAGCCGGAGGAGATCGCGCAGGCCAGGCCACAAAGCGACAAGACGCTGACGATCGAGGCTTTCTTGGATTGGGCCGAGATCGACACGATCTATTTCGACAAGCCGTACTATCTCTCCCCATCGCAGAGCGACGCGAGCGAACTCTTCGTGCTGATACGTGAAGGCCTGCGCAAGAACAAGGTTGCGGCGATCGCCAAAGCGACGCTCTTCAGGCGCGCGCGCAATGTTCTGATCAGTCCCCACGGCGACGGACTTTTCGCGATCACATTGAATTTCGACTATAAGGTGCGCGCCGCGCAGCAGGCGTTTGACGAAATTCCCGAGATCAAGATTGAAGGCGAGATGCTTCGGCTCGCCAAGCATATTATCGACACGAAGAAAGGAACCTTCGATCCGTCGACGTTCCAAGACCGCTATGAGCAGGCTCTCGCCGAATTCGTGAAGGCGAAGCTCGAAGGCAAGCCGATTGCGCCGCCGCGCAAGGCGCGAGAAGCAAAGGTCGTCAATCTGCTCGACGCGCTACGCGAGAGCGCGGCGATGTCGGAGCGGCGCGAAAAGCCCGCGACCAAGAAGCGGGCGGCGCCGGCGCGCAAGGCGAAAACAGCCGCCGCGCGGCGCAAAGCGAGCTGACCGCGTATGTCGCTCGCCGATTATCGCAAGAAGCGTGATTTTTCGGCGACCCGCGAGCCGCAGGGACGCGGCGCTCCAAAGACGGGCAATCGCTTTGTCATCCAGAAACATTCCGCGCGGCGGCTGCATTACGATCTTCGCCTCGAGATGGACGGTGTTTTGAAAAGCTGGGCGGTCACCCGAGGTCCAAGCCTCGTGCCTGGCGAAAAGCGCCTTGCGGTTCACGTCGAGGACCACCCTCTCGACTATCGGGATTTTGAAGGCGTCATTCCCGCAGGCCAATATGGTGCCGGGGAAGTGATCGTGTGGGACAAAGGCGTCTGGATTCCGGAGGGCGATCCGCACAAGGGCTACGCCAAGGGCCATCTCGATTTCGAATTTCGCGGCAAGAAGCTCGGGGGCCGCTGGCATCTCGTGCGAATGGCGCGAAAGCCGCGCGAGAAGCACGACAATTGGCTACTCATCAAAAGCGAAGACGATTTTGCGCGAACGCCTGAAGACGAGGACATCCTCGACGAGATGCCGCGCTCGGTCGACACTGGGCGCACGATCGGCGATGTCGCAGAGGGCAAACCCCCGGGGCGCTCCGAGAAAAGCGCGGCGCCAAAGCAGAGCGTGGCATCCCCATTGGACAAGAAGAGCTCCACCGAGGCGGCGGCGCCTGCGCCGAACCTGGACCTCTCGCGCGTGAAAGGCGCAAAGAAAGCTAAGCCGCCAAACTTTGTTGAGCCGATGCAGGCCAGCGCTGGCGCCGCGCCGGCAAGCAAGGAATGGATTCACGAAATCAAATTCGACGGCTATCGGCTGCAGGCGCGCATTGAGGCGGGACGCGTGCGGCTGCTCTCGCGTGGCGGGCTCGACTGGACGAAGAAGTTTGGCGACGAGGTGGTCGCAGCGCTGCGCGCTCTGCCGCTCGGTTCCGCGCTTATCGACGGTGAAATGGTTGTGGAGACGAGTGCAGGCGCATCGGATTTCTCCGCGCTTCAGGCGGATTTGAGCGCGGGGCGCACCGATCGCTTCGTCTATTGGGTGTTCGATCTTCTTTACCTCGACGGCTACGACCTGCGCGGAGCGAGCTTGCTCGAACGGAAGGGCCTGCTGGAAAAGCTGCTCCGCGACGCGGGCGGAGACAAAGTTCGCCTGAGCCTCCACTTTCAAGATAGCGGCGCGGTTGTGCTGTCGCATGCCTGTCGGCTTGGCCTCGAAGGCGTGGTGTCGAAGCTGCGGGATTCGCCCTATCGCTCGGGGCGCGTAAAGAGCTGGGTGAAGGCCAAATGTTTCGCACGGCAGGAGTTCGTGGTCGCCGGCTATACGCCGTCAACAGTGTCGCGACGCGCGATTGGTGCCCTCATGCTCGGCGTTTATCAGAATGGGGTTCTTTGCCATGTCGGCCGCGTCGGGACGGGATTTACCGCCGACATGGCGCATGAACTTTTCACCAAGCTCGATCCGATACGAACATCCTCAAGCCCGTTCGGCGCGCGCCTTAGCGCCGAGGCCGCGCGCAATGTGCACTATGTGCGTCCCGAACTGGTGGCTGAGGTGGAATTTCGCGGCTGGACGGCCGACCAAGTTCTTCGCCATGCTTCCTTTCGCGGCCTTCGAGAAGACAAGGCCGCGCGCGACGTCGTTCGCGAAAGTACGCCGCCGGCTGAGCGCCCCGCAGCGGCAAGAACGGAGAAACGCGCCGTGACGCTCACCCATCCCGATCGGCTCTATTGGCCCGATCAGGGCGTAACGAAGCAAGGCCTCGCGGATTACTACTCTGAAGTATGGCGCTATATCGCGCCCTTCATCGTCAAACGCCCGCTGGCGCTGCTGCGCTGCCCAAACGGCGTGGACGGAGAAAAATTCTTCCAGAAGCACGCATGGAAAGGCATCGATCCAAACATTGTGCTGATCGACGACCCGAAGGAAAAAGAAGAAGAGCCCTTGCTCAGCATCAAGGACCTCAGCGGGCTGATCGCGCTGGTTCAGGCCGCCGCCTTGGAAATTCACCCCTGGGGATCGACGGCGTCAGACTGGGAGCGTCCTGACGTCATCATCATGGATCTCGATCCCGGTGAGCAAGTCGCGTGGGAGACCGTCATTGCGGCGGCGGAAGAAACGCGGGACCGACTGCAAGACTTGGGGCTTAGCGCATTCGTGAAGACCTCGGGCGGGAAAGGGTTGCATGTGCTGGCGCCGGTGCATCCCAAAGCCGAATGGCCGGAAGTGAAGGCGTTCACTAAAAGCGTCGCCGACGCCATGGCGAGTGACAGTCCCGACAAATACGTTGCGACGATCACGAAATCGAAGCGGCGGGGAAAAATACTCGTCGACTATCTGCGCAATCAGCGGGGGTCGACGGCTGTCGCGCCCTACTCGACGCGCGCCCGCCCCGGGGCGGCCGTATCGATGCCGCTCGCCTGGGACGAACTCAGTCCCGCCATCGGACCGGATTATTTCACGATCGCCAAAACTCTGGCGCGCCTTGATTCTTTGCAGGCCGATCCCTGGGCGGACTTTCGACGCGCGGCGGCGCCGATCGAATCGCCGAAACCCCGCAGGAAAAAGAAAGCCTCTTAGCGACCTTTGGAGCCGCGCTTTTCCGCATCGATGCTCTTGCGCAACGCATCCACGATATTGACGACATTGTTCTGGCGCGCCGGGGCCGGCTTCATGCCGCGCGCGGGTTTGCGCTCCTTCCTTTTTCCGGAAATGATGTCGAGCAGCTGGTCTTGAACGGGATCATGAGCCATCGAAGGACTCCAATGAGTCTTGCGCTCCTCGATCAATTTCGAAATCAGGTCGAGCGCTTTCGCATTTGGCGTCTCGGCGCGGATGTTGTCGAGATAGTCTTTAGGATCGCGCACTTCGTCGGCAAAGCGTAACGTCCATAACACCAAACCCCTATCGCGCGGCTCGACCATCACCGCGCGCTCGCGCCGATACATGACGAGTCGCGACAGGCCAACCGTATTCGTCGCCTTCATCGCGTCGCGAATGACGGAAAACGCCTCGACGCCGACCGGATCGTCAGGAACGAGATAGTGGGGCTTGTCGAACCATATCCAGTCAACGCTCGCCGCCGGAGCGAAAGTATTAATATCGATGGTTCGTGTGCTTTCGAGGCTGAGAGCGTCGAGTTCTTCATCTTCAAGGAGCACGTAATCATTTTCGCCGCGCGGATAGCCCTTCACCGCATCGTCTTCGCCAATCGGCCCGCCAGTGACCGAGTCGACATATTGGCTGACGACGCGGTTGCCGGTGTCTCGATTAAGGATGTGGAATCGAACCTTTTCGCCTTCCGTGGCCGCCGGCGTCATCGCGACCGGGCAAGTCACGAGCGAAAGCTTCAAATAGCCCTTCCAGAATGATCGTGGCGCCACCGCAGGTCCCTCTAGAGCAGGGAGTTCTCCAATAACGCGCTATCGAGCCCATCGTTCCGCTTGCGCCCAAGCGGTCAGAACTGAAGAACTAAGAACAACCTTTTCGCTCTTCGCGGGAACGTTGGCGACTCGCATATTGTTGAATTCAAGCAAAAGGGCTGCGTGGGCGCTGTTGTTATTGAAGCGGGCGGCTCCCATATCCGACCGCTATCCAAGGCTGCAAAATGAACAAAAAGGCTAGAAAAGAAACCCAGAGAGATCTGCGGAGGATGGATGCGGGAGGCTGCGACGCGGCGTCCAAGCTGTCGTATCTTGGGCTCAATGCGCAACTGACTGCCGAACTGCGACGTTTTTACGAGACCAGCGTCTCGGAGCCGATTCCTGATTCTTTGCGCAGTTTGCTTGCGCAACTTTCTCGTTCACCAGCCGGTTAGATGAGGTGGTGACGCGTTTGATCAAACTCGCGGGCGCAGATGAGAATGAAACCATCAACACAACAAAAAATGATTGCCTGTCTTCACAACAGGCAATCACCAAAGTTCAATTATCGAACGAGTCATTTTCGACTGCGCAGCCAATGTTCGATCTCCGCTTGTCGCGGTTCGCGAACAAAAATAGGACGCTCGCGCGGCGCTTCGTGCTGCGTAACAAATAGCATTCTGGCGACGGCGCTGGATGCTTCGAGAATAAGCTGTCTCCAGTCCACTCCATGCTTTGGCTTCGAACTCATTTCGGCTCTCCTTTCAACGGAGACGGATAAGGAAACAACTCTCCCTTTTTTAAAATGTTCCAGAAATGACGGCAAAGCACCATTCTGAGCTCACTTGGCCAGAAGGTGGTGAAAGCGCGCCGAAAAAAGCCCGAACCTAAGGTTCGGGCGGGTCGAGGCGCGCGAGGGCCGCCTCGCGCCTAAGGCTGCGACGCGCTGAAGCTCAAACTAGTTCAGCGTCTTCAGCCAGGTGTCGACCTCTTCGCGGATGCGATCCCGGCCTTCGCCGTAGCGTTCTTGAAGAAGGCCTTCGAACTGCTCGCGCTTCCCGTCCAGGCGCGCGAGATCGTCATCCGTCAGCTCGGCCCACTTCTCGCGCACCTTGCCCTTGAACTGTTTCCAGTTGCCTTCTACACGATTCCAATCCATCGCCATGCTCCCAAGGTCAAGAAGTGTTCGACGGCGACAAAACGCGGGCGGAGCCGCTTTGTTCCGACCTTGGAGCGACGCGAATGTGCGAGGGCTAATTGCTGGTCAAGCGGCTGCGCCGCAGCACTTCTTGAATTTCTTGCCGGAACCGCAGGGACATGGATCGTTACGGCCCGCCTGCTTGCCCTTCACGAGTGGCGCGTTCTTGCGATTGGCCTCTTCAAGAAAATACCAGCGTCCATCCTGCGCGTCGTGTCGAAACAGCGAGCGCTCCCGATGCGAATAGCGTTCGCCTTCACTGGTGAAATGCGCGACGAACTCCACGTAGCCGGTTTCATCGCCTGTCGGCCCCTGTTCCGTCGACAGGATCTCAAGTCCGAGCCATTGCGAACTGCGCGACCAGTGCGTGATCGCTTTACGGTCGAAGTCGTGACGCGACTCCGGCGCCAATGAATCGACAAGGTAATCGATGTCGCCGATGGCGAAGGCGGTGTAGCGCGAGCGCATCAGCGCTTCGGCGCTCGGCGCCGGCAGTCTCTCTTCGATGTAACGCGCGCAGCAGGCCGAATAGGCGAGCTGTTGCGCCTCCATCGCACGGCAGGGACAGGTCTGGTCGGTCATTGCTCAGTCGGCGTAAGAATTGTCGCGCGTCGCTGCGCCAAGGCCTCAGACCTATGCGACGACAGCGCTGTCGTCCAACGTTTTTGCGACATGGCACGTGGAAGCCGCGTTCGTTAGCCGTCGGAGCCGCCCTCGCCGGGACGTAACTCCGACTCGGCGGCGCCGGCGCGATGTCTGAGACGCTTGACCGCCTCGATTGCGATCGGGTCGAGACCGGCGCCGCCGTGATCGACATGAGCCACGATCGCGTTGCGCATGCGCGGGTCCCAGAACTTCTTCAAGTGATCCGTCATGCTCGCGACGCCTTCGGGATGTTTCTGAGCCACGAAGAACTTGCCGATCTGGTTGGCCATTTTGACGAGCTTGTCGACCGAGTCATGCGACATGTGCGGAAACCTGTTCGAGGATGCGTCCTGGATGGGTGAAGATTTCGAAGTCGCGGCCGCGCATGACCGCAACGAGCGTCATGCCGCAGTGCTGCGCATTGCGCACCGCGAGCGCGGTCGGCGCCGAGACGGCGGCGATGATCGGCGAGCCCATACGCGCCGCCTTCTGCACGAGTTCGACTGAAACGCGGCTCGTCATCAGCACCACGCCTTGCGTCGCGGCGATCGCTTGACGCGTCAGCGCGCCGGCGAGCTTGTCGAGGGCGTTGTGGCGACCGACGTCTTCGCGCGCGATCAGCGCGCCGGAGGACGGGTTCCAGAAGGCCGCGGCGTGAATCGCGCGAGTCTCCTGATTGTAATTCTGAGCGGCGGGAAGACGCTCCATCGCTTCGATCAAAGCGTCGGCGCGCACCGATAGAGCATTATCGAGCGTCGGCAGAACGCGCGTCGCTGCTTCAAGACTCTCAATGCCGCAGAGACCGCAGCCCGTCGGTCCCGCCATCGAGCGGCGACGTTCGGCATAGGCTTCCTGCCGCCCGCCCTTGAGCCAGGCGCGCAGCTCAATGCCGGCATCGGAAACGACAATCTCGACGTCGCCCGCCTGCTCCGGCGAGTCGATCAGCCCCTCGGTGAGCGCGAAGCCGATCGCGAAATCTTCTAAGTCCGCCGGCGTCGCCATCATCACCGCGTGCGTGGAGCCGCCGAAGGTAAAAGCGATCGGCGTCTCCTCGGGGATGACGCGAGAAGAACGCGCCGTCACATCGTGACGGCGCGCCAGGCATTCTACCCGAAGAGTCGGCGACGGCGTTTCTATCATTCCGCCGCGTCTATCGTGCTCGCGATGCGACGGCTCTGCTCGGTCAACTCGCGATACTGATGTTGCCAATCGGTCGGCCCATTCGTGGTCGCGACTTGCACAGCCGTAACCTTGTATTCCGGACAGTTGGTCGCCCAGTCCGAATTGTCGGTCGTGACCACATTCGCCTGGGTGACCGGATGATGGAACGTCGTATAGACGACGCCCGGCGCGACGCGATCCGTAATTTTGGCGCGCAGCGTCGTCTCGCCGGCGCGGCTCGCCACCCTCACCCAATCGCCGTCACGCACGCCGCGATCCTCCGCGTCATGCGGATGAATCTCGAGAACGTCCTCAGGATGCCACTGCGAATTCTCGGTGCGCCGCGTCTGCGCGCCGACATTATATTGCGACAGGATGCGGCCGGTCGTGAGCAGCAGCGGGAACCGCGGCCCGACTTTCTCGTCGGTCGGAACATATTCGGTGATGACGAATTTGCCCTTGCCGCGCGCGAAGCCGTCTATGTGCATGATCGGCATGCCGTGCGGCGAGTTCTCATTGCAGGGCCACTGCACGGAGCCGTCCTCATCGAGCCGCTTGAACGACACGCCCGCGAAGGAAGGCGTCAGGCGCGCGATCTCGTCCATGATCTCGCTGGCGTGCGCGTAGTTCCAGTTGAGACCCATCTTGTTGGCGAGAAGCTGCGTGACTTCCCAGTCCGCATAGCCGTTCTTGGGCCGCATCACCTTGGTGACGCGCTGGATGCGACGCTCGGCGTTGGTGAAGGTGCCGTCCTTTTCGAGGAAGGTCGCGCCCGGCAGGAAGACATGCGCATAGTTGGCCGTCTCGACCAGGAAGAGATCCTGAACGATGACGATGTCCATATTTGCGAGCGCGCGCGACACATGGCTCGTATCGGGGTCGGACTGCAGAATGTCCTCGCCCTGGACATAAAGTCCCTTGAAGCTGCCTTCGATCGCCGCGTCGAACATGTTGGGGATGCGCAGGCCTGGCTCGGGATCGAGGGAAACGCCCCAATCCTTCTCGAACGCCTGGCGGGCCGCTTCGTTGGAGATGTGGCGATAGCCCGGCAGCTCGTGCGGGAACGAGCCCATGTCGCAGGAGCCCTGCACATTGTTCTGGCCGCGCAGCGGGTTCACGCCGACGCCGCGGCGACCGAGATTGCCGGTGGCCATGGCGAGATTGGCGATGCCCATGACCGTCGTCGAACCTTGGCTATGCTCGGTGACGCCAAGGCCATAATAGATCGCCCCGTTCCCGCCGGTCGCGTAGAGACGCGCAGCCGCGCGCACGTCAGCCGCCGGCACGCCCAGCGTTGTTTCGAGCGCTTCCGGGCTGTATTGCGGCTGGGCCACGAACGCCGCCCAATCCTGATATTCGTCCCAGTCGCAGCGCGCCTTCACGAACTCGAGATTGACGAGCCCTTCTGTCACGATCACATGCGCCAGCGCCGTGACCATGGCGACATTGGTGCCGGGCTTGAGCGGCAGGTGATAGTCCGCCGTGACATGCGGCGAGCGCACGAGGTCGATGCGGCGCGGGTCGATGACGATGAGTTTGGCGCCTTCGCGCAGGCGCTTTTTCATGCGCGAGCCGAACACCGGATGGGCGTCGGTCGGATTGGCGCCCATTACCAGAATGACGTCGGCGTCGTCGACCGAATCGAAATCCTGCGTGCCGGCAGAAGTGCCGAAGGCCTGCGCCAGGCCGTAGCCGGTCGGCGAATGGCAGACCCGCGCGCAGGTGTCGGTGTTGTTGTTCTTAAAGCCTTGACGCGCCAGCTTCTGGACGAGGTAACTTTCCTCATTGGTGCAACGCGACGAGGTGATGACGCCGACAGAGTTCTTGCCGTATTTCTCCTGCGTCGCCTTCAACCGGTCGGCGGCGAAAGCGATCGCCTCCTCCCAGGAGACTTCGCGCCACGGCTCGGCGATCGTCTCGCGGATCATCGGATTGAGAATGCGGTCGCCGTGATGGGCGTAGCCATAGGCGAAGCGGCCCTTGACGCAGCTGTGGCCGTGGTTGGCCTTGCCGTCCTTCCAGGGCACCATGCGGACAACTTCCTCGCCGCGCATCTCCGCCTTGAACGTACAGCCGACCCCGCAATAGGCGCAGGTGGTGACCGCGGAATGCTCGGGCTGGCCGATGGCGATCACGGACTTTTCGATCAGCGTCGCAGTCGGACAGGCCTGCACGCAAGCGCCGCAGGACACGCATTCCGACTCCATGAAGGCTTCGTCCATGCTGGGCGAGACGCGCGAGCCGAAGCCGCGGCCGGAAATCGTCAGCGCAAAGGTGCCCTGCACTTCCTCGCAGGCGCGCACGCAGCGGTTACAAACGATGCACTTCGAGGGATCGTAGGAAAAATACGGATTGGATTCATCTTTCGGCTTCCAATCGAAATTCACTTCGCCATTGTTGCGCGCGAAAACGTGATTGGCGCCGTCATAGCCGTAGCGCACGTCGCGCAGCCCCACCGCGCCGGCCATATCCTGCAGCTCGCAATCGCCGTTGGCGGCGCAGGTCAGACAGTCGAGCGGATGGTCGGAAATATAGAGTTCCATCACGCCGCGACGAATGGCGGCGAGGCGTGGAGTCTGCGTCTTGACGGAGATGCCCTGCGCAACCGGCGTGGTGCAGGAGGCCGGCGTCCCGTTGCGCCCTTCGACCTCGATGACGCATAGCCGGCACGAGCCGAAAGCGTTGATGCTGTCGGTGGCGCAGAGCTTGGGGATTTCGGTGCCGATCTCCATCGCCGCACGCATGATCGACGTGCCCTCCGGCACCGTGACAGTCGTGCCGTCAATTGTCAGCGTAACAAGCTTCTCGGCTTTTGACTCGGGTGTGCCGAAATCGATTTCCTTGATGAGCGTCATGGCGGCTACCTCACTCGGCGGCTTCAAGGGCCGGCTTGCGGAAGTCCTCGGGAAAATGGCGAAGCGCGCTCTCTACGGGATAGGGCGCAAAGCCGCCCAATGCACAGAGCGAGCCAAACTTCATCGTATGGCAGAGATCTTTGAGAAGATCGATATTCGCGTCGATGTCCTGGCCGCTGCGAATCTTGTCGATCGTTTCGACGCCCCGCGTCGAGCCGAGCCTGCACGGCGTGCATTTGCCGCAGCTTTCGATGGCGCAGAACTCCATGCCGAAGCGCGCCATCCAGGACATGTCGACGGTGTCGTCGAACACCACGAGGCCGCCATGGCCGATCAGGCTGTCCTTGGCGGCGAACGCTTCGTAGTCGATCGGAAGGTCGAAAAGCGAGACGGGCACATAGGCCCCCAGCGGGCCTCCGACCTGAACCGCGCGGACGGGACGACCCGAGCGGGTGCCGCCGGCGATCTCGTTGACGACCGTTCCGAGCGGAATCCCGAAATCCGTCTCGAAGAGACCGCCATATTTTACGTTCCCGGCGATCTGCAGCGGCATCGTGCCGCGCGAGCGGCCGACGCCGAGATCGGCATAGTGCTTCGCGCCCTTCTCCATGATCATCGGTATGGTCGCCATGGACAGCACGTTGTTGATGACCGTGGGCTTGCCGAACAGACCGACATGGGCCGGCAGCGGCGGCTTGGCGCGCACGATGCCGCGCTTGCCCTCAAGAGATTCGAGCAGCGAGGTCTCCTCGCCGCAGACATAGGCGCCGGCGCCGATGCGCAGCTCGACGTCAAAGTCAAAACCGGAGCCCTTGATGTTGGCGCCGAGCCAACCCGCCTCAAGCGCCTTCTCGATCGCCGACTGAAAGACCTTGGCCACGATCGGATATTCGGAACGCAGATAGACATAGCCCTTGGAGGCGCCGACGGCGTATCCGCAAATGAGCATGCCTTCGATCAGCGAGAGCGGATCGCCCTCCATGATCATGCGGTCGGCGAAGGTGCCGGAATCGCCTTCGTCGGCGTTGACGACCACATATTTTTGGCCAGGCGGACAGTCGGCCACCGTCTTCCATTTGATGCCGGTCGGAAATCCCGCGCCGCCGCGACCGCGCAGGCCTGACTTGGTGACTTCCTCGACGACCGCCGCGGGCCCGACCTCGAAGGCGCGCTTGAGACCCTTGAAGCCGTCATGCGCCTCATATTCGGCGACCGACAGCGGATCGATCACGCCGCAGCGCACGAAGGTGACGCGGTTCTGCTTCTTCATCCAGGGATGTTCGTCGACGATCCCAATGCTCAGCCGATGCGCGCCGCCGGCGAGGAACCCGGCGTCGAACAGCGACGCGACATCCTTGACCTTGGCCGGCCCATAACCGACACGGCCCGCGGGAGTCTCCACCTCGATCAGGGGTTCGAGCCAGAGCATTCCACGCGAGCCGTTTCTCACGATCTCGATCTTTTCGCCGCGGGCTGCGGCCTCTTGCGCGACGGCGGCGGCCAGTTTGTCGGCGCCCATCGCGACGGCGGCCATGTCCAGCGGGATATATAGCTTCGCCATCAGTCCCGGGCCTCCGCGGCGATTTCGTCGAGCCTTTCAGCGTCGACGCAGCCGATCGGCTCGCCGTCATAGAGCGCTGAAGGACTATGCGCGCACAAGCCCAGGCAATAAATCGGCTCGACCGTTAGAGCGCCATCCGGCGTCGTTCCGCCCCAGTCGAGCTTCAACTTGTCGAGGAACGCCCGCGCCTGCCGTTCCGCTCCCATTGATTGGCACGATTCGGCCCGGCAAATCTTGAGCGTGTGGCGGCCGTGCGGCGCGCGGCGGAAGTCGTGGTAAAAGGTGACGACCCCATGCATTTCGGCGCGAGAAATATTGAGCGCCTCGGCCATTTGTCTTACGGCGGCGTCTGGCACATAACCGAATTCTTCTTGGATCGCGTGCAGAATGGGCATCGCGGGCCCCTCAAGACCCATATGGGCGGCGATGATCTCCCGCGCGCGCTCGTCGCTATATTGAGCAGCGCCAGCCATTTCTTCCCTTTCAGTCCAGAGCGTTGCGCTTAACGGCCGCTCCTTTTTGGATTAGTTCCGAGGACAGTGCCGGAAATCTATGGCGCGATCAATAGCCACCCTTCGTTACGCGATAGGACAAACCTATCAATCTGCAAGAGCTTGGCTCCCGGCGAGCTTCTTGGCCTCTGCGACCAGCGCCGCGACCAATGGGATCACCGGTTCGCGCTGAGGAGCGACGAGGCCAATTTCGTGCACCGCTTCCGGCTCGACGATCGGTATCGAGCGAAGGGGCGGCGCGACACCCAACGTTTTGGCGAGCTTTTCCGGCAGCACGGTCGCCCAGCGCCCGGTTTTCACATGATCGAACAGCAGGATGACGCTGTTCGACTCCAGCGCCGGGACCGGTTCTGCGCCGCCCTTGCGAATGAGCTGCTCGACGATGCGACGGTTCTGCATATCTGGCGTCAGCAAGCACAGGTCGATGCGGCCGATCTCGGCCCATGTCACGCGTTCGCGGTCGCCGAGCGGCTTGTCCGCGAAGGTCAACAGACGGTAGCGCTCCGAACACAGAGGCACCGTGCGCACGCGGCCGAGCGGTTCATTGTCGAGATAGGTAATGCCCGCGTCGATCTCTAGATTGTCGAGCATCGTCAGCACTTCGCTCGACGAGGCGGAAATCACCGAAAAACGAACGCCGGGGTGCTTCTCGCGATAGGGCGTGGTCAACGACGAGACGATGCCGAGCGCCGTCGGTATGACCGCAATCTTCAACTGGCCGGCGAGGCCTTCCTTGAGCGTGCGGACTTCCTGGCGCATCGCCCGCGCGTCGCCGACGATTCGCTTCGCCCACTCGAGCACGCGCTCGCCTTCGGCCGTGAGGCCGTGAAAGCGCGAAGACCGGTTGACAAGCAACACCCCGAGCGAATCTTCGAGCTGCTTGACGCCGGCCGAGAGCGTGGGCTGCGTGACGCCGCAAATCTCCGCCGCGCGCGAGAAGCTCTTCTCTTTTGCGACGGCGATCAGGAATTCAAGCTTTTCGATCACGAGCCGGAGTCCATAGGCGCGCGGACCGCAAAGACGCGCCGGCGTGGCTGGAGCTTCTACAGCTCGCGCGAGCTTCACATTAGCACATTCGCTGCGGCCGCGCCGATATTTTAAACCGATTCCAATCGGCTGGGACGCTCGGGCAATTTGCCCAAGCGTCGCACAAATGCGCGGCGCGCATTGGTGCGCCTGCCAATTCCTGATCTACTGAGCGGCGAGTCTTCGCTGGGGAATGAGCAATGCGGTTGATCGTTAGGCTTGTCTTGCAGCTTGTCGGCATCACCCTTGTCTGTCTCGCGCTGACGGCGGGCTGGGTGATGGTCGACGCTCATCGCGCGATCGAAACCGAAGCGACGACGTCTGCCGAGCGTGTGGCGCACGAACTCGAGAATCTCTACTGGCACGCCATTTTGTGGCGCGGCAGCATGCGGCGCGACAATATCCTGCCCCGTACGGATTGGGAGTCGCTTTCGACCTTAAAGCTTGTCTCGCCCGGCGTCTGCGTCAGCTACGCGCCGGCAGGCGACGAGCCGCGCACGCTCTGCAGTCAGCTGGAGGGCGTCGGCGCGGCGGCGCCGGCATGGTTTTCTACCGCCTATCAGCGCGTATTTGGCGCGCATGCCCCGATCGTTCGCCCTTTAACCGTACGGCAACCGGAAACCGGCGCAATCGTTGTCAAAGCGGACCCGGACGCGGCCATTCGGCAGGCCTGGCGTCAAATCTCGATCATCGTGAGCGTCGCGGCCTCGATGGCGATTTGCATGTGCGCGCTCGCCGCCCTCGCCATCGTCCATGCCCTGGCGCCGACGCGCGCCATCGTCGAAGGACTGCGCCAGCTGGAGCAAGGAAATTACGACAGCCGGCTCAACTCCATCCGGAAAGGCGAATTCGGCCTGATTGCGCGCGCCGTCAATGATCTGGCGGAAAGGCTGGCGCAAACCACGGCGGAGCGCGCCGCGCTCACGAAACGGCTTTTCGAAGTTCAGGAGGAGGAGCGCCGCGCGCTCGCCCGCGACCTTCACGACGAATTCGGCCAATGCCTGACGGCGACCCTCGCCTTCGCCGGCTCCATCGAGACGGCGGCGGCCAGGATCGACCCGGGCGTCACGGAGGACGCGCGCGCGATCGCGCGCGTCGCCAAGCGCATGATGACGACGCTTCGCGACGCGCTCGCCCGTTTGCGTTCGCAAGACCTTGAGGAGCTCGGACTGGAAGCCTGTCTGGTTCAGCTCGCCGCCGGCTGGAACGTGAAGGCCGAGCGAAAGGCCGTCGTCCATCTCAGAGTCCTCGGCGACCTCGCCGGCCTTCCGCAAGCGATTTCGACAAATCTTTTTCGCATCGCGCAGGAATGTCTGACCAATGCGATGCGGCACGGCGACTCGAAAAACGTTTACCTGTGCATCGAGCGCGCCGCGTCCCTGGATAGCGTCATCGCGCTGACGGTCGAGGATGATGGCGGCGGCGACGCATCGCGCCTCGCGGCCTCTTCCGGTCACGGGATTCTCGGGATTCGCGAACGCATCGCGGCCTTCGGCGGAAGTCTCTCGATCAGCGACGCTGCGCGAGGCGTCCGCGTCGTTGCGCGCCTTCCGCTGATCCCCGTCGCACCCGCGCCGATGAGAGGTCTCGCGCTCGCATGACCACGATTCTTCTCGTCGACGACCATCCGATCGTGCGCGAGGGATATCGGCGGCTGATCGAGCGTCAGCCGGGCTACAGAATTGTCGCCGAAGCCGACAACGCCGCAGACGCCTACCAGGCCTATCGCCGGGTTTCGCCCGACACCGTCATCATGGACCTGTCTCTGCCGGGCGCGAGCGGCGTCGAAGCCGTGCGCCAAATTCGGCAATGGGATAAGAACGCGCGCATACTGATTTTCACCATGCATGGCGGCGCGGCTTTTGCGCTCAAAGCCTTTGAAGCCGGCGCCTCGGGCTACGTCACGAAAAGCAGCGACGCCGCCGAACTGCTTCGCGCCGTCGCGATCGTCGCCAAGGGCGGCCGGGCGCTCAGCGATGACGTCGCGCGCGAGATCGCCGCGGAGCGATTAGGCGCGGGTCGCGCGCTCATCGATGAGCTTGGCCCGAGAGAAACGGAGATCCTGCGGCTTGTCGCATCCGGCCGAACGACCGAGGACATCGCCGCGATTCTCAATCTCAGTCCGAAAACGATTCAAAACTACCACTATCAAATCAAGGCCAAGATCGGCGCGCGCACCGACGCGCATCTTGTCTGGTTGGCGATCGGGGCGGGAGTCGTCGGCGACGATCCCACGATCTGATCGCGCTTTAAAAAAGGGAATTTGCCCAATCCGCTTGGGGCGATCGTCCGAAGCCGGTCGCGCGTCAAGGAGCTATCGTCATTCTTGAATGAAGAGCGGAGCTTCGCGATGCGCAAAATGCTGACACGCTTTCTTTTGATGGCGCTGATCCCGGCAATGATCGGCGGCGTGCAGGCTCAGGCGCAATCTATTCAGCGCTTGAAACTCGCCGTCTTCGACATCGAACTCGACGATTTCTCCGCCGGCGGACCGATCGCCGGAGAGAGCCCCGAGGAAACCGACCGACTGCAAAGAATGACCGCGCTCGCGCAGGACCTCCTGGCTCAATCAGGGCTTTTCGACATCGTCGATGGAAGCGCCTCAACCGACCAGAGAGTCAAGGACCACTGGCTGCGCAAATGCAACGGCTGCGACGCCGATATCGCCCGTGCGCTTGGCGCAGACCTGTCCTTCGTCTGCTTCTTTCGCAAAATCAGTGTGATGGAGCAAAATCTCGAGATTCGCATCCGCGACGCGCGCACGGGGCGATTGGCGCATGCTTCGCAAACCGATCTGCGCGGAGAAACGGATCAGTCCTGGAGTCGCGCGCTGAAATTCCTCATCCGATATCGCCTTGTCGAGCCGGAGCTCGCACGCCGAAAGCAGTGATGGCCGCAGCTGGGCCCTTTCTTAAGAATTACGGTTAACAGTCCGCAAACGCCGCCCCCGAATCGCCCAAATCCCCGCCTATTTCGGCTGTGCGCCTCGCGCGCTATTATACAGTCGGCGTTTTTATGCGATCCCGCGCGTTTCGGCGACGGGTCAGGGGCTATGCGGATGATCTTCTCGAAGTCCACATTGATCGCGGCGGCTACCGCATTGTTTGTCTCAAT
Organism: Methylocystis sp.; assembly: GCF_021731785.1. Lineage (GTDB taxonomy): Bacteria > Pseudomonadota > Alphaproteobacteria > Rhizobiales > Beijerinckiaceae > Methylocystis. Next base: position 53,241 of record NZ_JAKFWS010000018.1, read on the forward strand.
TTGCGCCGCTGCGCCCGCCCGCGCGACGCCGTCGATCGTCATCGACGTCTCTTCGGGGGCCGTGCTCTCGCATGATCAGGCGACCGCCGCCTGGTATCCCGCCTCTGTGACGAAGCTGATGACCGTTTATGTCGCGCTCGAAGCGGTACGGCAGGGCCGGATCTCGCTCGACACGCCGGTGATGATGTCGCCGCGCGCCTGCCGCGCGGCGCCTTCCAAGATGGGGTTCAGACCCGGCTCGGAAGTCACCCTGCACAACGCGCTCGTCATGCTGATGGTGAAATCCGCCAACGACATCGCCGTCGCGATCGCCGAAGGCGTGTCCGGCTCGGTCGAAGCCTTCGCCGACGAGATGAACCGCGCTTCCGCTTCGCTCGGCATGACTCAGTCGGTATGGTACAATCCTAACGGCCTCCCCGACGAACGGCAGGTCACGTCGGCGCGCGATCTCGCTATCCTCGGACGCGCGCTCTACCTGCAGTTTCCCGAGCACGCCAATCTGTTCAACATCGGCGCGATGCAGCTCGGCAAGCAGATCATTCCCACTCATAACCATCTGCTCGGCCGCTATCCCGGAGCCGACGGCATGAAGACCGGCTTCACCTGCTCGGCCGGATTCAATCTTGTCGCTTCAGCCACCCGCGGCGGCCGGCGTTTGATCGCCGTCGTCCTCGGCGCGCCCAATCCGATTCTGCGCACGGCGAAGACGGCGGCCTTGCTCGACCGCGGCTTCCAGAGCGGCGCGGCCGTCGCCTCGCTCGCTTCGCTGCCGTCTTCGGGCCCCACTGCGGCGCCCGACCTGCGCGAAGCGGTATGTCATCATCGCGGCCCCGGCGCGGCCCAATTCATGGCGGAAATCGAAGACGCGTCGGTCCCTGTCGGCTCCGGCGTTCCGCTGCTCGACGCGCTGAGCGGCGCTCAGCAACAGCAGCGCACGAACGCCAAAGAGATCGCGCACCTGCCACGCCCGCGTTTTGAGCCGGTCCCGGTTTATGTCGGACGCGCGCCGGGCTACGCCGGCCCTGTGGCCCGGACGCGGGCGCCGGGCGCTCCCGTCGGCGAACAGCCAGATCTCGCCGCCTATGCGGCGCAACCGGAGCCCGGCGACGCGAACGCTTCGCCGATTGGCAAGCCGGCGCCTGACGCGGTGTCGCTGCGCCGCGCCAAGCATGCAAAGGCCGTGAAGGCGGCGCGCTCGGCGGCAAGAGCCGCCAGGGCCGACGCCGCCAAATCTGACGCCGGCGGCGCCGACGCAAGCGAAAGCGCGCCCGCGCCGAAGCCGAAGGCGGCGGCGAGAAGCGCGGCCAAGCCGAAAGCGGCCGCATCTCCCAACGAAGCCCAGAAGCGCGCGGTCGCGCCGAAAGTTCGCTCCCCCGCCGAACCGGGCAAAAGCTGAGCGCGAAAGAAACGCGCGCTCTGGAAAGGCGCGGCGTTTTCAGCGAACATGCGCGCCTTCCGCGAGCGGAAAATCTCTTCTGCCGCGGCGCGAGTTCCGTCTGAATGAATGATTTGACCACGACCGCCGGCGGTCGCACGGCGCGGTCGGCGCCGCCGCCCATTCCGCTGACCGTCGTCACCGGCTTCCTCGGCGCCGGCAAGACGACGCTGCTCAATCGATTGCTCGCCTCGCCGGCGCTCGCCGATACGCTCGTCCTCATCAACGAATTCGGCGAGATCGGCCTCGATCATCTCTTCATCGAGAAGATCGACGGCGACATGGTGCTGATGAGTTCGGGTTGCGTGTGCTGCACGATCCGCGGCGATCTGGTGAACACGCTCGAAGACCTGCTGAAGCGCCTCGACAACGGCCGGATCAAGCCGTTCAAGCGGATCGTGCTGGAGACGACCGGCCTCGCCGATCCAGCGCCGATCCTGCACGCGATCATGTATCATCCCTATCTGATGATGCGTTATCGGCTCGACGGCGTCGTGACGCTGATCGACGCGGTGAATGGCGAAGCGACGCTCGACGCGCATGAGGAAGCCGTCAAACAAGCCGCGGTCGCGGACCGGCTCGTCATCGCCAAGACCGATCTGCCGCAGGGCGCCGAGCGGTTCGGCGCGCTGAAGGCGAGGCTGGCGCGACTTAATCCCGGCGCACTGCAGCTTGACGCGGCCAAAGGCGAAGCGACGCCAGAGGCGATCATTAATTGTGGCCTATACGATCTCTCGACCAAGACGCCGCGCGTGAAGGAATGGCTCAACGCCGAGGCGGTCGAAGAAGCGCAGGAGCATGGCCACGCCGGCCACGACCATGCGCATCATCACGAAACTCATCACCATCGTCATGACGCGAACCGGCACGACGCGCATATTCGCGCCTTCTGCTTTTCCGCCGACGCGCCGCTGACGCCAGCCTCCTTTGATATTTTCATCGATCTTCTGCGCCACACGCATGGGCCGCGCATGTTGCGCGTGAAGGGAATCGTGGCCCTCGCCGACGATCCCTCGCGCCCCGTGGCGATCCACGGCGTGCAGCATGTCTTCCACCCGCCGCATCGACTCGACGCCTGGCCCGACGCCGACACGCGCACGCGCATCGTCTTCATCGTCAAGGATCTCGACGAAGGCTTCGTTCAGGGACTCTACGGCGCGCTGGTCAATCACCCTGCGCCGGATCGCCCCGACGCCCAAGCGCTCGCCGATAGTCCGCTCGCGCCGAAGGCGCGCGGTCTGCTCGGCTAACGCGCGCGACCTTCCCTTCGACCTGACCGAACGCCCATACTACTTTGCCGAACGGTTGATAAGGTCCCGAACGCGCCGCTCAAGACCATGCAGGTCCTCGCGCCATTGCGGGGGAAGTCTGGCCAATCCGGCGGACGCCTGCAGCGAGCACCAATCGGCGACGGCGTGGGCGACAAGCGATACGCTGTCCGCAAGGCGCGATTGTCGATGCGTTCCGCGAAGCCAGAAGGCCAATGTTGGGAACGCCGTGACGGTCACCATCGCCGCGCCGACAAGCGCCGAGGCCGTCTCATGCGACATCTGACCCCTGCCCACGCCGAGATAAGTCAACGCGACGACCAGCGGTAGCGTGGTCGACGACAATAGCGCCAATGCCGGCATATCCCGCTCCGGCAGCGTCCCTCGGAAAAGATTGAGCGGCGCCAGGCGAATGAGCAGGAACGCCACGCAAAACAAGATGAAGCGCACGACGCTCGCCGGACTCGAGACCAGCGCCGGGAAATCGAAAGCCGCGCCGCTCTCGATGAAAAACAGCGGGATGAGGAAACCAGAGCCGATCGCCGTCAAACGCTCCTTGAGAATTTCCGCCCTGGTGCCGCGCACAAGGACTGCGACAGCCATGCCAGCCATGTAGGAGCCGACCACAAGCTCCATGCCCAGTCGATCGGCGAAGGAGACGAAACCGAGCAAAACCACAATCGAAATTCGGATGGGAAGCAGTTCGCCGTCGCCAAGCCAAAGAACGATGCTTTCCGCCAATCGATCGGATCGGACCCGCTTGAGCAGGAAAATCGCCGCGAGTCCGATGGCGATGAACGACGCGCTCAAGAGCGTCTGGTGGAGATGATGATTGTGTTGCGCGAGAACGATTGACGCGAGAACGAGCGGCCCGAGTTCGCTTACGGCCGCGACGCCAAGGACATAATGTCCAAATTCGTCGTCGAGCTCTCCCGCCTGCCGCAACATCAGGATCAATATGCCGAAAGCCGAGGTCGGCAGGATCAGCGCGACGAGAAGCGGCGCCTCGACGAGGCCGAGAAGGTAAAGCGCTCCGGAAATAACTAACGAAAGGCTCAAGGATACGAGCCATGCATAAAACCCTAGTCGAAGGGGCTTTCCGCTTATTTCCTTCTGGTTGAACTCGAAACCCGCCTGAAAAAACAGATAGACCAGCCCGAATTCCCTGAGAAAGTCCAAAGCGCTGTCCGCATTCACCAGTCCCGCGCCGCTCGGGCCGACAAGCATGCCCAGGAGAAGTTCGATGGCGACGATCGGCGCGCGCGCAAAAACCGGAATGCGATTGAGCAGCGGCGCGAGCACGGCGATGCAGGAGATGATGAAGATCGCGTGGAACTCAATCATGGGCGTCAATCTCCTGTTGGGCTCCAATTCGCAGGTCACGGCGGATTGCCGGCAAACCGACCCGCGACCGAATCTTTTCCAGATCCATACGATGCGTTAGGGTTCCGCCTGCGCTCAACCCCTGATTAGCAATACAGGGGGCGGCCGAGCGTCGGACGATCTCGATCGAACGATTTTGGTCGGCGCGCGAGTGGCGACACAATCCTTCCGGCGCCGGAATACATGCCGGGACGGCGGCAAATATCGCATTGGAAAGACTGATCGAGCGGGTTTCGACCGATGACGCGGCGCGCCGAGATGGGACTTTTGCGACCCTTTGCACGGGCGGGGAACGCGCTTCTCGATCTCGTCTATCCGCCGTCCTGCCTCGTCTGCCGAAGCGCCGTCGCCGTTCATGGCGCGATCTGCGCCGAATGCTGGCGCGACATCGCCTTTATCGAGCGCCCCTATTGTGAGCGGCTCGGCACGCCGTTCGAACGCGACCTGGCGCAGCCGGGCTTGATCTCGCTCGAAGCGGCAGCCAATCCGCCAGCCTTCGGCCGCGCCAGAGCCGTCGCCCGATATGACAGCGACAAGGCCCGCGCCCTGGCGCACCGTCTGAAATATTACGACCGGCTGGAGCTCGCGGAACCGATCGGCTGCTGGATGGCGCGGGCCGGCGCCGAACTCCTCGCCGACGCCGATGTGATCGTGCCGATCCCCTTACACCGGCTGTGGCTTCTGGCGCGCCGGTTCAATCAGTCGGCGGCGCTTGCGCAGGCGATTTCCCGCCAGAGCGCCGTGCCGGCGGAGATGATGGCGCTTTTGCGCGTCAAGCCGACGGCGCCCCAGGTCGGGCTGACGCGGGCGCAGCGCGCCGCCAATCTCTCCGGTGCCTTTCGCGTCTCGCCCGAACGCGCCGACGCGATCGACGGGCGCAATGTCGTGCTCGTCGACGATGTGCTGACCACCGGGGCGACGGCCAACGCCGCGACGCGCGCGTTACGCAAGGCGGGCGCGGCGCGCGTCGATCTCCTGGTCTTCGCGCGGGCCGTGACAAGCCCATAGCGGCCGGCGTATAAGCGCGCCATGGCCCCCCGCATCGAAATCTACACCACGCCCACCTGCCCCTATTGCGTCGCCGCAAAGCGGCTGCTGACGCAGAAGGGCGCCGCCTTTGAAGAAATTTCGGTGGCGTGGGACCCGCTCGGACGCCGCCGGATGAGCCAGCGCGCCAATGGCGGCTCGACCGTGCCGCAGATTTTCATCGACGACCGGCACGTCGGCGGTTGCGACGAACTTTACGCCCTCGAACGCGAGGGCGCGCTCGACGCGCTCCTCGCCGGAGGAGCGCCGGCATGATCCGCTATTCGCTCATCTGCGACGCCGGCCACAGCTTCGAAAGTTGGTTTCGCGACAGCGCAAGCTTCGAGAAGCAGGCGACCGAAGGACGGATCTCCTGTCCCTTTTGCGACTCGACGAAGATCGCGCGCGACGTGATGGCGCCCAATGTCGCCAAGCCGCGCGACGACGCTGCGCGCGATCTGCGCGCCAAGCTGCGCGAGCTGCACGACACGGTGATCGCCCATACCGAAGACGTCGGCGACCGCTTCCCGGAGGAGGCGCGCGCCATCGAGGACGGCGAAACCGAACGCCGCGCGATCCGCGGCCATGCGACTTTCGAGGAAGCCAAGGCGCTGCTCGAAGAGGGAATCGAGATTCTTCCGATCCCGGGGCTGCCAAGCGACGGCAACTGACGCGCGCCTCTTCTCCTGCGCAAAACACGATGCGCGGCTAATGTCGCTCCCAATACGCAGCGCTTTGCACGATGTCATTCCCGACGCGCGCAGCGCGATCGGGAATCCAGAAAAGACCAATCATGCGTGGCGTCGCCCCTGGATTCCCGATCAGGCCTGAGGCCTGTCGGGAATGACAGCGTCCGCGAGACTCACCCCTGCGGCAGATCGAAACTCTGGCAGCTGATCGCGCTCAACCGGTTGCGCGCGCGCTCCTGATCGGAAGGGCGCTTCGCCAAAGAGCGGATCAGCACGAAGCCGCGCTTCGTCGGCGCGGTGAGCCGCACTTCCGACGGCGGCGGCGCATCGCCCTCATCCGCGCTCTGCATAGCGTCGATCTGGCGCGCGTCGCCGACGACGATGTCGATTTTGCCCTTGATCGCCGAGCGATCAGTCATCGAATGATAGATGCGGCCGGCGTTGGCGTGAAACGAAAGGCCGAGAAAATCCTCGCCGTCGACGCTGGTCTTGACCCGCAGCGGACCCTTGCCGAGATCATAGACGCAGACCGCCTCGGCGAAGGCCGGATCTTCGAAGGGAAGCGTCTCGTCGCCGGGCGCCATCTGCGGCAGCAGCACCACGCCTTCCGCCGGAGCGGCGCTCTTCACATAGGCTGCAAGCCGCCCCAGCGCGTCGCGCGGCGCGACAGTCGGCATCAGCAGCACCGAAACGATATGCACGATCCCGGCGACGAGCAGCGTGGCCATCAACCAGGGCAAGAGGTCGAGAAAGCGATCGGGAATATTCAGGCGCATCCGAGTTTCACGATTTTTGGAAAGGAATTGGGATCGGGATTTGAGTCGATGTCGAGCGGCGTATCATAGAGCCGCAGCATGACGACGAAACCCTGCGCCTTTCCCGGCGACAGCCAATTGCCGGGCCGCGCGTCCCGAGCGACGTCGATTTCAAAAGCGCCGCCCTCCTTGCGCAGAACGTCGACCGAGGAATAGCCGTAACGGTCGGTGGGATTGGCGACGAGCCTTCCGTCAGGACTGGCGAGCGCAATCGTCCAGAAACGCGCGGCTGGCAAGGGATCGACGATGCGATATTTGCATTCGGCGTCAAGCGGCGCGCCGTCGGAATCGGTGCGCGCGATGAAGGCCAGTCCCTGATCGCGGCCGAGCGGAGCCTCGCCGGAACGCGAGATCACCGCCCGCGCGTAAGGATCGATATCGGCGCCGCCGATATGCGGCCATGACGTCCACGGACCGGCGCGTAAAGAATTGAAGCCGTAGCCGGCGTTGAGCGACAGCACCGTCGCAAAGAGCCCGATCGCGATGCCGGCGATCATCGCCGAGGCGGCGCGCAGATAATTCGCGTAAGGCTTGAGGTCCAAGAAGCGCTCCCGAAGCTAACGTATGACGCCGCCGTCGGCCGCGTGTGGCGCGCGCATCGCCTCTCGCGGCGCGGCGTCGGACGCTGCAGGTTCGGGCGCCTCGAGCCCGCTCTGCTTGTCGCCGCCGACCGCCTTGATCTTCATCTGAATCGATTCGAGCGCCTGGATCGCGCTCTTCGACAAGGTCGCTGGCCGCTGCGGCGCGCCGAGCTCGACGGGCTTCACCACATTGGCGTTGACGACGGCCGTCGCGCCTTTGGGATCCGGCCTCAATCCGACGATCGGCTTCAAGGTCGCGCCCTGATGCGCATAGGCCATGATGTCGTGCCAGGTGCCGGCCGGCAGCGTGCCGCCGGTCATGTTGTTCATCGGCGCATTGTCGTCATTGCCGTACCAGACGCAGCCGCCCATCGTTCCGGAATAGCCGCAGAACCATGCGTCCTTGTAGCCGTTCGTCGTGCCGGTCTTGCCGATGACGTCGATGCCCTCGCCAAGCTGGGCGCGTTTGCCGGTGCCTTCCTCGACGACTTTCTTCATCATGCCGGCGAGTTCGACGACCTTGTCGTAGGGCACCGCCTGCTTTTGCGGCGGGGCGTCGCGGTCATGGCGATACAGCAGATCGCCCTGGCGGTTGCGGATTTCGACAGCGGCGTAAGGCGTGACCTTCTTGCCGCCGTTGACGAAAGCGGCGTAAGCGGCCGAATGTTCAAGCGGAATGACGTCGCTCTGGCCGACCGGCAGCGACGGCGTGTCTTCAAGCGGCGTGCTGATGCCGAGACGCCGGCAGGTGTCGATGATCTTGGCGCGGCCGATCCGCGAATCGCCATTGCCGATCGCCTGCGACAATTGGATGGCGATAGTGTTCAAGGATTTCGCCAACGCCATGGCGAGCGGCATGGAGCCGGCGTAGCCGCCGCTGTAATTATGGACGCAATAATTGCCGATGCAGGTCGGCCGGTCGGTGACGATGGTGGTCGGCTTGAATTTGCCGCTCATCAGCGCCGTCAGATAGACATAGGGCTTGAAGGAGGAGCCGGGCTGGCGCGCGGCGTCGGTCGCGCGGTTGAACTGGCTCGCGCCATAGTCCCGCCCGCCGACGATGGCGCGAAC